>CAKZSB010000159.1 GCA_937920585.1 uncultured Granulosicoccaceae bacterium | reverse complement strand
ATATCAGTTTTGACTACTACTTTTTTCGCCAGAACTGCTCCTATCGTTTACTCGAACTGATGGACTACGCCCGCCCGTCACTGCAACTGGCCAGCCAATTTCCACTGACCACCATTCCGGCGGATACGGTTAAATCCGTTGTAGAAGCTGGCATTGTCACTGACACTAATTACCGCCCGTCTCTGGGCACTGGCATTCAAACGCGCTACCAATCGCTTAATAATAGACACAAGCAATGGGTCAGGAAGATCGCTGCCGACCCGGATGTCGCGCTTAGCGCCGACTTCCAGACTCTTGATGATAACAATCGCACACAACTACTGCGTATCGCGAATGATCTTGTCACTTACCGCTCAAGAAGAACCACGCGCTCTAAAAAAAGTGCCGAAACGCGACTGCAACTGCTGAAACTGATCAGCCAGTTACCGACCGAAACAACGCAGTTAGCTGTTCGGCCGGAAGCACCAGAGCTCGCCCACGACACACAAGTGATCAGCACCGCACTGGGACGCAGTTCATCCGGCAACTACACTGATCTTGCCTATCGAATAAGTTATCACGACATCCTCGATCGAAACACAGGCTACCTGAAAGGTGCCGGTATTTCGCTGGGTGAAGTGACAATCAGACGGAGTGAACACAACTCGACCAGACTGCAGTCACTGGAGCTCGTCAAGCTGCAATCGATCAGTGACAGAGCGCTGATATTCAATGCCTTGTCGTGGAATCTCTCCGTTGGGCTGGCACGCGATGCAGCTCGCAACAATGATCGCCTTTTCGGTCGATTCGATGGAGCCGTCGGCAAATCGACAGAAATCCTGCCAGATGCCATCGGCTATGCCATGATCGGCGCCACCGCATCGCAGTACAGCGACTGGAATGATCGTTACCTTGATGTCCACACTGAATTGGGGCTACTGTATTATCACCAGCACTTCAGTTCACAGTTTGAGCTCAGGCTGACATCACCGCAGGATGAATCCATTCGCACAACGGCTTCCCTTACGGCCAACCTTCCACTGGCTAAGAACCATGCAATACGAACGCAGTTCGCCAGCACCCGCGCATCGGGAGACCGCAGTAACACGGTAAAGTTTCAGTATCGATTTTATTTTTAGTGAGCGTCGATGGTTTTTATAACGCCACTACATGGTACGCAGCGAATACAACCCTCAACTACTGTCACCGGGCCGAACCCTCTGCATGAATAGATAGTGAACGGTCATACAAAGAGTGATCGCTCGCTTGACATTGAAACTCGCACCAGTAGACTGCCGCGCTCTCTTGACACGTCAGCTGGCTGGTGTTTCAGCAAACCAGCCGACAGCCGATGTTTCAAAGACTGAAATAACGTTTTAGCAGAGGGAAACCAGTACCCCGGTGGTTTCACCTGCAGTTGTAGTGTTTCCGGGGCAGGAGGGCATATGCCATTACCAAGGAACCCGGTCATCCGCGCCGGTGCAATCTTGCGAAAAGGCGGTGCACACGTAAAAAGTGTGTCGGGCAAGCGTCATCGAGGCAAACTCGATTTGCGCGATGAGATCGATGAATGGTTTGAAGACTCAGACGATTCGGATTCGACTACACAGCAGTGCAAGGCCGAGGGCGGCGGCAAGCCGCCCTCGGGTTCTCAGCCAGCCCTGATAGCAGCAGTCCTCAATACACACTACAGCCTGACGGCGATTCGATAGGCATCGAGCAACGCGGCATGCAGGGATCGACTGCTGATCGCATCCCCCACCCGATAAACTTCATACTTTCCCTGCCTGGCCACCGACGGCTGAGCACGTCCATTGATCAGCGCGTCGATATCAGTGACGCCGTCATTGACCGAACCGGCTCGCATGTTGTGAAAAAGCCCGTCAGCCGGCCGGGTGCCGCTCTCAACGATTACCTGCTCTGTTTCAATCTCGCGTATCTCGTCAGTCAGGTCATTGCGCAACTTTGCCAACAGGCGGTTGCCCTGCCGCTCCACTGACAGCAGGGCCAAATCGTGCAGCACTTGAACACCTTGTTGATATAGCCGTTTACGATGCACCGGCCGCTCCGCGTAGCCCAGTTCAGCGCCGAGTCGATCATCGATGCTCGCAAGCGTGACAGCGGCCCCTTTGTCTGCCAGCCAGTCGGCACACGAGGGGGCCTCGTGCCGCCCGGTGCCATCCCATACCAGCACCTGATCGGCGGGCTGAACATCGCCACCGAGAAGTTCCCAGCTGGAGTGGCAATGCGCAGCGCCACTGATGTCTTCGGTATTCGGCACCCCACCGGTCGCGATGATGACGACATCGGGTTGATATTGCAGCACGTCGGCGGTTTCGGCGAACAGGTTGTAGCGGATATCTACGTTCAGATGTTGCAGCTCTGCGATGCGCCAGTTGACAACCGAGATGATATCTCGTCGCCATGTCCCCTTTTCTGCCAGCAACAGTTGACCGCCGAGGCGATCGCTGGCTTCGAGCAGGGTGACCTTATGACCGCGTTCAGCAGCGACACGCGCCGCCTCGAGACCTGCCGGGCCGCCACCAACAACGACCACGCGCCGACCTTTATCCTGTGCCGGTTCTACAACCTGAGGCAGTTCTGTCTCGCGCCCGGTGGCAACATTGTGAATGCACGAGGGTTTTTTGTGCATGCAGTGTGAGGCGCCAAAGCACGGGCGAATGCGGTGTTCCTCGCCACGGCGAATCTTGTTGACGATTTGCGGATCGGCGATATGGGCGCGCGTCATTGCGACCATATCGAGTATGCCCTCGCTGATCGCATAGCGTGCGGTGGCAACATCGGTGATACGCGCCGCATGAAACACCGGCACCGAGATCACCTGTTTGACAACTTTAAGTTTGTCCAGAAACGGTGCCAGCGGCTGTGTCATGCCAGGCATATTGAATTCCGCCAGTGCAAGCTCGGTATCCATACGCCCGACTACGCAATTGAGAAAATCGATCGCACCTTCGCGTTCGAGGATAGCGGCAATCTGTAAGGCATCATCCATGTTCAGGCCACCGCGTCCCTCTTCCATCGACATGCGAATACCAACCAGAAAATCATCGCCAACCTGTTTGCGAATTTCTTCGTGCACCATCAG
>CAKZSB010000158.1 GCA_937920585.1 uncultured Granulosicoccaceae bacterium | reverse complement strand
AGTTGTAGTGATCCGATGAACGCACCACTGACGAACCCGGTGCGATTTGTCACGACTTCTGTCGGAGCACATCGGATTGAACTGCAGAATCTCAGCAAATCCACAGATCAATCGAGCTTTTTTGAACGCTTCGACATCTCGGTCACGCCCGATGTCTCTACCAATCCCGATCCAACCGTCGCAGCGGGCAGGTTGTGGGCCTATGTGCTGGGCTTCAATTCGCGAAGTTTTGGTCGCGCGCGATCGTCTGACGCCAACTACTATGCGCTGGTCGATGGTGGTCGACCGAACACTAATTATGTGTGGATGCTGGATCTGAATAAGTTTGCCGGCTTTAAGTATCAGCTGCTGGCCAATTCGATCGGTGTGGATGCACCTAATTCCGGATACTCGGTGTGGTCGCGTTCCAATACCGGTGCGGTGCTGAACACGGTCTCGCATGAGTATCCGCTCTATGTGGGTCGGCCGGCGATAGCGAATCCCCGACCAACTCAGGGTCCGCAAATTACCGAAGCCTTCTTCATTGATTCTGCCGGCGTGGATTTCGGTTTTTCGCCTTCAGCCACTATCGGCGTGCAGGATACCGGCAAGTTTGTGTTCGATAGTGATGTGACTGGTTCCTATTCGATTGTTGTCGATCTCGATCAGAACGGGATTTTTGGCGATTCGACTGATGTGCAAATGCTTGGCAAAGTGGTTACCGGCCAAAATGAAGTCGAGTGGGATGGCACCGATGCATTGGGAGATCCTGTCGTCACAGGAACCTATGAAGCACAGGTTGAAGTGCGCATGGGTGAATTTCATTTTGTTGCCGACGACGTTGAAACCAGTGGTGGACCCTCTGACCTTGGGCTGACTATTTTTGCTGTTGACGATGCGGGAAATCTTTCGGATACGCAGGTGTTCTGGGATGATCTAACCGTACTGCAGGCCGGAACCGGCGGCACGTCGACTATGCCTGATGGCTTGCCTTCATCGGTCGCGCGGCACACCTGGGGTCAGTTTGACAGTAGCTCGTACGGCGACAACAAACTGATCGATACCTACGTTCGTGGACAGACCGCGAGCATTGAAACACGCGTTGTTATTACTGACGACGATACCGTTGCCCTGGCAACCGATGGGGTCGTTGCTATCACGCCCGTGAGCTCACCCGGTGAAACAGTAATCGTGACGGTAACCGATGCAGACCTGAACACGGATATAAACTCGGTCGAGCAAGTCATTGTGACCGTAGTCAACAGTGTCAACGGCGAAACCGAAACACTGGCTGCGATCGAGACCGGTGTAAATACCGGCATTTTTCGCGCTTCACTTGCCACGATTGAAGGGGCTGTTGCCGGTCCGGCTGACACTGGCACCATTGTAAGTCAGGCGGGTGATACGCTGGTGGCGAGTTATACGGATCAGCGCACTGCCAGCGGTGTTATCGCCAATTTGTCTGCCAGTGGTGCGGTAGTCAATGCATCGCTCGATAGCGATGCAGATGGCATTGATGATGATGCGGATCTCGACGACGATGGTGATGGAATTCCCGATTCCGTTGAAGGCAATGGCGACCTGGACGGTGACGGTATCGTCAATCGCCTCGATATCGATAGTGACAACGATGGCGCGCCCGACAACATAGAAGCGCAAACTGTTTTTGTCGCACCGCAAGGGGTGGACGCCAATGCCGATGGCATAGACGCAAGCTATGGGCTGACAGGAATTACCACACCCCGCGATACCGATTCAGATGGTACGCCGGACTACCTCGATCGTGATAGTGATGGCGATTCGATTGACGATGCCATTGAAGCGCACGACGTTAATGGCGATGGCCTGGCTGATCGCAGCCCTCTCGGCACTGACAGTGACGGCGATGGGCTGGATGATAGTTTCGACAATGTGGTTGGGCCCAATGCTACCGGCAATGCCGGTGGCAGCAATGCGGTGCTGCCCGACTATGACGCTGACGGTTTGCGAGACTGGCGAGATCTGGATGATGATGGTGACGGTATCAACACGGCGATTGAAACCGCAGCCGATACCGATGCGGATGGTGCGCCCAACTACCTCGATCTGGATGCCGATGCAGATGGCCTGCCCGACAGGGCTGAGGGTGCAGGTGACAGTGATGGCAGCGGCGTGCCGGACTATCTTGAAGCGCTGCGTGAACCCGATACCGATGGCGACGGAATCACAGACAACATAGACGCCGACGACGATGGCGACGGTATTCCCGATTTGGTCGAAGGGTCCCTGGATAGCGACGGCGATGGTATTGTCAATCGGCTGGACATCGACAGCGATGGTGACGGCGTGCCCGACATTGTTGAGGCGCAGGCAACGTTCATAGCACCCAACGGACAGGATGCCAACGGGGATGGCATCGATTCGGCCTTTGGCCTGAGCGGCCTGCTGACACCTGTCGACAGCGACGCCGATGGCCTGGCGGATTATCTGGACACGGATAGCGATGGCGATTCGATTGCCGACCTGATTGAAGCTCACGATACCGATGGCAATGGTATTGCCGACACCACGCCGCTCGGTGTTGACATCGATGGTGATGGACTGGATGACGTCTTCGATACGGTCAATGCCCCCAATGCGATTAGCAATCCGGGTGGCTCCAGTGCAACATTGCCCGATCGCGATACCGACACAACTGCAGACTGGCGCGACAACGACGATGACGGCGATTTCATCCCCACCGCCATAGAGGCAGGGGTGGATACCGATGGGGATAACCGACCGGATTACCTCGATCTGGATTCAGATGCGGATGGTCTGACCGATCGCACCGAGCTTGGTTTGAATCCGGCCAGCCCGCTGGACACCGACGGCGACGGGGTGGCTGACTTTCGCGACACAGATTCTGATGGCGATGGTCTGCCCGATTCCACTGAAGGATCTGCCGATGCCAATCTCAATGGTGTGCCGGACTATCGCGAAGCGCAAATGTTGCCGGATGCAGACGGCGATGGCATACCGGACAATGTCGATGCCGATGACGACGGTGATGGCATCACAGACTTACTGGAAGGCAGCATCGACACCGACGGTGACGGTGTGCCAAACAAGTTCGACATCGACAGCGATAACGATGGCATACCCGACAACATCGAGGCCCAGACCGATAGTGGTTTTCTCGCCGCTTCGGGTACTGATGCCAATGGTGACGGCATTGATGATGTCTACGGCAATGGTCTGACACCGGTGAACAGTGACGCCGCCACGCAGGCCGATTACCTCGACACCGATAGCGACAATGATGGCGTGAGTGATTTTATTGAAGCGTTTGATTCGGACGGCAACGGGCTGGTAGCCATCACACCGCAGGGCAGTGATGCCGATGGCGACGGACTGGATGATGCCTTTGATACCGTTGTCGGCCCCAATGCGCAGGCCAATGCGCGCGGTAGCAATGCGCCGTTGCCCAACCATGACAGTGATCTCCAGCGCGACTGGCGCGATCGCGATGATGATGGCGACGGCATTCCCACTGCACTGGAGCTCGCACTCGATCCCGATGCTGACTCTGTCCCCAATTATCTCGACCTCGACGCCGATGGTGATGGTCTGGCCGATGCACTTGAGGCTGGCCCCAATCCGGCAACTCCACTCGACTCCGACGCCGATGGCCAGCCCGATTTCATGGATACGGATGCCGATGGCGATGGTATCGGTGATCGCTATGAAGCTGGCGCTGACAGTGCGAACCCGATTGATACCGATGGCGATGGTGATGCGGACTTTCGCGATGCAGATGCCGATGGCGACGGCATTCCCGATCGCATCGAGGCTGGCCCCGTTGCGGCCACCCCGGTCGACACCGATGGCGACGGGATCGACAACCAGCTCGATACCGACTCCGACAACGACGGCATTGCCGATGCGCTCGAGGCGGGTGCCAATCCGCTCGAACCGATAGATACCGATGCCGACGGTGTGCCTGATTTTCTAGATCTCGATAGCGACGGCGACAGCGTGCCCGATACACTGGAGGCGGGCGCAATACCTGGTGCGCCGCTGGACACCGATAGCGATGGTGTCGCCGATTTTCGCGATATGGATGCCGATGGTGATGGTATTCCCGATGCACTTGAAGCCGGCCCGGATGGCACCGAGCCGCAGGATACCGACAGTGACGGTAGGCCTGATTTTCGCGATCCCGATGCCGATCAGGACGGCTTGCCCGATGCGCTTGAGGCTGGCACGGATCCGTTGTCTCCGGTCGACAGCGATAGCGATGGCACGCCTGATTACCGCGATACCGATTCCGACTCGGACAACATTCCCGATGCACGCGAGGCGGGTGGCGTACCGGTCAATCCGGTAGATACCGACGCTGATGGCCTGCCTGACTACATCGATACCGACGCCGATGGCGATGGCATTCCCGATAGCATTGAAGGGGTCGGCGATGCCGATGGTTCCGGCGTGCCAGACTACATTGAGCAGTCGGAGCCCGTTGGCCAGTCCGGTCTGGATAGTGATCTCGACGGTATTCCCGATGCCATTGAGGGCACTGGAGATGCAGACGGAGATGGCATTCCGAACTTTCGCGATCTGGATTCCGATAACGACGGCGTACTGGATCTGGTCGAGCGTGAGGTCGACAGTGACTTTGACACCTTTCCGGATTTCCTCGACCTCGACAGCGATAGCGATGGCCTGACGGACTTGCTCGAGGCTGGTGGCGTGGACGCTGACGGCGATGGTCTGGTCGATGGTTTCACCGACGTCAATGGCGATGGTGCCGATGACGTGCTGCGCACCAACCCGCTGTTTGATCCCGACACCGATGCCGATGGCAATCCCAATCGCCTCGATCGCGACAGTGACAGTGATGGCCTTGCCGATCTGGTTGAGGCCGGTGGCAGTGATATCGATCGCAATGGCATTGTCGATCAGCCGGTCGATCGCAACGGTGACGGCATCGACGATCGCATCGTGGTAACTGCGTTGCCCGATCCCGATACCGACAGCGACGGTTCGCCAGATCGCATCGACACAGACTCCGATGCAGACGGCCTGCTCGATTCGCAGGAGGGTCTGTCCGATGGCGATGCTGACGGGCTGCCCAATTATCGTGATCTCGACAGCGATGCCGACACCATTCCCGATAGCGTTGAACAGTTCGTCGATACCGATCGCGACGGCCTGCCCGATTTTCTGGATATCGATTCAGATGCCGATGGGCTGCCGGATCAGCTGGAATCCGGTGCTGACCCGTTGGCGCCGGTCGATACCGATGGTGACGGACAACCCGATTATCGCGATCGTGACAGCGATGCAGATGGCATTGACGACAGTGAAGAGGGCGCCGGCGACAGCGACGGTGACGGCGAGCCGGATGCCTCGGACACCGATGCAGACGGCGACGGCATCAGTGATATCAGTGAAGGCACGGTCGATACCGATGGCGACGGCATTGCGAATTTTCTGGATGTCGACAGCGACAACGACAGCATTGCCGATTTGCTGGAGGGCGAAGGTGACACCGACGCCGATGGCGTACCCGATTACCTTGATCTCGACGCCGACAATGACGGTATTCCGGATGTGCTGGAAGATGCGACCGACCACGACGACGACGGCGTGCCGAACTTTCAGGATCTGGATTCCGACAATGACGGCATCTACGATTTGATCGAAGGGCAGCCCGACCAACAGACTGCTATTGAGTACGATCAGGATGCGGATGGTGTGATCGATATTCGCCGTCCGTTCGGAGCGAATGGTTTGTCGGATCTGGTTGAAACCTGGCCCGAGGCAGGGCAGGTCAACTATACCCTGTCGAACGTTGACGGTGATTTCAATCCGGATTTTCTCGACCACGACAGCGATAACGATGGCCTGCTCGACACAACAGAATCAACCCATGCCGATGCCGATCTGGATGGCGTAGTCGATGAGCTACTGCTCGAGAGTGAGTTGCCGCGCAGTATTCTGCGTGTGCGCGCCAACCGTTTCGGTTTGCTTGAAGGTGCCGGGCGTATGCCGCCCAATGCAGACAGCGATCCACTGGCCGATTTTCGTGACCTCGACAGCGATAACGACGGGCTGACCGATATCAGTGAGAGTGGCGGATCAATTGCCGACTTCAACGGCGATGGCCGCATCGACAATTTCTTCGATTCGGATCGCGATGGCGTCGATGACGCATTCGACGACGTGCCACAGTTGCCCGTCGATACAGATCGCGATGGTATCAGTGATCACCTCGATCAGGATTCCGATCAGGATGGAATCGCCGATGTCGTTGAACTTGGCTCGCAGGATCTGGACGGCGATGGCGAAGTGGATAATTTTATCGACAGTGACAACGATGGTCACGACGATGGCATGCAGGTTGTGCCGCCGCCGTTTATCGATGGCGACGAAGATGGCGATCCCGATCATCTGGATCTGGACAGTGACAACGACGGCGTGTTTGATATCGTTGCAGCACGCAACATCGATATAAATGGCGATGGCATTGTCGACGCACTCACCGATATCGACGGTGACGGCATTCAGGATGATGTCGATGCCAGTATTACCGGTCTGCCCGATAGCGATGGCGATGGCATCATCAACATTGCCGATGTCGATGTTGTGGGTGGCTCTGATTACGACGGCGATGGCATTATCGATAGCGCCGATGCCGATGCGGATGGCAATGGTTTTGCCGATCCGGATGGTTTTGTGCCAGGGGTGATAAAAACCGGATTGCAGGGTACGGCAGCCGGTGGAGGATGCACACTGGTTAAAGGGGCCGGGTTTGATCCGCTGTTACCACTGCTGCTCTTACTCGCACTGGTCTATTCGTTTGGCGCCGGCAGGTGCCGCTATGCGGTCAATCCTCGTTAAGCCATTGCCTGTATTCAGCAGGTAAAGGGGTCAGCTTGCCTGTCGTCGCATAACCCGCGTCCGCGGCCATCTTTTCGATTGCCCGTACCCGATCACCATCGAGCGGGTGGGTGCTGGCGAATCGTTCCAGCCACTGTGGCAGAGCAGAATCATCGCGCTCAGCTCCGGTGAGGACGAACAGCGTATCGGCACCGTTGATATGACCATACACTGAATTCACGGCGGCGAGTGCCGCGGTGTCGGCGTTGTTTTCCATCCGGCGGGTAAACTGAACACCGGTGAGCAATCCGGTTTGATTGAGCAGTGATGCGGCGGCCCCCGTGCCGCCCTGGCCGGTTAGTGTGGCCAGAGCCAGCATGCTCGACAATCCGCCGCCGAGCCCGGCCAGCGGGTCGCGGTGCAGCACATGTGCTATCTCGTGAGCCATCACCATCGCAAGCGCGTTCTCGTTTGGCATCTGCGTTAACAGGCCTCGATAAAACACCAGTTGCCCGCCAATGGTTGCGAACGCATTGAACACGTTCTCGTGGTGGTAGTTCACGGTGATTTCGATATCAGCGGGCAGCTCCAGCCCGGGCGAGACTTTGTCTGCCAGTTGATTGAGCCAAGCGACAAGTTCTGCCGGTGGCCGCTCGGAACCCAGCTCGAGGCTTGTCTGTTCGATGGCCATTGTTTCGTAGCGAAACGGAATCTTGCGAGCGATCCAGCCGCCGGCCAGTTGCAGCGTTACCACCAACACAGTCACCAGCACGGCCGCACTGCCCAGCAAAATCATGAAACGTTTCAACGGGTGCTCGCGGGTGGTGTTGATACCTTCGCGCGGCTGGCGATTTTCAAAATCCATGTGTTGTTGTTCTATGGCTATTCGGGTGGCGTGAGCGCGGTGCCATAGGCCATCACTTCGATAGCACCGGCACCAAACTGCGAGATTCGCGAAGTGTTGTACTTCACATTGAAAATGTATTCAGCCCCCAGTGATTGCGCATCTGCTTTCATGCGCAACATCGCTTCGCGCCGCGCGCGATCAATCAGTGATTCAAAAGGTGTGACTTTGCCGCCGAAAATATTGATCAGGCTGGCGGTGAAGGTTTTGAAGTAGTCCGAGGCGATCACCACGTTGCCCGTCACCAGCTGCTGCCGCCAGGCGGTATCTTCCGGTGGAAACCGGGTCGCCACCGCAGCCAGCCGGTTTAACTCTCGCTCGCGTTTGATGATGCTTTTGAAGTGGCGTCGCTCGGCCGCGCTGCCGAATATGTAGCCCAGAATAACCAGCGCAACGGCGATACCGACCTCAATCATCTTCCAGCTCCACCGCAGTGCCGTAGACGAAAATTTCAGCCGCACCGGCGGCGATGCTGGAGGTGCTGAAACGCACATTCAGCACGGCATTGGCACCGATGCTCGTCGCCTGTTCGACAAGCCGCGCGGTAGCCTCTTCGCGAGAATCCTGCAACAACTCCGTGTAGGCTGTGAGTTCGCCGCCAAAGATGTTTTTCAGCGTGGCCATCAAATCGCGGCCAACGTGTTTGGCCCGCACCGAGCTGCCTTGCACCAGCCCCAGATGCCTTTTTATTTTGTAGCCGGGTAAAAATTCGAGATTAGAGATCAGCATGTCGGATCGCTCCGTGTGGGGTTGGGAAACGCGCCCCGAAAATACTGCCGGCAGCGGGGATCATTGTGCCGGCTGCGTGGTCGAAACATCGGAATTCGCGTGGTTGCTGCAAAGCCAAAGTGTACACTAACGGGCTTTCAATCCCGTGAACGGGCATCACCACCCGACAGGAATGGAACCGGTAGAGGATATGGCAGACAGCAGTAACAACAGGCGAACGTTGTGGGAGATCGATCGGCAGCTGGTGATCGATTGCCTTCGGCATATCTCGGGTACCGAGCCCGATGCCCTGGTCGACGATGTGCTCGCCTGTGCCCGGCAACTCCACCTCAGGCGCGGCGATACGCTGTTCAATCAGGGCGAAGAGGGCGATGAACTCTATATGGTGATGCGAGGCAGGCTGCGTATCCTGCACCTCGATCCCGATGCCGAGCCCCGGCAGGTCAATGAAGTTGGCCGTTTTGAAACAATCGGTGAAATTGCATTGTTCACGCGGCATGCTCGCACCGCGACTGTCGTTGCCGTGAGGGATAGTTTACTGCTGCGCATCTCACGCAGCGACTATCAGGCGCTGGCGCAGACCTGGCCCGAGTTTGCTTTGCGTCTAAGCAACAAGGTGGTCGGGCGCCTGGCATCCTCGGCATTGCACGGGCCATCGCGCAAACGCGGGGCAAAAATTTATGCTGTCATGTCGACCCATGAGGGCGTCGATCTCGATCACTTTCACCGCGAACTTTGCACATGCCTGCAGGCGTATGGCAAAACACTCTCGGTCGATGAGCAGAATATCGAGCTGTTTCTGAACGAGCGAGGTTTGAAGAGCCTGTCCGATCGGCGTGCGCCTGCACTACTGGCATCCTGGATCGATGAACTCGAGGGGCGCTTTCGTTTTGTTATCTGCAAGGGTGGGCCAGTCGGTTCGCGCTGGGCTCGGCACTGCTGTCGTTATGCCGATCACATGGTGCTGCTCGGTGATACAGACAACAAACGAACAATGATGGCGCTGTCCATGCCCTTTTTTCAGGGCACCCGGCCCGAGTGCGATTTCATTCGCCTGCACGAAGGGGCGCTGAACAGCGTGGCCGACATGCAGGGCATACTGGGCATGGGTCTGTTCGCCCGCCATCATCACTTATGCCGCGGCGATGCCGGCGGTATCAAGCGAATCAGTCGTTTTCTGGCAGGCGAGTCTGTCGGGCTGGTGCTGGCTGGCGGCGGCGCGCGCGGGCTGGCACACATTGGTGTTGTGCGCGCGATGCGCGAGGCCGGTATCCCGATCGATTATGTCGGTGGTACCAGTATCGGTGCGATCATTGGTGCTTTTGTCGCCATGGGCCTGGACGATCAGGATCTGATCGACACAGCCAGGAAGGTGTTTGTGCACGAGCGCCCGCTGCGCGACTACACCGTTCCCGTCTATTCACTGATCAGGGGCGAGCGCATCGATGATCTGTTGCGCGAACACACCCAGGGGCGTTCGATAGAAGATCTTTGGCTCAATTACTTTTGTGTGTCGGCCAGCCTCACCAGCAATGAGTGCGTCGTGCACGACCAGGGCAGCATCTGGCAGTCGATCCGGGCGAGCATCGCGCTGCCCGGCATATTGCCACCGGTGATTCGTGATCGGCACCTGCTGGTGGACGGCGGCATGATCAATAATCTGCCGGTAGACGTTATGTCCGCCAAAGGTGTGGGGTACACGATCGCCGTTGATCTCGCTGGCGGTGCCGAAGCGCTCCACATCGATGCGGATGGTATGCCCACGGTGGGCGAATTGATCAGCCGCAAGTTGCTGCGGCGCGGGCAGGATGAACCCCACGGTGACATACCCGGAATTTTCGAGATACTCTATCGCGCGTCGCTGGTTGGCAGTTCGCGCCAGTCAGATCAGAATCGGCTAATCGCCGACCTGTATCTGAATCTGCCTGTCGATCAGGTGGGATTGCTCGAATTCGGCTCATTCGATGAAATCGTCGAGATTGGATATCAGCACGCGCGGCAGGCGCTCGCGCAGAGCAGTCTGGCCAGTGAGTGGGTGGATCAGAGGCCGGGCGTGGCGTTGGGCGTAGCGGGGCAGTGCGGCTAGGCGCTGACGTCACAGGTTTCTGCTGCAATGGGATGGACCGGCCGAATTCATTAGCCTACCATTCGCCCCGTCGACTTTACGAAAAGGCCTGAACCCCGTGGCACTACCTGCCGTTCTGAAAGAAAAATTGCAATTGCCCCTGATTGGCGCGCCGTTGTTTATCATCTCCAATCCCGATCTCGTCGTCGCGCAGTGTATCTCCGGTGTGGTGGGCTCGTTTCCCGCCCTGAATGCCCGGCCGGCAGAGCAACTCGAAGAATGGCTGATCGATATCGAATCGCGCCTTGCGGCGCATGATGCCGCGCATCCGGAATCACCCGCCGCACCCTATGCAGTCAATCAGATCGTGCATCGCTCTAACGATCGCCTCGAGCACGATATGGAGATGTGCGTAAAGTACAAAGTACCGATTGTGATCACGTCGCTCGGCGCGCGGGTGGAGGTCTACGATGCAGTGCATAGCTACGGGGGCATTGTCCTGCACGATATCATTAACGATAAATTTGCCCGCAAAGCGATTGAAAAGGGCGCCGATGGTTTGATCGCCGTCGCCGCCGGTGCCGGCGGACACGCCGGTACACTGTCCCCTTTTGCCTTGATTGAAGAAATCCGTG
Organism: uncultured Granulosicoccaceae bacterium; assembly: GCA_937920585.1. Lineage (GTDB taxonomy): Bacteria > Pseudomonadota > Gammaproteobacteria > Granulosicoccales > Granulosicoccaceae > CAKZSB01. The sequence goes on along the minus strand of CAKZSB010000158.1, from coordinate 12,982 downwards.
AGTGGTTCGATGGTCCCTTGCTGTTGTCTGGCTCGATAGCCACCGGCCGCTCGATCCTTGCGGCGCAGGCGATGGGGGCTGATATGGGCTATGCCGGATCAGCGTTCATTGCCACGGCTGAGGCGCGCGCAAGCGATGGCTACAAACAGGCGATTGCCAGCGGCGATTCCACCGACATCGTCTACACCAATCTTTTCACCGGTGTGCACGGCAATTATTTGCGCCCCTCCATTGAAGCGGCCGGCATGGATCCGGACAACCTGCCGGTCAGTGACCCCACCAAAATGAATTTCGGTTCTGATCGTGAAAAACCCAAAGCGTGGAAAGAGATCTGGGGCTGCGGGCAGGGCATTGGCGCGATCGATTCGGTTGTCACAACCGCGCAAATGGTAGAGCGAATGAAGCGTGAATACGCCGATGCCAAAAGTGCTATCGCGTAGCACTGTGTCAACCAGCTAACGCCGGAGAATCAACCGTGGATGCCATTCGCATAGATATTGTTTCGGACGTCGTTTGCCCCTGGTGCATCGTCGGTTATCAGCAACTGGAGCAGGCGATGAGAGAGTGCCAGGTCGATGCAGATATCTACTGGCAACCCTTTGAGCTGAATCCGGCGATGGTGCCTGAAGGCGAACATCTAGGCGAGCACATCCAGCGCAAATATGGCAGCACTGCAGAGCAGAGTCAGGCGGCGCGGGAGAACCTGGTCGATACCGGGCGAAAGCTGGGGTTCGAGTTTCGTTTTGAAGATGACATGCGAATCGTCAATACGTTTCTGGCGCACCAGCTTCTGCACTGGGCAGCGTTGCACGGGCGGCAGCACCAGTTAAAGATCACGCTGTTTCATTGCTATTTCAACCGCGCGCGCGATGTCAGTGACATCGATGTGCTGGCTAACGCTGCTGTCGAGGCCGGACTCGATCACGAGGAGGCGCTGGAAATACTGCAGGACCAGCGCTATGCCGAGGCGGTGCGCGAGGCGCAGCGAGTGTCCATCTCCGGCGGCATCCAGGGGGTACCGGCGATGATCTTCAATCAGCAGGAGTTACTGGTTGGCGCGCAGGGTGTCGATCGCTACAAGCAGATGCTGCAGCAAATGCAAACCTGAATCAAACCGCGTACGGCTAATCGAACAAGGGGGAAATTATGAGCTCGGATCTGAGTGTCACAAGACTGGCTGGAACACTGGGGGCGGAAGTTCGCGGGGTGGCGCTGGCAACAATAAATGCAGCAGAGATTCCGGCGATCAAATCACTGCTGCATGAACACATGGTGTTGTTCTTTCCGGAACAGAACATCAATGTGGAGCAACACGTCGCGTTCGGTAATTTCTTTGGCGAACTGGAATCGCACCCCAACCTGAAGAATCCTTTTACCCAGCATCCGCAGGTGTTCGAACTCGCGGCGAGCCATGGTGGCCTGGCCGACGAATGGCACAGTGACATCACCTTTCAGGAGCAGCCGTCAGTGATGTCGATACTCAATATGGTGCAATGCCCCGAAGTGGGCGGTGACACCATGTGGGCGAACGCCTGTGCGGCCTACGATGCATTATCGCCGCCGATGCGTGATCTTTGCGATGGATTGTCAGCGCTGCACGATGCCGCACCACACGGTAAGTACGATCTCACAGCAATTCATCCAGTGGTTCGCCGCCATCCGGTAACGGGTAAAAAATCATTGTTTGTCAACGAGCACTTCACACGACGAATAGTGGAAATGAATCACCAGGAAAGTCAGATGCTGCTCGACTACCTGACACGATGGGTAGCCAATCCGCGTTTTACCGTGCGCTATAAATGGAGTGCAGGCACCGTCGCGATGTGGGATAACCGATGCACGCAGCACTTTGTGCTCAGTGATTTTAACGAGCAGCGCATCATTCAGCGCGTCACGGTGATGGGCGATATACCCGAGCCCGCTGAGCAAACTCGCTGGGAGCCATGGGTTCGCGACGAAGTAGTTGGTGCAACAAGCCGCTTTGACCGGCAGTTGAACAAGCACATGGGGCGCAAGGCGCGTGCGCTGGAAGATAATGCCAGGGATTAGTTCTGCAGGTGGTAGCTCGATACTCTGATACTGCAAATCGCGAATCTGTGGAGACGCGCTATCTGTTCCTCGAAGCCGGAATTAGTCACAAAATACCCGGGCTGACGAATTTTCAGATAGTGTCTGGCCACAGATACTACAAATACAATCGACTTGCGCGCTTAGCTGGCTGTTGTTTGAGAACAATGCACTCAGTGCTTGTAACGCTTGAATAAACAGCGCGAGTTCCGTCGGGAATAGTGTGCGTCAGCCCGGTAATCCTCGAGCCGCTGGAAAAGTGGAAACTGCCTTTCCGGAAAATGCCCGGCAATATAGAAGTCCAGCGCATTTCTAAAGCCCATTGAATCGCGCGATGGCGCAGGGGATGGCTTTGATGTGCCGCACTCCGGATGTGATATCCCTACCGGGCGTAGCCGGCACATCGAAGGCCACACTGTAGACACCAGTTGTTAGTGTCACTAGTTCCCGGCCCGACCCTCCAAACCGGCTGCAGCGTGCTCACTGCCGGGAATCTTCATTTCGAAGAGATTATCCACAACGGTGTAGTCGTAATAGCCCATACGTGCGATGGGTTTGATTTTAAGAATGTCTATTTTGCCATCGGCGGTGACGATGTCATCGCGCACGTGAATGCGCGCTACTTCGCCGAAAACCACATCGACAGTGCCGACATTGCTTTTTCCGGGAAAACGCTGGGTTGAAAGATAGCGGCACTCGAAATGGCACGGTGATTCGGCGACGCGCGGCCCGGGCGCGTCGATGCAGGCGGCTTTGCTGACGCCGGCATGCTCGAATTCGTCCACCTCGGGGTCAAAGTCCTGAGCAGAGCGGTTTACTGCCTCGCGCAGATCCCAGGTTGCCATATTCCAGACAAACCAGCCGCTGGTCTCAGCGTTAACGACCGTATCCTTGCGACGACCGTCGGCATAGCCATTGGCGGCAAACATGACGAGCGGAGGGTCGAAGGTGAGATTTTGCCATTGGCTGAACGGGGCCAGGTTGGCAATTCCGTCGCTGGAGATGGTCGATAGCCAGCCGATTGGACGTGGCACGGTGCAGCTCTTGAACGGATCGTAGGGCAACGGACGGTCATCTGTGCGGGGATCGTAATGCATTGTGAAATTTGCCTCGGCTGTGTCCTGACCCAGTGTAGCGTGATTGCTGACAGTTGTTTTGCCGGGATTGCGGACTGGGCAGCGAAAGGCGGCGCGGCCGATGCCGCTACACCGTTTATGGTATCGACTGCTGAATCTCTGCTATCGGGGCGAATGCTCTTCGTCATCGACGTCCTCGAAGGGCGCGTACTCGATGCCGACGCCGCTGTCAGCGCTGAAAGTGGCTGGTCGATTGAGCAACTGGTCGATTGTACCTGGGCTGACTTTATCCATCCGGATGACCGGTGCGGCGTGCAGCAGGCGGCCAGCAGGGTACTGCAACACAAGCATTGTCGCTGGTCGTGTCGGCTGCGTCACAGTGATGGGCAGTTCTTTCACTACCAGTGCGATGCGACCTTAGGCAGCAAAGGCGCGATTGCCTACATCTGGGCCTCGGCGACTGAAAAGCAGGCCGATCAGCGCGCCGACCACTGGCAATATCAGCGCCTGGTCGATCTGGCGGATGAGTTGTTCGTGGTTGCCGATCAGCGCGGTATGGTGGTGTCAATGAATGCAGCGGCGGAGCGTACTCATGGCATTGTGCAATCTGACTGGATAGGCAAGCCCCTGGCTGATTTTGTGCCGCCTGAAGGGCGCCCGATTCTGGATTCTATCGCGCAGCGATTTCGTGATGGCGAACAGTCGCTTCGGTTTACTGTTCCCGCCTACAACAGTGTTGGCGAAATCATCACGCTGGAGGGATTCTCAATCTGGGATCCCGACACCCGGCGCTGGTTTATGCTCGAGCGCGACATCACCAAGCGCGTGCAACGCGAGCGGGATCTCGAAATCAGCCAGCTGTTTTTTGAGCGCTCTCCCGGTCAGTCGGCGCTGCTGGATAATGCCGGCAGGATAATGCGTGCCAACCCCGCCATGCTGCAATTTCTCGAGTGCGAAATGGATCAAGTCACGGGGCAGGGCATCGAGCAGTTGCTCGGTCTTGCAGACAGCGCGCTGATGAGCGACGTACTGCAGCGGGTCATCGAATCGGGTGAGACGATCGATCTGGATCTCCAAACGACAGTGGCGGGCCGCGAGCGGACGCTGCGCATGGCGCTGATTGCGTCAAGCAATCGGCAGTCAGTGTTTTTTACCAGCCGGGATATCACCGAAGAGTTACGTCTCAACAGCGAACTGGTGGATCGGGCGACTCGCGATCAGCTGACGCGGCTGGCGAATCGGGAGGTGTTCAATCTCACACTTGACGATATGCTGGTCAATGGCCAGTGCGTTGCCGTGATGGTGCTCGATCTCGATAACTTCAAACATGTGAACGACAGCCTGGGTCACGAGGCTGGTGATGAACTGCTGTTACTCGTGGCGCAACGGTTGCGCGAGACGCTGCGCGGCGATGACCTCGTCGCCCGCTTCGGGGGCGATGAATTTGTCATTCTGCTGGGCGGTACGCGTGCCCGGCGCGACGCGGTTCAGGTTGCCGAAAAGGTTCGGCAGGTGCTCGCCGAGCCGCATCGTGTGGCTGGTCGGGAAGTCAGCGCGACGACATCGCTGGGCGTTGCGATTGGCAGTGCCGACACCCATAGCGCTTCGCAACTGTTTCGCGAAGCAGACGCCGCGGCCTACAAGGCGAAACACCTGGGACGCAATCGCATTCAGCTGTTCGACAGCGAGTTGCGTGAGGCAACGCAGCTGCAGCAGTCGACTGAACTGCGCCTGCGCAGCGCGCTGCGCGCTGATGCATTCGATATTGACGTGCAGGCCATTTATACCCACAAGGGGGACTTTTGGGGAATCGAGGCGCTGGCACGACTCACCCACGAAGACGGCACTCGCAGCGGGCCGGAGACCTTTCTTGGAATCGCCCGGCAACTGGGCCTGATGTCATCGCTTGGCGAAGTGATTTTCAATAAGTCGATGCGTTTGCTGCAGCCCTGGCTGGCCAGTCATCCGGCCGCGACGCTGAGCCTCAATACCAGTGCGGCGGAAGTGGGGGCTCCCGGCTTTTTCGGGATGGTGACCGATGCGATAGAGCGCCATCAGATCCGGCCGAATCAACTGATGCTAGAGGTCAACGAAAGCAGTTTGCTAACCCCGGGCAGCGCCGCCGAGCAGGCTCTGGACAACATCCGCGGCTGTGGGGTTGGGATCGCGATAAGCAATTTTGGCAGTGGATCGTCAGCGCTGTCTCACTTGCGAGATCAGAAAATCGATCAGATCAAAATCGATGGCTCGTTTATTCGTTGCCTCGAGCAGGATCGTATAGCCAACCGCATTACCGCCTCGATCATAAATCTGGCCCGCGAGCTCGATATCGATGTCGTGGCCGAGGGCATCGAGACCCGCGCTCAAATGGAGATTCTGCGTGATCTGGGGTGCCCCCTGTTACAGGGATTTCTGTTTCACCGGCACACCGTGATTGACGAATTTCTGAGCAACGCCGATACCCTGTCCGGTCCGCTGTTCGCGCTGAAAAATTCGGCTCGACAGGAGTGGCTGCGGGCCGGTTAATCCGGCTGTGCTTCGATCTCAGGCTTTGCCGCTGCCTGCTGCAGCGCGCTGACGAGCATGTTACATTGAGGGGGAATTGATACCGAGGAACCTCAATGTCTACCGCTAACCATTTGCTCGCAGCAGCACTGGTGCTCGCCTGCAGCAGCGCCAGCGCGGCACGCACCGACATCACCATCGGCATGCAGCTCGAGCCACCCAATCTCGATCCCACTGGCGCCGCTGCCGCTGCGATTGATGAAGTCGTCTACGCCAACATATTTGAAGGCCTCACGCGCTTTTTGCCCGACGGTTCAGTAGCGCCGGCACTAGCGAGCAGTTGGGAAGTGTCCGAAGACGGTCTGCAATACAGCTTTACACTTCGCACCGGCGTGAGCTTTCACGATGGCACCGGTTTCGATGCCGACGACGTTGTATTTTCGCTCGATCGCGCCCGGGCAGAGGACTCTACCAACGCACAAAAGGGGCTCTTTGCCGGCATCGATTCGGTGGAGGCCACGGATCCTGCCACCGTGGTGGTAACACTCAGCCAGGCCAACGGCGCGTTGCCGTTCAATCTGGCCTGGGGTGATGCTGTCATCGTCGCACCGGAGTCTATAGAACAAGCCAAAACCGCACCGGTCGGCACTGGCCCCTTTGTGTTCTCGAAGTGGGTGCAGGGCGATCAGGTAGAGATCGTTCGCAACCCCGATTACTGGGGCGAACCCGCGCAACTGGAAAAGGCAACCTTCAAGTTTATCTCCGAGCCCACCGCGGCATTTGCCGCACTGATGGCGGGCGATGTCGACGCATTTCCAGTCTACCCTGCGCCTGAGAACCTGCCGCAACTGGATGCCGATCCGCGATTCTCGGTTGTGCTGGGCTCTACCGAAGGTGAGACGATACTCTCAATCAACAACAAGCTGGCCCCTTTTGATAACAAACTGGTGCGCCAGGCTGTCGCTCACGCGATTGATCGTTCAGCCATTATAGATGGTGCGATGTTCGGTTACGGCACGCCCATCGGCAGTCACTTTGCGCCGCACCATCCCGCCTACCTCGACCTCACCGGCAATTCACCCTACGACCCCGAAAGGGCCAGGGCGCTGCTGGCCGAGGCGGGTCTTGCCGATGGCTTCGAGACTACCCTCAAACTGCCACCGCCATCCTACGCGCGGCGTGGCGGCGAAATCATCGCAGCTCAATTGCGAGAAGTTGGTATCAAGGTTGAAATCAGCAATCTCGAATGGGCACAGTGGCTCGAGCAGGTCTTTCGTGGCAAGGACTACGGACTGACGATTGTCTCGCACACCGAGCCCATGGATATCGGTATCTATGCCAATCCGGAGTATTACTTTCAATACGACAACGCCGAGCTGCAACAATTGATGGTCGATCTCGAAGCGACGGCCGAGGACGACGCCCGCAGCGAGATATTGCAGCAGGCACAGACCATCATCTCCGAGGATTATGTCAACGGCTATCTTTTTCAGCTGGCGAAAACCGGGGTGGCCAATGCGAAGATCTCGGGGCTTTGGGAAAATGCGCCAACTCAGGCCAATGATCTGACAAAAGTCTTCTGGCAGGATTAATTTGTAACAGGGCGCGGGAACTTGTGCTTCGCCCGCGCCCGCTTATAAGCTTGCTCGTGCGTGTGCCTGCCACTGATGACGAACAGATAATCTCTCTTTACTACAGCGCCCTGAACATAAGAATCCTACCGTTGATCACACAGTGCGGAGAATAATGGCTACCGATGAATTGAGCGGTTCGTCGCTTGACAAGGGTCGACAACTGGTCGATCAATTGAACCCGGGTATGGAAGCTGTGCTTGAGCAGCGCTATGGCGATATTGTTCCCGGTATCGGCGAATCTATTGTCGATTTCGCCTATGGCCAACAATACGCGCGGCCGGGGCTGGATCTTAAATCGCGCTATCTCGCAACGATAGCAGCGCTGACCGCACTGGGCGGACACACCGCACCGCAGTTGAAGGTCAACATCGAAGGGGGGTTGAAGGTGGGGCTAACTCAGCAGGAGATTGGTGAAGTGATTTGGCAAATGGCACTGTACGGTGGATTTCCTGCAGCGATCAATGCGTTGAACTCGGCGCTTGAAGTGTTTGATCGTCACGATAGCGAAGCCTCCTAGCACACCAGAAAATCCTCATGTTACGTTATGCAGTGCGTCGATTGCTGTCATTGTCGTTGACCCTGCTGGTGGCCAGCCTGGTTATCTTTGTGGCGATAGAAATTGTCCCCGGCGATCCGGCGGCCTATATGCTCGGCATGAATGCCGCGCCGGATACGGTCGCGGCGTTGCGGGCCGAACTGGGTCTTGATGTTGGCCCGGTGCAGCGTTATCTAAACTGGCTGGGTGGCATGCTCAGCGGCGATTTTGGCACGTCCTATACCTATCGCACGCCGGTTGTAGATATGATCGGCGATCGCCTTATGATCTCCCTGCCGCTGGCGCTCTACGCGCTGACCCTGTCTACTCTGATCGCGTTTCCCGCCGGCATTATCGCCGCCACGAGACGCGGCTCTGCAGCCGATGTCTCGGTGATGGGCGTGACCCAACTGGGTGTGGCGATTCCCAACTTCTGGTTTGCAATGTTGCTGGTGCTGGTCTTTGCGATTAACTTGCGCTGGTTTTCCGCAGGCGGTTTTCCCGGCTGGGACCAGGGCCTGTTAGCAGGGATTAAAGCACTGACGTTGCCTGCGATCGCGCTGGCATTGCCGCAGGCATCGATACTGGCGCGCGTGATGCGCTCCTCGCTGCTCGATACGCTCGATGAAGATTTTATTCGAACTGCGCGCGCCAAAGGCCTGAGCACTCGCCAGACGCTGTGGCGACACGCGCTGCGCAACGCCCTGATACCCGTGCTGACCATCATCGGTTTGCAATTTTCGTTTCTGCTCGCCGGTGCCATCATCATTGAAAATGTTTTTTTTCTGCCCGGGCTCGGGCGGCTGGTATTTCAAAGTATTTCGCAACGCGATCTGATCGTGGTTGAAAGTGTCGTCATGCTGCTGGTGTTTGCCGTCGTCGTAGTGACCTTTCTGGTAGACCTGGCCTATGCAGCTGTCGATCCGCGCTTGCGGCGAACCAACTGATGCGATGGCTGCAGCACAGGAATCTCTGGCTGGGTGCAATGCTGGCTGCAGTGTTTGTGGCAGCGGCATTGATTTCGTTTCTGTGGACACCGTTTGACGTAACCAAACTCAACATCCCGGAAAAACTCCAGACCCCGTCAATGGAACACTGGTTTGGTACCGATCATTTCGGGCGCGATATATTTTCGATGATCATGGTCGGTGCGCGCACCTCGATCGCGGTGGCGCTGGTTGCTGTGAGTATCGGCATCGTTGCGGGTGTGCCGTTGGGACTGGCGGCGGCAGCGCGCCACGATTCACCACTCGATGAAATCATTATGCGCAGCAATGATCTGGTGTTTGCTTTTCCGGCACTGTTGATCGCCATCATGATCACAGCGATTTTCGGCCCCAGTGCGATCAACGCCATTATCGCGATCGGCATATTCAATATCCCGGTGTTTGCACGTCTTAGTCGCGCCGCTGCACTGGGCTTGTGGACGCGTGAATTTATTCTCGCCGCACGTGTCGCCGGTAAATCGGCCAGCCGTATTTCAGTCGAGCACATACTGCCGAACATGCTTAATCTGCTGATCGTACAGGGCACGATTCAGTTTTCGCTGGGGATTCTTGCCGAAGCGGGTTTGTCCTACGTCGGGCTCGGCGCGCAGCCGCCGATACCCAGCTGGGGCCGAATGCTGGCCGAGAGCCAGACCATGATTACCTTCGCGCCGCATCTTGCACTGTTTCCGGGGTTCGCCATCGTGTTCACAGTGCTTGGCCTGAACCTGTTCGGCGATGGACTGCGTGACTACTTCGATCCAAAGATCAGTCGAGGACGGCACTAGTGTACTGCAGCGTTCAAAATGTGAGAATGAGAGTTCGTCAGTTGGTGTGCGGCAAGGCGAAGCTTGCAGACAATGGTTTACCCCTTATCAAGAGCTTTAACGTAGTCGCACGCCGACTGACGGGCTCCCGCAGGGTCGGTTGATCCGTCAGATAATGAACACAGCTATCAATCCAGTTGCGAGAATAACTATGGAAATCAGTTGCTTTGATCAACCGACTCATTCTTATAGTTTGAATGTTGCAGTGCACTAGTGCTATTGGCGTGTAAGGATCTGAGTCTGTCGATCAATGGTGCACCCATCCTGCGTGATATCGATTTCCAGCTCAGTGCCGGCAAAGTGCTCGGGCTGATCGGCGAGAGCGGATCGGGCAAATCGATGACGGCGTATTCCATCATGCGGCTGTTGCCGGGTGGCAGCGAGATCGGCGGCTCTATCGAACTCGATGGCAATGACCTTGGTACGTTCAGCGAGGCGCAAATGTGCCAGGTTCGCGGCAATGACATCGGCATGGTGTTTCAGGAGCCGATGACAGCGCTCAATCCGCTGCTCACGATAGGTGATCAGGTGGCCGAAACGGTTCGCGTGCACGGTGATGCCAGCCGTGCGCAGGCGCAGCAGATCGCACTGGATACCCTGCGCCGGGTTGAATTGCCTGCGGAGAAATATTCGCCTGCTCGCTATCCGCACGAGTTGTCGGGCGGGCAGCGACAGCGCGTGGTGATTGCCATGGCGATTGCGCTGCGGCCCCGCCTGCTGATCGCAGACGAACCGACCACTGCACTCGACGTCACGACCCAGGCGCAGATCCTAACCCTGCTGCGCAGGCTGGTGGATGAAGACGACATGGGGTTGATTCTGATCTCACACGATCTGGCAGTGGTTGCCAATACTGCGGATGATATTGCCATTATGCGCAACGGCCGGGTGCTGGACAGTGGACCGGCGCGCAGCATTTTCAGCCAACTGAAACATCCTTATACGCAAGCGCTGTACGCTGCCTCTGCACATGTGCCGGCGCGCGCCGGACGAAGGGTTGATCGTGCCGCGCCATTGCTGGTAGTTGACCAGGTATCGCGTGATTATCGTCTGCCTCGTCAATCGCTTTTCGGACCGAGGCGCTATTTTCGCGCTGTCGATGAAGTGTCGTTTACCGTGTATCGAGGCGAGAATGTCGGGTTGGTGGGCGAGAGTGGTTGCGGCAAGTCTACACTTACGCGTGCGATACTCGGGCTCGATGCGATTCAACATGGCACCATAACCGTGGGCGGTGAACCGGTGCTGGCCGGCATGGCGATGCCGCGTGAATTGCGTCGGCGTATGCAAGTGGTGTTTCAGGATCCCTATGGGTCTTTCAATCCGCGGCACCGGGTGGCGCGCTTGATCACCGAACCGTTTCACCTGCTCGATAATCCGCCAACGGGTAGCGCCCGCAGCCGTGCCATCGATGAGGCGCTGGAGAGTGTCGGATTAACTACTGCCGACGCCGATAAATTCATCCACGAATTCTCGGGTGGCCAGCGCCAGCGGGTGGCGATAGCCCGCGCGCTGATCATCCACCCGGAGTTGATCATCCTCGATGAAGCCGTGTCCGCGCTCGATGTTTCCGTACGCGCTCAGGTGCTCGATTTGCTGGCTGAATTGTCCGGGCGGTATCAGTTATCGTATCTGTTTATTTCGCACGATTTATCCGTCGTGCGCTCGGTGTGTGATCGTGTACTGGTAATGCGGCGCGGCAAGCTGGTTGAGCAGGGCACTACAAATCAGATATTTGAGCAACCCGCGCACGCCTATACGCGAGAACTGATAGAAGCCGTGCCACGTTTGCCGGAAGCACCTGGCTGATGGCAAATCAGGCTAACAGTACACTCATTACTGGCGCCAGACCGGCTCCCCGGAGTCCCCGTTGACCACCATGCTGATACTGCTGGTGTTGAGCGCGGCGCTGTTGCATGCGACCTGGAATGCGCTGGTAAAATCGGGCGGCACGCCGGAGTTTACTATCGCCGCCTACCAGTTGGTTGGCGGTATTGTGTGCCTGTGCCTGGTACCTTTTTTTCCACTGCCTGCGGTTGAGAGCTGGTGGGCGATCATCGCCTCGGTGCTGATTCACAACGTGTATTACTTTACCTTGTCACAGGCCTATCGCGCGGGCGATCTGTCACAGGTGTATCCGTTGTTTCGTGGTCTGGCGCCGGTGCTGGTTGCGATTGGGGCAGCAGTGTTCGCCGGTGAAGTGTTAGGTGCCGGTACGCTGGTCGGGCTGACCTTAATCAGCTTCGGCCTGATGAGCATCACCCTGCTGGGCAATCAGCTTGGCAAGATTTCGCCAGCGGCGTTGCGATGGGGATTGCTGACATCCGTGTTGATCGCTTGCTATACGGTTGTCGACGGCATGGGTGTGCGGTTGGCGGGTAACAGCGTCAGTTACATTCTGTGGTTGTTTGTTTTCGAGGTGATACCGATTGGCTGCTGGCTTCTGCTCACGCGCCGCCGTGAATGGCTGGGTTACATGCGCAGTGCCACCGGTAACATTATTTTTGGTGGCGTGGCATCCAGCATGGCCTACGGGCTGGTGATTTTTGCCATGAGTCTGGGTGCTATGGCGATTGTGTCATCGCTGCGCGAGACCAGCGTTATCTTTGCCGCACTGATCGGTACGCTGGTGCTTGGCGAGCCGTTTGGTCGTCAGCGCGTGATTGCAGCGCTGCTGGTCGCGCTGGGGGTTATTGTGATGCGGCTTATGCAATAAGCGGCAAGCGCGCGTTCAGCCGTCGGAGTCGGCCAGCCGGCTGTCGAGCAAATCGCCGCTCTGGCTTAGAATCGGGTAGGCGATTGAGGCGAACAGGGAATTGATCTGGCGTAGCGCGCACCAGCGCCAGCCCTTGCGAGGAGGCGATCAGTCCGGATGCGGCAAATCCGGCAGCCAGCAGCGCGACCGCGGTTGAGCTTTGCAGCATGGTGGCCACCAGCGCGCCTACCCCTGCGGCGCTCAGACGGCTGTGGGTGGCACGCCTGACTGCCCGGCGCAGGGCCGCCCCCGTTGATTCGTTCGACGCCGGTGCGGACCATGCGCACAGCCCAGAGCAGCAGCATCGCAGAACCTGCGAGGTTTACCAGTAGTAACAAAAGCTCCATCGGTATCGCAAATCCCCCGGGTTGTCAGCACAGTCGCCTGAACTGTTAGCAGGTCTGTGAATACTGCAAACCCGTGAACACCATAGCAAGGAAAGCACCTTGTGTGCGTAAACTGCGATTGGCGGGAGATACAGGTGTTGAAACTTCCGCAGATGTGCTGGCAGTTATCGGCTCAAAGATCAAACGCAACGGTTATCGCGCAGGAGTCTCGTCGTCGGCCCCTTCAATCACGGCCTGCAGCAGTGCAGAGCGC
>CAKZSB010000157.1 GCA_937920585.1 uncultured Granulosicoccaceae bacterium | reverse complement strand
TATTCCAGAGAATATCGCCAGCTGTGGGATACAGAAAGCCGGCAACCAGATTTAACAAGGTACTTTTGCCTGCGCCGCTTTTACCTACGATAGCCAGCGTATCGCCAGCTTGTGCAATTAGCGAAAAAACAAAATGCCGCTGACCGAGCGTGACTTCAGCGTTGTTGAGTTGCAGCATCGGGCCCTCCAATTAGTCGCTCGATCAGCCAGAACAGCAACAGGCACAGCAGCAGCAACAACAGCGCGGTGGTCGCGGCCTCGAACAGGCGATAGCTGCCCATGCGCTGATACAGCAGCAAAGGCAAAGTCGCTACACGCTCTGAGCCGAACAGGGCGATCACCGTGAGGTCGCCGGCAGAGAGTGTCGTGGTGATTGCGGCAGCCAGGCCAAGCGGTTTACGCAAAACCGGCCATTCCACCAAACGCAGGCGATTCCAGGCGTTCATGCCCAACGATACGCAGAGGCGATCATTCTGCTGTGCGCACTGGCTCATTGGTACCGACAAAATGCGCAACGCAAACGGCAGCCCCATGAGTGCATTCACCAGGATCACCAATACCAATGCCACAGAAAAAACATCAGCCCAGGGTCGCAGTAATAAGAAAAGCCCTGTACCCAGCACCACAGGAGGCACCACCAGGATGACCATGCCGGAGTATTCCATCGCATTGGCCAATCGTGGTGCCGCGAGACGAACGGATAAATGCCGGCTGCTGGCCAGCAACAGACAGGACAGCAGCACGCTCAGCAATCCGGACAGGCACGAGACCCAAACTGTATTGATCGTCGCATTTAAAGTGCCTGTAGAAAACAACACTTTGCCAAGCGATGGATTGATGGCCGAAACAAATAGCGCCACAAGTGGCAGTATTACAAAGGCGAACGCCAGCACGATAAGCGAATAATCGAGCCACTGAGCGCGCCGGGTATCGCGAAAATAGCGCTCGGCCGTCAATCGACTGCTGGCACTGAGGATGGTCGCCCCCTGAAAGCGCCCGATGAATATCATCAACAATATACAGCAGGTCATCTGTACCAGTGCCAGCGCCACGGCGGTGCTCAAATCGAAATCAAAACGCAGCGCCTGATAGATCGCCACTTCTATGGTTGTCGCACGGGGCCCGCCACCGAGCGTCATTACGATCGCAAAGCTTGTAAAACACAGACTGAATATCAACAGTAACAGCCCGGCCATGTTCTGCCTGATTGCTGGCCACTCCAGCAAGCGAAACTGTTGCGATGAATTCATGCCCAACTGCGCGGCAAGTTTCCAGCTACTGTCGGGTATCGAGTTCAGCGACTGCAACAAAATCCGCGTGGCCATTGGCATATTGAAAAACACATGCGCAATCAGAATACCGCTTAGCCCGTAGATGGAAAACGGTTCAAATCCCCACGCGCCGAGCAGTTGATTCAGCCAGCCGGTTTTTCCGTAGCTGGCTACGATGCCAAATACTGCAACGATTGTCGGAATGATCAACGCGACACTAAATAAATTCAGTAATAGCTTACGACCGACGAACTGCTGCCTGCGAGACAAAGCTCGCGCAACCGGTATAGCGATCAACACCGAAAGCAGCGTTGATAAAAAAGCCTGATAAAACGAAAACGCAATAACCCGCCGCAACCAGGGATTTTCAAATGGCTCGCCAAGTGTCTGCACATCCAGATGGGATACCAGCGCACCAAATGGTGCGCCAGTCAGCAGTGCGATAACCCCGAGGCTGATCACGCCCGGCAGCCACCACCATCGAGCCGGATACCAGAGTGATCGCTGAACCGGCGCACTGCGCGGCACCACCTGACTCACAACCGGGGCGCCACTGTCCATTCAGCTAGCGAGTGGTTGCTTCAAGCCACTCGTCAATCCAGCCTTTACGATTATCCCGAACCTCTTCCGGCGAAAACTGCAGTGTGCTGGCAGGCACCAGCAATCGATCGAATTCTGGCGGTAGCTTGTCGCCGATATCGGCAACCGGATACATAACGTTGGTCAACGGCAGTGCACTCTGCGCCTCGGGAGTGATCAGAAACTCGAGAAATTTTTGACCGAGCGCCCGATTTTTCGAATTTTTCAATAGCGCAGCCACTTCAACCTGCAGGTAGTGACCTTCCGAAAATGCAGCAGCCTGGTACCTTTCGGTTTTATCGACCGCCATGTGGTAGGCCGGCGATGTGGAATAACTCAACACCATCGGCGCCTCGCCATTCAAAAACAGCGAAAAATAAGCCTCGCTCCAGCCTTTGGTGACAGTGAGTATCTTCTTTGAGAGCTTCTCCCAGGCCTGCGGCGCCTCGTCGCCATAGACTTTCTTCACCCACAACATCAAACCGAGCCCGGGAGTACTGGTACGTGGATCCTGCACAATGATTTTCAGATCATCCGGTGCATCGATCAATGCCTGCAGGCTGGTGGGCGGCTGCGCAAGCGCCTCGGTGTCGTAGACAAAAGCAAAGTAGCCGTAATCAAAGGGCACGAATATTTTCGAATCCCAATCGATCGGCAAATTCAGCGCCGAGGTATCGACGCCGCTCTCAGTCAGCAGCCCGGTGTCCTCGGCCAGCGCCATCAGATTGGTATCCAGACCGAGCACTACATCGGCTTTGCTCGCATCCCCTTCCAGTTCCACACGGTTGAGAATACCGGCCGAACTGTCCAGTGCGACGAACTCCACCGTGCAGTCGTCACAAGTGGCCTCAAAGGCTTTTTTTATGATTGGTCCGGCACCCCATTCAGAGGTGAAGGAGTCATAGGTGTAGACGGTCAGCGACGATCCGGCTTCAGGGGCGGGCGCGGATGCAGAGCCGGGCACCAATGCAGACGTAGGCACGCCTTTGAAGTAGACAACTATACCGGCCAACACCGCCAACACAATAAAGGCGCGCACGAGCACGTTGCCAAAAAATTTAGAGAGGATTGATTGCTTAGGCATGTGAGATCCCGAAAAAAAAGCGAAGGCTCAGGCTTTTTGCAGAGCAAAACAAACTGAGCGAGTAATCTTCGGGGAGCAAAACGAGAGTGAAGCTCAATCCCTACGCCGGTACTAGCCGGGTCAGGTTCGACGGGTTGTAATCACTCTCAGCCTTGCGGCACCCCGTTGAGTCTGCGCTATTGTGACGGTTTCCGGTTCTGCCCGCAAG
>CAKZSB010000156.1 GCA_937920585.1 uncultured Granulosicoccaceae bacterium | reverse complement strand
CGGTACCTTTTTTGCATCGCCGCGGTGTGAAGGCGAGTTGTTTTTCTAAAGCTTAAAGCTGTTGAATTCATTCCCTCTGGTTGTGAGTATTGCTGATATGTATAATCTTGTGTTGATTGTTCAGTTGTTTAATGGTGCGACGGCGTTCGAGTATGGTCCGTATCCCGATGCGGAAGTATGCGAGACCTTTGCTGAGAAGCACATTGAAGCAATTAAAAAGAAAATGGACGTGCTGGCTGTTTTTAGTGATTGCAGGGTATTGTACCCGGAACTGTCAACGCTCGGTGACAAGGAAATCACCTATTCCGAGTTGAATGACTAGAGTGGCGTTATCGCGGCTGAGCGCCCCGTCCGCTTGACGGATTCTGCAGGCGGCTGAACACAAAATACACCCGCTGCGTTGCGTTGCCGCAACGCAGCGCTCAAACAAACAACAAGCCTATTCCAGGCACTCCCTTACAACCGTGCGGGCCTCAATCACCAGGAGCTTGGTGGAGGGGATGTATACGAACACGTACGGGTTGGTCAGTGCGCCGTCTACGCCGCAATTGTCGCCCGGTCTGGTCAGATCGACTGCTACTGTTATTTTGTCCTCGGATTCCTGCAACACCAGGTTTTCGATGGCAAACCCGCCTGATGGTTTGACGCCCCTGTCGATCAGCAGTACCTGGCCTGTATCGAAGTCGACAGTTTGGGCTTCCTCGCCGTAACGGGCTAATGCCTCATTAAGTTCAGCCTGGGTTGTGAAATCTGTGAACGCCTCTTCGGTGAACGCGCCGTTGGGTGGTGCCAGGCGATCGACTAATACCGTGTGTTGTACTGGCATTGGCTCTGGGCGGGTGTTGTTCTGCTCGCAAACTCCATTGTTGTAATTGCCCACTTGCCGAATGATCTCGTTTGCCGAAGGTTCAAAATGGCCGCCGGTAACAAGGCTGTTCAGCGCGTTGGTCATTGCCAGCTGCAAAGAGGTGACGATGTAGCATTCGATATCAGGCTCGTTGTGGGGAGATCCGAAGCCGGAATCGTCGGTCAGGAATAGGTGCCGGCCATTAGTCAACGCCGCTGTGCTGCGCATAATATACTCGGCATCTTCTGCAACACCACTGGCCGCCACCGGTACGATGTGAATGTTTTTCAATCTTGCCTGTTCGGCGGCGTTCCAGGTGGCGCGCATTCGATCGCCATGTGGCGGTGCATCGGCAATCAGGAACAACACTTTTCGGCTGTCGCTGCGCCAATTTGCGTTGACGGCAGCCCATAGCGCCTGATCCATAGCCTCCGGATAGTCGCCGCCACCATTGGCACTTTCCTGATTCAGGGCCGACTGAACGCTATTGAGGTCAGCGGAGAATTCGTGTGAGCGCACGGTATAGACATCACCATTGTCTCGATAAAAAACGAATCCGATCTGAATCGTGGATTGCTGCAGGGTGACGGAATTGATGATATCGCTCAGTTCTGTCTGCAGAAAACCAAGCTCATCGCCCATGCTGCCGGTGGTATCCACCACGAACATCAGATCGATGGGCGTTTGTGCCGGCGTGGTAGTTTGGGATTGATCGGCAGCCGGCAGGGTAGCCAGTATTCTGCCTGCGGCAACAGCTTGTGAAAGGTTGATTGCCTGCTGCAAGGACGAACCATCAGTGGCGGTAATGCGCAGCAGGAAGTCCTCGGGCAGATTATCCAGCTCGGCGTAGAGTGATGTCACGCCGGTTGCGGGCGTGCCAAGCGTGATGATCGACTCGCCGTTGTTGCTCTCGACTTCGATGGTTGCATCGACAGAAGGCACGCCCGCTGTGTCTGTCACTTCAATCAGGATCCGGTTGTTGAAGTCCAGCCTTGGCGTGTCGATCCACTGACCGCGTTGTTGCAGATAGCTGTTTGCGTAGTGCTGATAGAGATGCGGGTTCAGATGGTCGTCATAGGTACCGGCGGTTAAAGTGCCGGGTGTTATCTGCGTTCCCGGCCCGGGTCCGGGCAGCACAATGGAATCGCTAGCCTCAGGTGCGTCAACGGCGGAGCCGTCAATGGAGCCATCTGTACTTCCGTCCGCAGCGCCGTCACTGGTGTCAGCCGAGCCTGAATCCGCCGTCACGCCAGTTGCAATGCCGTCGATCGTATCGCCGCTGCCCGAGGTCGAGTTGAAATCGCCGCTGAATGCGACATCGTCTATCGGTGCCAGGATTTCGCGGGGGTTGTCGGGAATGGTTATGCCAACTGCTGGTGGCGCATTATTATCCGAGGAATTACAGGCAGTTAAGAAGGTTATAAGCAGTACAAAGGCAATGCGCACGGGGTCACTCCAGTTAAATCGTAAATGGGAATATAATCCCAAAAAATACCCGGTGCAAGTTCTACGCCCGAAAAATGCCGACCGTGCTTCGAAATGAAAGCAAAAACCCGGCGACGACAGGGCAGTAATCCGCTCTGCCGTCGCACGTGCTCCTGCGTGAATCAGCCTTTTACGCAAACCACCTGTTTTAGTGTGTGTACCACGTCCACGAGGTCGCGCTGATTCTCCATCACCGTATCAATGTCTTTGTAGGCACCGGGTATCTCGTCGATAACGCCGGTATCCTTGCGGCATTCAACACCGTCGGTCTGGGATGCCAGGTCGTCTGCGTCGAACGCCTTCCTGGCTGCGGTTCGGCTCATCACTCGCCCGGCACCGTGTGAACATGAGCAAAACGATTTCGCATCGCCTTTGCCTTTAACGATGTACGACTTCGCACCCATGCTGCCCGGTATGATCCCCAGTTCGTCCTCGCGTGCGCTGATAGCGCCTTTGCGTGTCAGGTAGACGTCTGCGCCAAAATGATTTTCCACTGCAACGTAATTGTGGTGGCAGTTGATCGCCTCTTTGGTCACGTTGAAATCCGGCAGTACACCCTTTAGTGCTTCGACGGTCATGCGCATCATTTCACGACGATTCCACATCGCGTAGTCCTGTGCCCAGTGCACGGCAAAAAAATAGTCGTCGAAGTTTTCAGTGCCTTCATCGAAATAGGCCAGATCGCGATCGGGCAGGTTGCGTTGCAGGCGTTGCATATCCTTGCGTGCCAGCTGAATAAAATACCGACCGATCACGTTGCCGATACCGCGACTACCCGAATGCAGCATAATCCACACATCGTCGTTTTCATCGAGACACACCTCGATAAAGTGATTGCCGCCGCCCAGCGTTCCCACTTGCTGCGACCAGGTGCGAGACAACTGCTTTACCATTTTGCCGATACTCGGATGGCTGGTCAGTATCGACTCCAGTCCGCCATCCAGTGCGTTTAACGTTGAGCGCCGCGCCTTAATGGTTTTATGCATGGCGAATCCGACCGGCACGGCATCCTCGATGGCGTGGCGAACGGGCTTCAGGTTATCCGGCAATTGATCGGCTGTGATCGACAATCGCACCGCATTCATGCCACAGCCAATATCGACCCCTACTGCAGCAGGAATGATTGCGCCGCGTGTGGGTATAACTGAACCTACCGTGGCGCCAATTCCCTTGTGGACATCGGGCATAGCCGCGATATGGCTGTGAATAAACGGCAGTTGTGCCATTTTCGACAGCTGGTCATAGGCACCATGATCGATATCGTTGGTGTAAATGTTTACCGGGACCTTGCCCTTGGTAATAACTTTTTGAACAGGCATTGTTAGTGTCCTTTTTTATTACTGCGGCCCCGGTCTGATGACCGGGGCTACTTTCTCATACACTGTTTTCAAGTCTGGCAATTGAAGGTGTGGATCAGGATTCTGCGATTTTCACAAGATCCGTCATCACCCCTTCCATACCACCGAATACGGTGATCCGGTCGATGTTGCCACTGACTTTTTCCAGTGCTTCCAATTCCTTCAACCTAACCAGTACAGGGTTGTCGGCCATCAGTTTGGCGGTGTTCAACAGTGAACGTGTTGCCGCTGTTTCTTCCCGGCGCCTGATGTTGTTCGCCTGTGCAGATTTTTCGGCAGCGACAACCTGGTTCAGAATATCTTTCATATCACCAGGCAATATCACGTCCTTCACACCCACACTTTGCAAAGTCAATCCGGCGTCGGCCAAACGATCGCTGACATCCAGTGCAATGGCTGCATCCAGGGCTGCCTTGTCTTCCAGCAACTGGTCAAGGGTTTGTCCGCCCACCGCTCGACGCAGCGCCAGCTGCAATTCGCGATAGACGTACTCGTCAATGTTATCCAGCGCATCTTCCGCTCGTGCCGGATCGGCGACCACATAGATTGTCGACAGATTCAGTCGCAGGCTCACGCGGTCTTTGGTCAATATCTCCTGACCAGCCACCTCGCTTAGCACCATTCGAGTGGTCATCACCTTTGCAGTCAGCTTGCGGTTGAACTTCCAGTACAGGTAGTAACCGGGCTCAAGCATCGCTACACGCACGCTGTTTTCATACAGAAAACCAACCTGCTTTGGCTGAACATCAACGCCCAGTACGGCACCCAGTGTTGCAGCTCGTTTGGCGATAACGCCAGTGCGACCGATAGTACGTGCAAGCTTGCCGTCCACCTCGCGAACCAGCGAGGTATCGATCGACTCCACGCGGGTTTCAACCAGTCCGCGCCAGTACATGGCGGTTGCACCGGGTGGCAGAATGTCTACCAGCTTGTTGTCCTGGTAGACAATGCCCACTTCATCATCACTTAAATCGGCAACAATGAAGTAACGGCTCGCCAGTTCCGGATTGGTTTTAACCAATGCCATTGCCTGCGGATCTGTGCAATGTGCAATTGCGATAGACACAACCTCAATACGGTTGCCGAGCACTGGCACCTGCCAGTACACGCCGGGTGCAAGAATATCGACAATGGCTTTGTCCCTGATCATCAGTCCGCGTTCGGTCGGAGCGATGACAGTCCGGATTTTCATTTTACTAACTCCTGTTAATCTGGTCCCCGTTAGGGAACACGTATCACTGGCGCTGGCCTGTCCGGCACCAGTGGCTTAAAAATAGCGAGGCCTCACACCGGCAAAGTGGGCAGTGATGCGAACCATCGCGGGCCGTACAGTGCTGTTACCTCTCATCACTGATGGCTGGCGATGGTTCTGTTTCACTGCGCAGACTATGCCTGTGCTGTGAGAGTGCAACCCGCGTTGGCCGGCGTGCCGGCCTGGCAGATCACATTGCCACTGAAGCCTCTCTATCTGGCTGTTTCCAGCCAACTTCACCAAGTTGAGCCTGTTCCAAAGGCGTAGCGTTTCCGTGGAAGGGAAGACGCGAGTACAGGATTCGAACCCGTAACCGTCAGATTAATAGTCTGATGCTCTACCCATTGAGCTAACTCGGTGTGTATTGACTCAACAGTTCTTTGTATACACATAACCGGGAGACCCGTGTGCACAGGGCAGCTATTCAGAAACTGCACCGCTAAGAAAATGCGTTGTCAATTCACTCTGTGGTGGGGCTGTGCACAAATATTTCGTGCAAAAAAAAGCCCCGGTTGCAGACCAACCGGGGCTTTTTATTCCAGCTGGCCTTGTAGCCAGCAATTACACTGAAGCTACGAATCTATATTGTCTTGCTGCCACGAACGACGAGCTGAACACAAGCGATAAACGCTGGTGTAGAGCCGTCTATACGAACGAGCGAATGGTTCGCTTGCCGTTCGTTTTTGATGACAGAAATTGTTATTAGTTGTGCGTTCACAGTGTTTTTGCTTATTAGGCCGTGTTGTTTAATCAGGGGGCGGAAGTATAGAGATTTGAATTTGCTTGTCAATTGTTTTTTGCTAATTGATCTTTTAATCGAACATTCGCTTACGTATGTTGCGATACGCTAGCCAGAATGCCAGCACGCCGAGCCCGATAAGATAGGCCAGATGAATTACTATCATAACGGGTGATATTGGAAATTCCGTCATCCACGGGCGAATGAGGGCAACCAGATGTGTCATCGGCAGTAGCCAGGCAAGCCATTGCACGGCAGCCGGGAAGCGATCAATTTCGAAGAATACACCGGAGAACACAAACATCGGAGTAATCCAGAACGTGAAAAAGTAGCTGAAAAATTCGTAGCCGCGCGCGCATGAAGTAGCGAACAAACCATAAGATGCAAAACCAAGCGAGGCGATGAATACCACCGGTAGAGACAGCAATGCCCCGCTGAAAGAAATTACCCCACCCCATAGCCAGCCCACGATCAATACACAGATAGCCGCGAACAATGCTTTCAGTGCCGACCAAAGCACCTCGCCCCACAATAGTTCAAACAGGCTGACCGGCGACGCCAGCATCGCATCCCAGGTGCGTTGCATGGCATAGCGAGAATAGGATCCGATGGTGGTCTCAAAGCTTGCCGAGAACATAGCGGAATAGGCAATCATTCCCGGTACGATAAAGGCCAGATAATCAATGCCACTCATCGTATCGATGAAGGCTCCCATGCCAAAGCCGAACGCGAACAGAAAAAGGGACGGGTTGACGACGTTGCTTGCGATTGACGAGGCAAGCATGGAACGCCATACGAGATAGTGACGCCAGACGATCGCCAGCGCGTAGCGCGAGAAAAGGGATGTCATGCTATTTCTCCCGCAGTGCGCGCCCGGTCAGGCGCAGAAATACATCTTCAAGGTTGGCCTGGCGATGCAGGTACTGTGTGGTCGGTGGCACCGCATCGACGAATGCTCGGGCATCCTCGGTATATACCAGTAGAGAATCACCGATGTCTTCGCAGTCCCAGGCGGATTCGTCGAATCCACTGGCAAATGGTTTCTGAACTTCGAACACATGGCCCTTAACGTGCCGTTCGATCAATTCTGCCGGTGTGCCGTTGTCGAGGATACGGCCATGGTCGATGACGATGATTCGATCACACAGACGCTGTGCCTCGTCCATGTAGTGTGTGGTGAGCAGCAGGGTAACGCCGCGCTTGCGCAGGGCCAGTAACTGTTTCCAGATCAGTACACGGGCCTGCGGGTCGAGCCCGGTGGTGGGTTCATCCAGCACTACCAGCTCGGGATTGGCGACCAGTGCACGGGCAATTATCAGGCGCCGTCGCATGCCACCGGAAAGCTGATTTACCCGTGCATCGGCGCGATCGGTGAGCTGCATGAATTCCAGTAACTCGGGCACTCGCGCCTGCACCGTCGCGCGATCAGCACCAAAGTAGCACCCGTAGACTTCCAGATTCATTCGCACTGAAAGGTCCGGATCGAGATTGTCATCCTGTGGCACCAGCCCGATGCGGGCCAGTTCGTCTCGTGACAGATTGCGCGCATCGCAACCGAGTACCTGCAGCTCACCTGCGCTCACGGTGGACAAGCCCATCAGCATACGCATGGTAGTGGTTTTACCCGCGCCGTTGGGGCCGAGCAAGCCGATGCATTTGCCCCG
>CAKZSB010000155.1 GCA_937920585.1 uncultured Granulosicoccaceae bacterium | reverse complement strand
ATCGATTACCTGAAGGCATTGGGTGTCACTTCAGTGGAGCTGATGCCAGTGCACAGTTTTGCTGATGATCGATTCCTGATTGACAAGGGGCTGGTCAATTACTGGGGTTACAGCACGCTCAATTTCTTCTCCCCGGAGGGGCGCTACATGGCCGGCAGTGGTTTGTCGGAGTTCAAGAGCATGGTCAGGCGCCTGCACGATGCCGGTATCGAGGTGATACTGGATGTTGTTTACAACCATACCTGTGAAGGTGATCACCGTGGCCCGACGCTGTCCTTTCGAGGACTGGATAATGCGTCGTATTATCGCCTGCTGCCGAGTGATCAGCGCTACTACATTAACGACACCGGTTGCGGTAACACGCTCAATCTCAGCCACCCGCGCGTTTTGCAGATGGTGATGGACAGTTTGCGATACTGGGTGACCGATATGCACGTCGATGGATTTCGCTTCGATCTGGCATCAACCCTGGCTCGCGAACATCAGGGCTTCAATCCGTCCGGCAGTTTTCTAAACGCCGTGCGTCAGGATCCGGTGCTCGGCAAAGTGAAGCTGTTTGCCGAACCCTGGGATATCGGTCCGGGGGGCTACCAGCTGGGGCACTTTCCGGCTGGCTGGTCGGAGTGGAACGACAAATACCGCGACACCGTGCGGCGCTACTGGCGTGGCGACGATGGCATGCTGCCGGATCTGGCTCGCCGAGTACACGGCTCCAGTGACATGTTCGATCGCGATGGCAGAAGCCCGTGGGCCAGTTTGAATTTCATCAGTAGTCACGACGGCTTCACGCTCAGTGACCTGGTCAGCTACGAGACGCGCCACAATGAGGCGAACGGCGAGAACAATGCCGACGGCCATCACGCCAATTTCAGCGACAACAACGGTGTTGAAGGACCGACGGACGATGCGGCAATCTGCAGACGTCGTGACCTGCAGCGTCGCAATATGCTGGCGACACTGATGCTTTCGCATGGGGTACCCATGTTGCTGGCTGGCGATGAGCTGGGGCGCACCCAGCTGGGCAACAACAATGCCTACTGCCAGGACAACGAAATCAACTGGATCGACTGGTCGCAGCTTGAGCCCGAGCGTGACTTCTTTGAGTTTGTCGCCATGCTGATTCGGCTCCGGCGCAACGAGCCATTGCTGCGCCGGCGGCGATTCGTGCACGGCTCTGAACGCTCTGCAGTGACCAATTTGCCGGAAATTCAGTGGATAAATCCGCTGGGGAATGAAATGTCAGAACATCACTGGCGTGAGGCATTTGCACGCTGTGTTGGCCTGTTGCTTGCCGGTGATAGTCGAACGCATAACCTGGCAGAGATCGAACCCGAGACAGATCGCTGCTTTTTTACAATTTTCAACGCCAGCCGGGATCCGGTTGAGTTTCGCCTGCCCGATATACCAGGTGTCACACAATGGCGCAGATTGCTGGATACCACCCTTGAGACGAGTGCTCAAGTGGCGAATCTGGATGATTCAACATTACAGATACCGGCTAGTTCGGTCAGTGCCTTTGTGCCTGTCAACCTGCCCATGAGTACTTCGAATCCCCCAACATCCGCGCAAAGCGAGAAAGCTCGAGACATAAACTGATGAAAGACTTGCAACCGTTACCACCGTTGGGGATGGACAGTTCCTCCATTGACGAGGACTTCAGACGCCATCTGGGTCATACCCTCGGCTGCGATGAGAAGGGCGCGGACGACCGTGAGAAGTATGAAGCGCTGGCACTGGCCGTGCGCGATCGCCTGATGGAGCGATGGAAATCCACTCAGCAGAGCTACGAGAAAGCGGGCTGCAAGCGCGCCTATTATCTCTCGCTGGAATTTCTGATGGGTCGAGCGCTCGGCAATGCGGTGTTGAATCTCGGGCTGGATAATGCCGTGAATATCGCGCTGTATGAATATGGCATGAAAGCCGAGGAACTGGCCGACGCCGAGCACGATGCAGGTCTGGGCAACGGCGGACTGGGTCGCCTGGCTGCGTGTTTTCTCGATAGCTGCGCCACGTTGCAAATGCCGGTAGTCGGTTACGGCATTCGCTATGAGTACGGCATGTTTCGGCAGGAAATCCACGACGGTGCCCAGGTTGAAGAGCCGGATCACTGGCTGCGTGATGGCTATGCCTGGGAAGTGGTTCGTCCGCAGGCAACGCGACGCGTTCAATTCGGCGGACGCAGTGAATTTTATGTCGACGCGCAAGGCGCCTCGCGGGTGCGCTGGGTCGATACAGAAAATGTGCTGGCAGTGCCTCACGATACGCCAGTACCTGGCTACGAGAATGAAACTGTCAACACCCTGAGACTTTGGAAGGCGTCTGCTTCAGACGAGTTTGAACTCGGTGAGTTCAACGCCGGTCGCTACCCGGAATCAGTTGCTGCCAAAAACGAGGCAGAACATATTTCGATGGTTCTGTATCCAAATGACAGTAGCGAGAACGGTAAAGAGCTGCGCTTGCGCCAACAATATTTTCTGGCCTCTGCGAGCTTGCAGGATGTATTGGCGCAGTGGGTCGAGACTAACGGCAAAAACTTTGACAACTTCGCGACCAAAAACTGTTTTCAGCTCAACGATACACACCCCAGTGTTGCCGTGGCGGAGCTCATGCGTCTGCTGCTCGATGAATACGAGCTGGGCTGGAACAAGGCCTGGGAAATTACATCGAATACGATGGCCTATACCAATCACACGTTGCTGCCGGAAGCTCTGGAGCGTTGGCCGGTCAGTTTGTTCCGCAAGTTGCTGCCGCGCGTTGTCGATATCATTTTCGAGATCAACGCACGATTTTTACAGCAGGTCTCACTCAAATGGCCGGGTGACGTCGACCGACAACGACAAATGTCCATCATTGAAGAGGGTGACGATCCGCAGGTTCGCATGGCCTACCTGGCGATCGCCGGTAGCTTCTCTGTAAACGGCGTTGCCGCCCTGCACACCGATTTGCTCAAGCAGGGTCTGTTCTCTGACTTTTGCGCGCTGTGGCCCGATAAATTCAACAACAAAACCAACGGAGTGACCCCGCGTCGCTGGATGGCGGCCTGCAATCCTGAATTGCGCAGCCTGTTGAACACAACGATCGGCGAGGACTGGGTTACCAGCCTCGACAAACTGGATCAGCTGGGCAGCCATGTTAACGATGAATCGTTCCGGTCTGAATGGCGGCAGGTAAAGTTTAGCAACAAGCGCCGCCTGGCCGAGTTTGTAAAGCAGGAGGCCGACGTCGATTTTGATATCGAAAGCATGTTTGATGTGCAGGTTAAACGTATTCATGAATACAAGCGTCAGCTTTTGAACCTGCTGCATGTTGTGCATTTGTACAGCAGAATCAAAAACGGTGATCTGGAAAACTGGACACCGCGCAGTGTATTGATCGGTGGCAAGGCGGCGCCGGGTTACTACATGGCCAAACAGATCATTAAACTGATCAACAACGTCGCCAAGGTTGTCAACTCGGATCCCGATGTCGGCAACAAGTTGAAGCTGGCGTTTATTCCAAACTACCGTGTTACAGCCATGGAAATCATTTGCCCTGGCACTGATCTATCCGAGCAAATCTCAACGGCGGGTAAAGAGGCTTCCGGTACCGGCAACATGAAGTTCATGATGAACGGTGCGGTAACCATTGGTACGCTTGATGGCGCAAACATCGAGATTCGCGAAGAAGTTGGCGACGAGAACTTCTTCCTGTTTGGTCTGACTGCCGACGAAGTTGATGCACAGCGTGCCCACTACAACCCGAACGCTATCATCGATGGGGATGAAGGCTTTAAACAGGTTATGGAGTTGATTGAAAGCGGTCACTTCAATCAGTTCGAGCCAGGCATATTTGATTCAGTTTGTCA
>CAKZSB010000154.1 GCA_937920585.1 uncultured Granulosicoccaceae bacterium | reverse complement strand
CCCGGGCGGAATCGGTAATCCGCTATTTGCAGCGCTGCAACATCTACTATTTGCAACCTTACAAAAAATATAAAAAACAGATAGCTAGTTACTAAAGATAATTTTTTACTTTAACATTTCGACCTGTTGAAAGCGTCTCTTCTATGCCGGTTCCGGCACGTTACAGGTCCTAGCGCGAATGGTGTTGTATTTCACCAAAATGCATGGTTTGGGCAATGACTTTATTGTCGTTGACGCCACAGCTGCGCCTTTTGCTCTGAATCAGCAACAAATTCAGCGACTTGCACAACGGCAAACCGGCGTGGGATTTGATCAGTTGCTGGTGGTGGAGCCGTCAGATCACGAGCACGCGGAATTCAGATATCGAATTTTCAATGCCGATGGCGGTGAGGTTGAGCACTGTGGCAATGGTGCGCGCTGCTTCGCGCGGTTTGTGCGCGATCGCGGTATGACCGACAGCGACGATATCGCCGTCTCGACCAGCAATGGACTGATCACACTGCGCGTGCAGCCGGATGGCCAAACGACGGTGAGTATGGGTGTGCCGACATTTGAGCCCGCGCAAGTGCCGTTTGTAGCAGAGCGGCGGGCGCACAGTTACCGGTTAGATCTTGGTAAGTGCGAACGCGAAGTAGGTGTGGTGGCAATCGGCAATCCGCACGCGGTCAGCTGGGTCGATGATGTGCAAACCTGCGACATCGCAGCCACAGGCCCAATGATCGAAACGCACCCGAGGTTCCCGAACCGGGTCAACGCCGGATATGCCCAGATTTTGAATCGATCAAGCATCAGGTTGCGTGTATTTGAGCGGGGCGTCGGCGAAACACTTGCCTGTGGTACAGGCGCCTGTGCCGCCGTTGTGGTGGGAATTGCGCAGGGAAAGCTCGATAACGAGGTAGAGGTAGACGTTGAGTTGCCGGGTGGCAATTTGCGTGTGAATTGGGCCGGTGAGGGCGAACAGGTGCATATGACCGGACCCAGTGAAACAGTCTTCGAAGGCAAAGCAGAACTATGATAAGACAAGAATCAAAAGTGCTGGTTGAAGAGCACGAATACGACGACTCTGTAGCGGAATTTCTTCGCACCAGCCCGGACTTCTTCGAACGCAATCCTGAATTGCTGATGGAGTTGTCGTTACCTCATCACGAGCGCGGTGCTATATCTCTGGTGGAACGGCGGCTCGCCCTGCACCGTGAACAGTATGGAGAGTTGCGCGAGCGCTTTGACGAGATTGTCGAGATTGCCCACCACAACGACCAGCTGGGCGATCTGTTGCATGAGTTTTCAATCGGCTTGATGAGTGCCAGCAGCCTTGCGCAAGTGTTCAACTACACCGAAAAAATGCTGATCGAGAGCATGGCTTGTGAAATCTCGCGACTGATGTTGTACCGCAACAGCGTGGTTGAGGTTTGCGCCGGTGATCTGCCTGACTTCGTGCGTTTGGTCGACAGCGATTTCGGACGCGCAGTGAACGGTTTGCACAACCGTCGTCCGGTCTATTGCGGTTATGCCACGCGCGATCGGCGCCGGCACTTTTTTGCCGATACAGAACTGGATGTGCAGTCTCTGGCGGTGCTCAGGCTCAACGGTGGCGGCCAGGATTTCGGCTACCTCGCCATTGGAAGCCAGGAAAAGACACGTTTCGCTCCACATAAGGGGACGGACTTCCTGCTGCGGTTCGGCTCGTTACTGAGCGCCAGACTGGCTGTGTTCTACGACTGATACGAGATCGTTTTGAGCGCGCGGGCAGCGTCGGATGAGCTTGATTTTGCGCCCGTTATAGCGGAGTTTTGTGAGTATCTGGAAGTTCAGCGCCGCTACTCCGAGCATACCGTTAAGAGTTATCGTCGCGATTTAAAGGCGCTGGCTGCTGATTTAGGCGAATTTCAGATCAGTGGATGGCGGGCGGTCAATGCATTTGTCATTCGCTCTGTGATCGCGCGCCAGCATGAAAAGGGCCTCTCGGGTCGCAGTCTGGCGCGGCGACTTTCCGCGCTGCGCACGATGTACAACTATCTGTTGCGGCGCAAACGAATCAACTTCAATCCGGTGGCTGATGTGCCGGCCCCTCGCGATGATTCCAGGCTGCCCGACAACCTGCAGATCGAGCACATTCAAAGACTCTTTTCCGAGTCCACTGATGATGTTCTCGTGGTCCGCGATCAGGCGCTGTTTGAAGTAATTTACTCCAGTGGCTTGCGTCTGGCGGAAGTGGCTCAGCTCAACCTAGACAGCATCGACATGAAAGCCGGGCAGGTCAGGGTTACCGGCAAGGGATCAAAGATGCGTGAATTGCCGGTTGGTTCGCGCGCGATTCAGGCCATTGAGCGATGGCTGTTACGGCGTACGGAGCTGATAAAAGATCCGCAGGAGAATGCGCTTTTTCTGAGCCAGCTGGGTCGGCGCCTGTCGCGTCGTTCGATACAGCAGCGCCTGAAGGCGCTGGCGCGCCGAACCGGGGTGCAGCACAACCTTTATCCCCACATGCTGCGGCATTCGTTTGCCAGCCATATACTGGAGTCGAGCGGGGATCTGCGCGCGGTACAGGAACTCCTTGGCCATGCGGATATCAGCACAACACAGATCTATACCCACCTCGATTTTCAGCATCTGGCGAGGGTTTACGAAAAGGCCCATCCCCGTGCCAGTAAAACGGTTTCGGCTGATATGAACTCAGATGTGGATGACGAGTAGCTAAATAACCAGATCAGGTTCGTTTTCCAGCACCCGTGGGGTCGTCGTCTCAACGGTTACCGGTGAAACGCCGAAGCAGTCGAACCTGTTGCTGAGATTTATCTTTTCAGCCAGCACAACAGACTGCAATTGCTCGCTCGTCAGTATGTTGATCATTTGCCGACGGTCGAATTGTCCAACCGGCAACAGCAGCATAGCCGGCCCGGTGGCGGTGGCATTGTGGTTCAACATAATTGCCTCGCCCACCGGATTGCCCGAATCGTCTGCGTGCACCATCACCGCAATCGCCGAAGTTGAGATTGTTTCGATTCCGCAACGCAGTTTGTCTGTGTCGATGCTTTCAAGCCAGCGACACACGCCCATGTGCCAATGGGTCAGCCCGTCGTGGCTTTGATAAGTGTGGCCGACCAGCTCGCCGACGCGCATCTGGCAACGTCCATTGCCTGTCCAGCGAAGCCCCAATCCTCGTTTGCTCTCATTTTCCACTATCCATTGTGCGCCGTAGTCACTGGTTTGCAGTGCGTTTTGCACTGGCAGGGGCTGGCGGCTGGTCTGGTTGAGAAACTGATTGATGTCAATGTCGTCGAGGTTGTCGGGGAGCGGTTCACTCAGTGGTGTGAAATGGGCCATCACGGCGTGAAGATTGCGCAGACCGCTCTCGATTGCCACCGCCTGCGAGCGCGACGCACGCGGCAGTTGGCGGCGGGTGTTGCCCTGCCAGATCTGGTGCAGTCGATTTTGGGTGCTCCGATTGATCGTCGCCTCTGAGGTGTCGCCCGCGAGATCGTCTAGCTTGTGCAACAGCGAAGTCATATCGAAAGTGAGTAGTACATCCTCTTTGCGCGGATTGGCGAATGTGGCGTCAATGGGGCCGCTGTCGGATTGCGCGAGGGTGAGGTAGCAGCTGCCGGCGTTGCCGCTTCCTGCCTCAATTGGCGTTGGTGACGCTGTGTCGAGGAAGGTGTCCAGGGCAACGATCTGGGCCGGCTGCAGGCGCTGCACCTGGCTGATCGCGATCGTGCACAGCTTGAGGTAGCTTGTTTGCACGGATTGTTGATCCTGGGGCGTAGCGCTGGCGGTGCCCTGTTCAGCGGCAATTGCGTAGAGCGTATGCAAATCGAGCCAGCGATTCGCGGGCCAGCGGCGGTAGGCCTGGGCGTGTTTAAGGCAGCAGCTCGACAGATGTCGCATGGCCGAGGCGAGCATCGGGCTGCATCGCTCGGCGTTGGAGCGCCGCTGGAGTGAATCGACCAGGGCGAGTTTGTAGCCGTTGGCCATTTCCTGATGCAAAACCACGATTTCATTGAAATTTCGCGTGGCGTCGCTGCTTGCCGGCAGCGCGAATTCAGGGTGGCGGGCGTTCAGGATGGCATGCGCCCAACGCACTGGCGCTTCAAACAACGCCATGATCGCCTGGCGATCTGCCGGTGGTGTTTTCAGCCTGTTACTATGTTGCAGAGCGGTGGTAAGCGCGCGTATATTCTGCGGCAGGTCAAACGGTCTGTGCCGATCCAGCCAGCGCGATACCTCGGCTGGATCAACCGGAAAGCTCTCTGCTCCCGGCATTTGGCAGGCGGGCACCGACAGGCGGTTCGAGAGGTCGCGAAGTGCCTCTGAGCGGCCGGTCAGTTTGGACAGCGTGTCTTGAACTTTACCCATCAATTACCACATAAGTTGCGTCTGGACATGTGTTGAATTCGCTTGCTGCGGTGATCAGGCTAGCACACAGAGCAGGCACCGGGTACGGCGATTGCGAAGATGTGGCATGCACAAACCTGAATCCGGCATCGCGTGTGATCCGCCCTCATCAATAGTCAATTCGACAGTTCGGAGATAGCGTTTGGAACAATTCCGCGGCACCACAATAGTATCGGTTCGGCGAGGGGATGAAGTAGTCATTGGCGGTGACGGTCAGGTAACGCTGGGTAATGCGATCATGAAAGGCAATGCCCGCAAAGTGCGGCGACTTTACAAAGATCGCGTGCTGGCAGGTTTCGCCGGTGGCACTGCCGATGCCTTCACGCTCTTTGAACGATTCGAGGGCAAGCTCGAAGCGCACGGTGGCAACCTCACTCGCGCCGCCGTTGAAATGGCGAAAGACTGGCGTACGGATCGCATGTTGAGGCGGCTCGAGGCATTGCTGGCAGTGGCTGACGACAGCGCGTCGCTGATCATCTCGGGCAACGGTGATGTAATCGAACCCGAGGGCGGGCTGATAGCGATTGGCTCCGGTGGTGATTTTGCCAAAGCCTCGGCACGAGCACTGATCGAACACACTGAGCTGAGCGCCACTGAAATTGTCCGCGCAAGCCTGGGCATCGCTGCGGATATCTGCATCTACACCAACGGCAACCTTACCGTTGAAACACTCAACACTTCAGCCTGAGCGGTCGGCTCACAGGTAAAACCATGTCTACGATGACTCCGCGCGAGATTGTTCAGGAGCTCGATAATCATATTGTCGGCCAGGCAGACGCCAAGCGTGCTGTGGCGATAGCCTTGCGAAATCGCTGGCGCCGTCAGCAAGTGGCGGAACACCTCAAGGGTGAGATAACGCCGAAGAATATCCTGATGATCGGACCAACCGGTGTAGGGAAAACGGAAATATCCCGGCGCCTTGCGCGGCTGGCCAACGCGCCGTTCATTAAGGTGGAAGCGACCAAGTTTACCGAGGTGGGTTATGTCGGCCGAGACGTCGAATCTATCATTCGCGACTTGGTAGACGCGGCGATCAAGCAGACCCGTGAACAGGAGATGGAGAAAGTTCGCCATCGTGCCGAGGACGCCGCCGAAGAGCGGGTGCTCGATGCACTGCTGCCGCCGGCACGTGGTGTCGATGTCGATGAGTCCAGTCGCCAGGATTCAACGACGCGCCAAAAATTCAGGAAGAAACTGCGCGAGGGAGATCTCGACGACAAGGAAATCGAAATCGAGGTGAGCGGTGCCAGTATCGGTGTTGAGATTATGGCACCCCCTGGTATGGAGGAGATGACTCAGCAGTTGCAGGGCATGTTTCAGAACATGGGCCAGGACCAGAAAAAGCGCAAGAAAATGAAAGTGCGCGATGCCATGCAGGTTCTAACCGATGATGAGGCCGCCGCAATGGTCAACGAGGACGAGCTAAAACAACTCGCGGTCGATAACGTCGAACAGAACGGAATTGTTTTCCTCGATGAAATCGACAAGGTTACCCGCCGCAGTGATGGTCAGGGCACAGGCGGCGATGTGTCTCGCGAGGGCGTGCAGCGCGATCTGTTGCCGCTGGTCGAAGGCTGTACCGTTAGCACGAAGTTCGGCATGCTGAAGACCGATCACATCCTGTTCATCGCGTCGGGCGCGTTCCACATGAGCAAGCCCTCTGATCTGATCCCGGAATTACAAGGCCGGCTGCCGATACGAGTTGAGCTGCAGGCCTTGTCGGTCGAGGATTTCGAACGCATCCTGACCGAGCCCAACGCCTCCCTTACCGAGCAATACCAGGCATTGCTGGCGACTGAAGGTGTGGAACTGACATTCAGTGATGAAGGGATCCGGCGCATCGCGGAAGTGGCGTGGCGGGTTAACGAGACGACGGAAAATATCGGTGCGCGGCGGCTCCATACGGTATTGGAGCGATTGCTGGATACAGCATCATTCGAGGCCTCGGATGCATCGGGTAGTAAGGTTTCAGTTGATGCGGCCTATGTAGACCAGTATCTGGCCGAGTTGTCGCAGGACGAAGACCTCAGTCGCTACATTTTATAAAGAGCAGCCGCAGCGATCTGCCGTCACTGAACGTGGCACAATACCCGCGATCCCCACCAGGTGTGAAACGCTAATGCCCAGACCCAGCGAAATAAAACTGCATCAGAAAAGTCGCGTGCTGGAACTGCACTTTGATGATGGCTTTCAATGCAACCTGCCGTGCGAATATCTGCGCGTGCACTCGCCCTCCGCCGAAGTGCAGGGCCATGGACCTGGGCAGGAAAAACTGCAGATCGGCAAGGAGAGCGTCGGCATTGAAAACATCACGCCTTCAGGCAATTATGCGATCAAGATTGCTTTCGACGATGGCCACGATTCCGGTATTTTCACGTGGACTTACCTGCACGAGCTCGGCACTCAGTACGACAGCAAGTGGCGTGACTATCTGGCCCGCCTCGAGGCCGCCGGCCACCAGCGTAAAGAACCCGGGGATGCGCCCTAGCGGCCCGCTGGTATCAGTCTCGGCAGGAGTTCGTGATTCGTCCCGGACCAACCTCTCAACGGAAGCTGCACCCTTGAACGAAAAAACGCATTTTGGATATCAAACCGTCGACGCCGGACAGAAGCGTGAGTTGGTGGGGGCGGTGTTCGACTCGGTAGCCAAGCGCTACGATGTCATGAACGATTTGATGTCGTTTGGTATACACCGCTTCTGGAAGCGCTACGCACTCGGCCAGAGTGGTGTGCGCTATGGTCAGCGTGTGCTGGATCTCGCGGGCGGTACAGGAGATCTGGCAGCTGTACTGAGCGAGCGGGTGGGCGAGCAGGGTTGTGTGGTTTTATCCGACATCAACGACTCCATGTTAACGGTCGGTCGCGATCGAATGATAGACCGTGGCCTGGTCGGGAATATGGAGTACGCACTCGCTGATGCCGAGCAATTGCCTTTTGCGGAATCCTCGTTCGATTGTGTAACGATGGCTTTCGGGTTGCGCAATGTCACCAACAAGCAACGTGCACTGGAATCGATTTATTCGGTCCTCAAACCAGGCGGGCGTTTGCTGGTGCTTGAGTTCTCAAAGCCTGTTCTGCCGATACTGGCCAAAGTCTATGACGCCTATTCTTTTACGGCGCTGCCGATGATGGGAAAGCTGGTCGCCAATGATGCCGAGAGCTATCGCTATCTGGCGGAGTCGATACGCAAGCACCCGGATCAGGACACGCTTCGGGATATGATGTCGCAGGCTGGATTCGAGCGCTGTGATTATCATAATCTAACGGGTGGTGTCGTGGCGCTGCACAAAGGTTTTCGGCTCTAGATGATCCCGGTTTTTTATCCTGGTGGTAACTACACAATAGCTACTGTATCGGTTGGTACTGCCGGGGCATCGGCCGGTCGGGTGTTGTGCTAAATCTGCCCTATGCATTTTCTGCGGCACTGCAGGTGGGATTCAACCGGTTTTTGCAGCTTGATCCTGAGAGTCGCGGCCGGATATCGAAACTACAGGGCAAGCTTATCTGTCTGGAACTGAAAGGGCTGCAGGTTCAGACCTGGCTGCTGTTTCATACCGATCGGATCGAGGTGCTTGAACAATATGATGCGCCGGCAGATACCACCATCAGCGGAGCGCCTTTTACGATGCTTGCCATGGCAGCAGGCAAGAACGGAATCTTCGATAGTGACATCGACGTCACCGGTGATATCGAAGTAGCCAGGCATTTCAGCCAGATCGTTGAACGGCTGGACATTGACTGGGAAGAACACCTGTCGGCCGTGACCGGTGACATGGTTGCTCGCAAGGCAGGGGTAACCCACTCGCGGATTGGCGACTGGGTCCGCCGCTCCGGCGATGCCATGCAACTCAATATTGCGGACTACCTGCGTGATGAATCGCAGCATTTGCCCCACAGTTGGGAGCTTGAAGAGTTCAGCGAAGAAATAGACAACTTGCGCGATCGGCTGGCGCGTCTTGAAAACCGTTTGCGCACGCGATCGAAAGAGAGCCAGGGTTAGTGCGACTGCTTACACAACTGTCCCGTATGGCGTTCATTCATCGCGTATTCCTGAAATACGGACTCGATGATCTGTTGTTCAGTTTGCCGCTGACGCTGCCATTGAAGTACCTGTGCTGGCTATCACCGCATCGCTGGATTCATTCCCGGACTCGTGCGCTGCCTCGTGCAGAGCGTCTGCGTCGCTCACTGGAAGAGCTGGGACCCATTTTTGTCAAATTCGGGCAAATGCTTTCGACCCGCAGAGACCTGCTACCCGATGACATAGCATTCGAGTTGTCACGTCTGCAGGATAAAGTGCCGCCTTTTTCGTCTGAAGAGTCAATCGCCACTATAGAGAAGGCACTGGGTCAGCCTGTCGATGAGTGTTTCGCCAGATTCGATCGAGAGCCGCTTGCATCGGCATCGATCGCGCAGGTGCATGCAGCAGAGCTTGTCACCGGCGAGCAGGTTGTAGTCAAGGTGCTCAGGCCCAACATCGAAAAAACCATTTCCCGTGATCTTTCGCTGATGTACTTACTGGCAAGTATCACAACAAGGGTCTGGTCCGGTGGTCGTCGGCTGCGTCCACACGAAGTGGTAAGTGAATATGAAAAAACGATTTACGATGAACTCGATCTTCACCGTGAGGCAGCCAATGCAGCGCAGTTACGTAAGAATTTTCAGGATTCTGATCAACTTTATATTCCTGAAGTCTATTGGGATTACACCCGCGACAATATACTCGTATTAGAGCGAATATCCGGCATCCCGGTATCCAACATTGAGGAAATCCGGGCTAGCGGGGTCGATATAAAGAAACTGGCTGAACGCGGTGTCGATATATTCTTCACGCAGGTGTTTCGCGATAACTTCTTTCACGCCGATATGCACCCGGGCAATATCTTTGTCTCATCCGATAACACCCGGGAGCCAATGTATATTGCGGTCGATTTCGGCATTGTCGGGTCGCTGACAGAGCAGGACCGGCACTATTTATCACAGAACCTGCTGGCGTTTTTTGACCGCGATTATCAGCGCGTGGCCAAGCTACATGTCGACAGCGGCTGGGTGCCGGCAGACACCCGTATCGAGGAGTTCGAATCTGCTATTCGAACGGTCTGTGAGCCCATATTCGAAAAGCCGCTGGAAGAGATTTCGTTCGGCCAGGTGTTACTTAGATTGTTTCAGACTGCGCGTCGATTCAACATGGAAGTGCAGCCGCAGTTGGTTCTGTTGCAGAAAACCCTGTTGAACATTGAGGGGTTGGGGCGCCAGCTTTATCCCCAGCTCGATCTTTGGGCGACTGCCAGGCCCAGCCTGAAAAGATGGATGTCAAAGCAGATCGGGCCGCAGGCGGTGATGGATGATTTCCGCAAAAACGCACCGGAGTGGGCGCGCATGCTGCCCCATGTGCCGGGGCTGCTCTATGGTTTTTTGCAGCAACAGGGCGGTGCCGCAACGTTTGCACCGCAACGTCGTGCGCAAATGCAAAGCCAGGGCTCACGAGCGATACTCTACGCGATTTGCGCGTCCACGTTTTTTGTCTCGATGGTGCTTTTTACACTGCTGGCCGGCGACGAGAGTCGCCGCCTGTTCGGTGTTCCACTCGCCAGCTGGCTGTTGTTGCTGGCGGCAGGTGTCTGTGTGTCTAACGCTTTTCGTGCGTTGAGATGAGCCCGGATTAAGGATTAAGGACTAGCCTGCATTCGGCGCGTCATCATCCTGACCGTCGCCATTGAGGGACAGTTGCTGTAGCGTCTTGGCAAGATCCGACGGCTGTCGAAAATGCACATGCAGCGGTTGCTGGCGAAATTCCAGCTCCTGGTCCAGCTCCAGCCTGAATCTTTGCAACTGGCTGTTGAGCCGATACAAACCGGTTTCGAATCTGGCGCGTTGTTGCAACGGACGCATGGGTTTCTTCTGCGCTGCAGGTTCAGCCTGTGGCATAGGAACCCTGCGGGTCAGGATTGGAATTTGACGCTGATCAGGTGCGTCCGTCTGCGGCGAACGCGGCTGCGCTGACGCCGGAAGCATACTTGTGCTTGACGACTGCTGCGACTGACTGCGGACATCATTGATCATCAACGATTTAAATCTGGCCATGATATTGGTCAGATCAAAAATTCGTTGGTCAAAATCCTGTCGGATCTCCTTCTGGAGATCAGTAATGTCCTGGGCCAGACGAGTGGATTTGCTGTCTTGTTCCGGCTGATTTTCATCAGGGGATGGGTTTGGCATAGAGCTGTCACCGACTCGCTAAAAGTGTTGCCGGTGTACAGTGACCCGGCGTGTTATCTTAATAACGGCCGGGTTAAAAGGCGGTTTAGGTCAAATCTGATGCTGGTACGCATAGCGGGCATTGGTGAGCATAATGACGAAGAATAGTCATCGGCGATATTTTCACCTGATCCCGCTAGCGAGCGCTGATAAATTGACTCCGTCCGTCAAAGACGTCGCCATCTTTTGCGACTACCGCCCAGGTAAAGACGTACGTGCCCGCCTCGATCGCGTCGAAGTGGATTGTGAACTCGGTGTTGAAGCCGCGCGGCAGAGAATCGTCAAGCGGAACGACGACGGCGTCACTCAGGTCGATCCGGGCAGCAATTGTGGTACTCACCAACGGGTCGATCATGAGCAGCTTGAAGCTGGTTAGTCTGACTTCGCGGGCAAACGAGAGGCTGATTTCATCAAGGCCTGCGGGAACTGTTGCGCCATTCTCCGGGACGAACTTATAGCTTGCGGTCCGCGCGAAAGTGCTGTTGCTGCAAACGATGATCAGGAATAGTAGTGCAATGCGAGTCATTCTTGGCCCTGGTTGCCCGCCTCGAGACTTCACAGTCCAAGCGAGGGTCATCGGTGCGAGATTTCTTTGCTGTGTACCAAGATTGCATTTTTTGTCGCTTCAGGCAACGTTTACAGTTGTCGCGCACAGTAAATTCTCTGCAATGATGATCCATTGGGACTAACGCCATGAGTTTTTCTTACGCTGTGCCGCTCACCAACATGCCCGGACGGACGCTTCGCTACAGTGTCGGTTTCACATGCTGTGCGGATTATTCGCGAGCCGTGCAGTGAGCGAATTGTCCGCACGCGGTTTTTCGGTCGACGAATATCAACAACGGCTTGCGCGTACACAGCGTGCTATGGCTGCGCAGGGGATCGACGCCCTGCTGCTGACGACGGAGGCTGACATTCGCTACTACAGCGGATTTCTAACACAATTCTGGCAAAGCCCGGCACGGCCGTGGTTTCTGGTGTTGCCGGCGGCGGGTAAACCGGTAGCAGTGATCCCGGGTATCGGCGAACTTTGTATGCGACGCACATGGATTGAGGATATCCGTTGCTGGTCCTCGCCAGATCCACACGATGACGGCGTTTCGTTGTTGATCGATACGTTGCGGGAGTGCCTTGGCGAAGCGGGCAGACTGGGATTGCAGATGGGTGCGGAAACCAGTTTGCGCATGCCGTTGGCCAGTTATGAAGCGGTGCGAGCCGGGCTTGCACGTACTTCGGTAGTCGACGCCACATCTATTGTTCAGGCACAGCAGCAAGTAAAATCAGCGGCCGAGATTGCCAGGATCACCTTTGCCTGCCAGGCAGTCTCCAGAGCTTTTGATCGACTGCCCGAGATTGCTGCTGCAGGTGATAGCGAACGCACAATTTTTCAGCGGTTCAAGCATGAATGCCTGGATCAGGGTGTTGATGATGTCTGTTACCTGGTTGGCGCCACGGCTGCAGATGGCTATCGCGATATTATCTCGCCGCCATCCGATCGCATCGTCGCGCAAGGTGATGTGCTGATTCTCGATACGGGTTGTACGCACGATGGTTACTTCTGTGATTTCGACAGAAACTTTGCCTTTGGGAAGGTTGATCAGGCTACTTCAGATGCCTATTCGAGAGTGCATGAATCAATTGATGCCGCACTGGATCTGGCCAGGCCCGGGGTGACTTGCGCGCAGCTTTACCAATGTATGCAATCGGTACTGGCCACAAAAACCGACACAACCGACAGTGGCAATGTTGGTCGAATGGGGCATGGCCTCGGCATGCAGTTAACAGAGACGCCGTCGATAACCCATTTTGATCAGACCGAAATGCAACCTGGTATGGTGATGACGCTGGAACCAGGCATGGCCTACGGCGATGGCCGAATCATGGTGCATGAAGAAAATATCGTGATTACCGACGATGGCTGCCAGTTGCTCACTCAACGCGCGGCTGCGAAAATCCCGTTGATCTGATAGTCTCTGCCCTCTGGAGTGCTGTATTGGAAGAACATCCCGATCCGGTGACGGGCCCGGATTTCAAATCCGGTGAAACGCGTTAGACGTGTTTAGTGGGTTCGACTCCCACGTTCTTCCGCCACTTCTCCTGCCCTCTGGCACTGCGGCTTTTCGCAGTTTTGTCAAAACCAACATCAGTGCTGCTTTTCAGTGCTGTGACCCCTATCGATCAAGAAAAATATCCGGATTTCGCAATGTGCGGGATACGTCACTGCGAGAACAGCCCATGTGGTCAAGTTGTGTGCGCCGGGGTCGCAACAAGTCAGAGTAGCTTCTCCCATTTCAATGAAGGTGTCGGTTATGGCTCGATCGTCCGATTCGTTTTTTTTACTCGCTCTGTTAAAAGATAAAACTTTTCAGGCGCGGGAAATTCGACGCGTTATCGCTTTTGCGACGATGTATCTGGTATTGACTACCGTGCTTCTGGGTATTTTTTATAACCAGATGCTCGGTCAACTTGTGTCTGGAACATCACCGATGCTGTTTGTATCGGAAGACATGCGCATGATCAACGAGCAGATTCCAAGCTTGTCCAGTGTACTGGGCACATGGATTCTGGTGATGATGGTTGTCAATGTGGTTGTGACGAGTCTGATCAGCATGTACATCATCCGCAAACTTGGCCAGCCGTTGCTAGCGGTCAAACGAGCTCTGCGAGAACTCGGTGATGGCAAACTAAATGTGCGACTGCGCGCAGACGACAACGGTGAGTTTGAAGATGTGGTGAAGGCGGTTGATAACGCGGTTGCCAGTATCAACAAGCAAATTGCCGCTGCGAAAACCAGTATCGATCAGGTAGCGCAGCTGAGAGGCGACGCTGCGAACGCGGAAGAACTCGATTCCTCACTGACGAACTGCAAAGTGGCACTTGA
>CAKZSB010000153.1 GCA_937920585.1 uncultured Granulosicoccaceae bacterium | reverse complement strand
GTGCAGTTGTCGGGCACGCTTTGGCTTTGCACCGACCTACGGGTTTTCGGTACGTTATTCGGTGCAATATTTAAATTGAACCGAGCGCCTTCTTGTCATCGACCCTTGTCCCGATCACCCAACCACCCGCGGAAACTCCGGCCCATCCAATGGATCACCGGTCTTCAACGTCAACCCTTTAAACGGTGGTGAGCCCTTTCCACCACGATCAACAAACACCGCATCATCGCCAACCCATCTGGCCGAGAACGCACGCCGGCGATTGCTCTGGCCGGTATTGGCGGCGGCACCGTGTACACAGCGAAAGTTGAACGCGACCGCATCGCCGGGTTGCAGTGCCCATTGCAGCACGCGGTACTGATCGATGTTGGCATCGATATCGGGCAGTTCTTCGTAGTCGTCGTTCTCGTAGAGGTTGCTGCCGTCGAATCGCTTGGGACGATGATCTTTGCCCCAGCGGTGTGAGCCTGCGATACAGCGCAGCGAGGTTTCTTTCGGCACTTCATCCAGCGGCACCCAGAAGCTCACACTCTGGCGGCCGTCGGTGCAGTAATACGGTTGATCCTGGTGCCACGGGGTGACGATTGAGGTGCCGGGCTCTTTCACCAGCACGTGGTCGTGAAAAAAGCGCCCGCTGTCCGATTGCATGAGTCGGGCGGCGGTGGCGGCGGCCGGTGAATTGAAGACGAAATCCTGAAACTCATCGATGCGCTGCCAGTTGCACAGATCCTGGAAAAACCGCGCTGTGCCGTCGGTGGGCTGATAGGAGCGCTCCAGCGGGCTGGGGTCGCTCATCAGGGTTTCCACACCGCGCTGCAAAGGCGCCACCCAGTCGGCGAAGAGACCTGGCAGAATTACTGCACCGTCCACTGCATATTGCTCGACGGTAGCGTCCGTGATCGATGTATTCATTTGTGCTGCCCGAAATGGATTCTGTCGCTCGACAGTATGAAATCCCGCCGCCTGCGTCAATCAACCAGGCGCTGTTTCAGCCACCGACCCCCACGCCCTGCGGCGTTTCAAGTCGCACAGACTAGGTATCCTCCCCTATTTTGCGGGTACTATGGGCCGGGTTCGCAATGCGAACGAAGCAAGGTCCGGGCAGCCGCCACGGCCATTCCAGTTAACTATCCACGCAGCTAGTGGGAGCCCTTATGGAAGAGAAGTCATCCGTTCGACCACCGCCCGGCAACGCGATCCGGTTGCATAACGAACCCTGGCTGCTGACGCCCGGCCCGCTGACCACAGCCGCCAGCGTAAAGCAGTCAATGCTGCGCGACTGGGGCTCCTGGGACGGCGATTTCTGCGAGCTCACGGCAGAACTGCGCGGCGAGGTGCTGTCGATTGCCAACGCTTCGCCATCGGATTTCACCTGCATACCCGTTCAGGGCAGTGGTACATTTGTGGTCGAGGCAATGCTCGGTACCCTGCTGGCACGCGATTCCAAAACGCTGGTACTCGCCAATGGCGCTTACGGCAAGCGCTGTGCAGAAACGCTCACCTACCTCGGCCGCGATCACGTGGTACTCGACAAGGGCGATTATCTGCCCCCGCGTGGTGAGGAGGTCACAAAGATACTGGCGGCGGATCCGGCGATCACTCATGTGGTCGCGATTCACTGCGAAACCAGTTCAGGTATACAGAACCCGATTGAAGAGATTGCCACTGCCGTTTACGAAAGTGGTCGCCACCTGCTGATCGATTCGATGAGCGGCTTCGGCGCGCTGCCACTGCGCTGCGGCGATGTTCGCTTTGATGCTTTCGTATCGTCGGCCAACAAGTGCATTGAGGGCGTGCCCGGTTTTGGTTTTGCGGTCGTTCGTAAAACTGTGCTTGAAGCGTCGCGTGGTAATAGTCATTCACTGAGCCTCGATCTTCACGCGCAGTGGGAGTACATGGAAAAAACCGGTCAGTGGCGTTTCACGCCACCCACCCACACCATCGCCGCTTTTGTTGAGGCGTTGCGCCTGCATCGGCTCGAGGGCGGCGCACCGGGACGGCTGGCGCGCTACACCAGAAACCGTAATTCCATGGTGGCCGGCATGCGTGAGCTGGGATTCGAGACTTTGCTGCAGGACGACTGGCTGTCACCCATCATCGTTACCTTTTTCAATCCGGCAGACCCGCGATTCGAATTTCGGGCCTTTTACAATCATCTAAAAGACCGGGGGTTCATTATCTACCCTGGCAAGCTCACCGTCGCCGACAGTTTTCGCATCGGCTGTATAGGAAGAATGAACGAACAGGTGATGACGGAACTTGTCGCGGCTGTGGGTGATACTCTTGCTACAATGCAGGTATCAAAGGCCACCGCCCCTGCAGCAGCATTGCGCGAACGCGAGGTACTGGCCGCCCGTTAGTGTACTGAATCATTCAAAATGTGAGAATGAGAGTTTGTCATTTGGTGAGCAGCAAGGCCATTGCATGGCGCCTTGCTCGCAGGCAATGCCCGGGCGGCCCCGATTCCCCTCTAAACACGAGCTTGAACGCAGTTGCACGCCAAATGATGAGCGCCCGAAGGGTCGATTGATCAAAGTACCCGAATTCAAAAAAAGCACGATGAGCCAATTCACTTTCATGGATTTTCCAGTAAAATCATGTGCTTTGATCAACCGACTCATTCTTGTAGTTTGAGTGATCTAGTACACTTGCCCTCCACCTCTCAGGAACTACCATGGCCGACTCTATCAGTGTCAACGGACGTGACTACCCCGTTCCCACACGTCCGCTTGTCGTTATTTGCCTGGACGGCTGTGAACCGGAATATCTGGATGTCGCACTGGCAGCCGGCAGAGTACCGGCGCTTAAGCGGGTAATGGAAAAAGGTCAGTCGCACTTTGCACACAGCGTAATTCCAAGCTTTACCAACCCGAATAATATGTCCATCGCTACCGGCCGACCACCATCGGTGCACGGCATTTGCGGCAACTTTCTCTACGAACCCGAAACCGGCGAAGAGGTGATGATGAACGACGTGCGCTTTCTGCGCGCACCCACCATCTTCAGCCACTATTACAACGCGGGATCAAAAGTGGCAATCGTCACCGCCAAAGACAAACTGCGTGCCCTGCTCGGCTCGGGTTTGCAATTTGGTGATGAGCGCGCCATGTGCTTTTCATCGGAACGATCCGACACCACCACCAAAGCTGAACATGGTATCGACAACGCCGCCGGCTGGCTGGGCTGGGATGTGCCGGATGTGTACTCGGCGCGTTTAAGCGAATTTGTTTTTGCCGCAGGCGTAAAACTGCTGCAGGAATTCAAACCCGATGTCATGTACCTCACCACCACCGATTACGTGCAACACAAGTACGCACCCAACGATGAAGACGCTATTGCATTTTATGAAATG
Source organism: uncultured Granulosicoccaceae bacterium (assembly GCA_937920585.1). GTDB lineage: Bacteria > Pseudomonadota > Gammaproteobacteria > Granulosicoccales > Granulosicoccaceae > CAKZSB01. Next base: position 2,149 of record CAKZSB010000153.1, on the reverse strand, counting down.
TTCGATGGCTATCTCGAGCAGCTCGATGCCATGGGTGCTGCGATCGTTATCACTGCCGATCACGGCATGAAACCCAAACACCTGGCCGACGGCAGCCCCGATGTTGTGTACCTCCAGGATCTGATGGACGAATGGCTGGGTACCGGCAATGCACGCGTGATACTGCCGATCACCGATCCCTATGTCGTGCACCACGGTGCGCTGGGTTCATTCGCTACCGCCTATCTGCCGGACGGCGCCGATGTTAATGATGTCATCGCGAAACTCTCGGCCATTGAGGGCATCGACGTGGTGATAGACAAGGCCACGGCATGCGAGCGATTCGATTTACCGGACGATCGAATCGGTGACATCGTCATTGTATCTACCGAGAACAAAACCCTTGGCACCTCCGAAGATCGCCACGATCTCTCCGGCCTCAACGAGCCACTGCGTTCACACGGCGGCCTGAGCGAGCAGACCGTGCCGTTTATTGTCAATACCACACTCACCGATTTACCAAAGGCACCTGAACTGCGCAACTACGACGCATTTTTCTACGCCGCTCGCGCCGCCCAATAACCTGCGACACTGAACATGAACGACAAAAGCAAAACCGTGCGCCACGAACCGATGCGTATCGCCGGCCGCAAGGTCGACAGTGACGGTGTGATAGAAGTGCATTACCCGTACACCGATGAAGTGATAGGCACCGTACCGGCAGGCAAGGCCGAGCACGCGCGCGAGGCATTTGAAATCGCCGCGAGCTATAAACCAAAACTCACGCGCTACGAGCGCCAGCAGATTCTATTTCGCACCGCCGAACTGCTAACCGCGCGCACCGATGAATTATCCGACCTGCTGACTCTGGAACTGGGTATATCGAAAAAGGATTCCAAATACGAAGTTGGCCGCGCCTACGATGTGTTTACGCTTGCCGGCCAGATGGCGATCAACGACGACGGTGAAATCTTTTCCTGTGACTTAACCCCGCAAGGCAAGGCCCGAAAAATCTTCACCATGCGTGAGCCGCTAAACGCCATATCGGCCATTACACCGTTTAATCATCCGCTGAACATGGTCGCGCACAAAATCGCACCAGCCGTCGCTACCAACAATTGCATGGTGTGCAAGCAGACCGAACTCACCCCGATGACCGCACTGCTATTGGCCGACACGCTTTACGAAGCCGGGCTACCTCCTGAAATGTTTTCAGTCGTCACCGGCTGGCCGCAGGAAATCGGGCCAGAGATGATCACCAATCCGAACATCGACCTGATCACTTTCACCGGCGGCGTACCGGTCGGCAAGATGATTGCCGAGACGGCAGGCTATAAGCGCACAGTACTGGAACTGGGTGGCAACGATCCACTGATCGTACTAAACGATCTCGACAACGACGATCTGGCCAAAGCCGCCGATCTCGCCATCGCCGGTGCAACCAAGAATTCCGGCCAGCGCTGCACAGCAGTAAAGCGAATTCTGGCGCAGGAAAGCGTTGCCGATCGGCTGTCGGAAATGTTGCTCGAACGGGCAAAGAAACTGAACTTTGGCGACCCGATGAACCCCGACACCGATCTGGGCACCGTGGTGCACGCACAGGCAGCTGAAACCTTCGAAAACCGCGTACACAAAGCCGCCGAGCAAGGCGCGAAGATTCTCTATCACCCGGGCCGCCAGGGCGCACTGCTGCCACCGATCGTGGTCGATCACGTGCCGCACCAATCCGAACTGGTGCTGGAAGAAACATTCGGCCCGGTCGTGCCCATCATTCGCGTACCGGACAACGATGAAAAAGTGATGGAAATTTCCAACTCCACCGCGTTTGGTTTGTCGGCTGGTGTTTGCACGAATAACTTTCATCGCATGAAAGCCTACATACAGGGATTGCAGGTCGGCACCGTGAATATCTGGGAAGTGCCCGGCTACCGAATCGAGATGTCACCGTTTGGTGGTATCAAGGATTCGGGACTGGGGTATAAGGAAGGCGTTATTGAAGCGATGAAGAGTTATACGAATATTAAGACGTGGTCTATGCCATGGGATTGATTTGTACTTTGAAAAGCGCAAAGTACCAAACGCTTTTTACCTGCCTCGGTGTGGCTGTCGCCACTTTGTAAAGGTACATCGCCGGCGGGGTCGCGCTGAGGGCGCGTCCCTGCGCCCACAG
>CAKZSB010000152.1 GCA_937920585.1 uncultured Granulosicoccaceae bacterium | reverse complement strand
GATTGTCGTTTGTTCAAGTGCAGCCACCTGGGGAGTGAGTAGCACAACTCAAACGCCGCGCTGTCGGCATATTAATCAGATAGGAGGAGGATGTGTCAATCGCATAGCCAGGAACGCACACGGCGGACTTGAACGACGAATCAGTGCTATATTTGTGCTTGAGGCACAATAAGTGTATATTTTGTGCTTATTGCACAAATATGAAAGACTATGTCTGCACTAACTCATCCAGCACCTTCCGCCGGGGGCGTGCTTGCAAAGGCGGTGTTAAACGTCGCGAGCCAGCTTGGGCTAAAACAGGCTGACCTGGCAGCCGTGCTGGGCATGCATCGCACAGCCATCAGCAGGCTCAAACAAAATCCGTCCCTCGATCCGGAGTCCAAACAGGGTGAGCTGGCATTGCAGCTGATCCGTCTGGGGCGTGCCCTGTATACCCTGACAGGCGGCGACGAGCAATGGATCAGACACTTCATGCGAACCCCGAATAAACTGACCGGCGGGGTACCGATAGAGCAAATTCAGACCATTCAGGGTCTGTTTACCGTGCTGCAGTATGTCGATGCAATGCGAGGCAAGATTTGATCTGGCAATCGTGCGACGGGCCGGCGCATATCAGGCCGCTATCCGGCTCGTTGTATCGCCTGGTCGAGAGCCAGCAGCAGGTCGCCACCATGGGCTATGTCGATACTCTGGAAGAACAGACGCTGCTGGAGGAATTGCTCGATGGCGCCAAGCCAGCGTATCCGGCAGACGCTGCCGATCTGCACTATTTACTGAAAACACCGTTTCGGTATCCGCCACTCAAGTGGGGTTCGCGCTTCGGACGCACCCATGAACGAGGGATTTTCTACGCCGCACCCGGCGTTGATACCACACTGGCAGAGTGCGCCTACTATCGTTTTGTATTTTGGGACTCAATGCAAACCACAGAGTCGGTCGCCAGATCCTCCATTCGCACCGAACACACGATGTTTTCGGCCAACTACAAAACACAGTTTGGCGTACGCCTGCAAGACCCTCCGTTTGATCAACACGCCGCCGCGCTCACCCATACCAGCGACTACAGTTCAACCCAGCAGCTGGGCAGCGCTATGCGCGAGGCTGGCGTCGAGGCATTTGAATACACTTCTGCGCGCCATCCGAATGGCGGTCAATGCGCCGCTCTTTTCAGTACCGCAGCATTTGCACAGAAAAAACCACATGAACTTCAGCAATGGCTCTGCGAATTAACCGCGGATCGCGTTTCATATAAACAGATCGGCGAGACCACTGTGACCCATTTTAAGCGATCAGGGTTGCTGGTGGATGGAAAGTTACCAATTCCGGCCATGTAGCGTTGCCGTTAGCCATTACACAGCTCTTTATTGAGCTTGTATTCACGCCGCCTTCAACAGCCCTTCCTTGGCGATGAAACTGATAATCGTATCTACGCCATCACCTTGCTTAAGATTCGTAAAAACATAGGGTTTGTCACCGCGCATGCGGCCGGCGTCGCGATCCATCACTTCCAGTGAGACATCGACATGCGGCGCCAGGTCGGTTTTATTGATGATCAAAAGATCAGATCGTGTAATACCAGGGCCACCCTTGCGGGGAATCTCTTCACCTTGCGCCACGTCGATAACGTAGATCGTAAGATCGGCGAGCTCGGGGCTGAAGGTTGCCGACAAATTATCCCCTCCGCTCTCGATAAAAACCACTTCCAGATCGGCAAAGCGCTGCTGCAGATCTTCGATCGCGGCGAGATTCATTGAGGCATCTTCGCGTATTGCGGTGTGCGGACAGCCACCGGTTTCAACACCCACGATGCGATCGGCGCTGAGCGCTTGCTGGCGCACGAGGTAGTCTGCGTCTTCGCGGGTATAGATATCATTGGTGACAACGGCGATATCAAATTCATCGCGCATCTTTGTGCATAGATTTCTCAGCAATGAAGTCTTGCCAGTGCCCACCGGGCCACCGATGCCTACTCGCAGTGGTGCATGTGATTGACTCATGTCCTTCCTTTCTAATTACCGCAGCAATTGGTATTAAGCATTCAGGATCGAAACAATCGACAATACTGTGTTTCGTGAAAACTGCTGGCCATCGCGAGCGCTGGTGACGAAAAACCGATGTCCTCATCCTGTATCTGTTTTGCGCTGATCACCGCACGTTGTACATCATCGCCCAGGCGATACAACAGCCCCTGGCCATCACTCTGTCCCAGTGGAATCAGCTTGATACCGGCGGTCACCTGATTTTCCAGCCAGCTATAGGCGAAAGCCTGCAAAGTGTCATCCAGTGCTATGCCTTCGCGCTGGCAAAACAGCGCAAACCCGGCCAGCTGGCTCTGTGGCCCCGGTACCGGTAGTGCAATGCCCAGCGAATCGATCAGGGACAGCAAGGCGCGGCCGCGATGTCGCTCCTCGCGTCGCAATTCGGCAGTCTCGCGCACCGCAATCGCCCATTGATCCCAGTGTGCAAAGTCGACAAAATCCCTATTGGCACAGGCCCGATAGAGGCGCTGCAACAATGGCAATTCCTGACAGGCTATGGTGCCGTCCAGCTGCTCCTGCAGCCATTGACAAAAGCTTTGGCAGTCATTGATCCAGCCGGCTTCAACCACCCACTCTATGCCCTGCGAATAGCTGAACGCACCGACCGGCGATGCCGGACTGCTGATCTGCAGGAGTTTCAGTAGCGGCTGCATAAAAATTAGTGACTATGCGAGTGGTGGTGACCGCCGCCGTACGCGCCAGGCTCGGGTGTAAATGGTGCCATAACCGTTTCAACTGACAGGCCAAGGCCGCGCAGCATGTCGTCGAGTACGTGATCGTGCAGGTAACTGACCGTGCCTTCCCCGCACGCCTTCACCACTATCTGCACCGGTACATGCCGGTTGCCAAGGTGATAACAGGCGCGTGCGAATAACAGCGGATCGCTGCACCGAACGGCGGATATTTTTTCATCGGCTGCAACGACTTCTATCGTCTCACCATCGCTGGAAGCGAGTTTGTCGCCATGCTGCAGGCTCTCGCCACGCTCCAGAATAATGCCGGCCTCCCGTCCATCGCTCAAGGTGACACGCAAACGCGACTTCTCGCGCTTGTCTATTGGTAGCGTGACACTGGCCGATGCAACACTGCCGGTATCGGCGCGCCGGGTAAATTGCAACATTTTCGCCTCGCCTAAAACAGATGATAGAGCTGTGCCAGCGGCAGCTCGGTGGCCGGTTCGCAGCTCAGCACCTCGCCATCGGCCTTGACCACATAGGTCTGCGGATCAACTTCAATCTCGGGCTGGTACTCGTTGTGAATCATGTCGGCCTTGGTCACCGTGCGACACTGCGATACCTCGCCGATCATACTGGTAAGCTCGAGCGCATCGGCGACTCCCGCCTGTTTTGCCGCGCCGGACAGGAAGGTCATCGAGGTTGCCGCACGCGCCCCGCCGAGCGCACCGAACATCGGCCGATAGTGCACTGGCTGCGGTGTGGGGATTGAGGCATTGGGGTCACCCATCGGCGCGTAGGCGATCATACCGCCCTTAATTACAAGCGCAGGCTTGGCGCCGAAAAATGCCGGTTTCCACAACACCAGATCGGCGAGTTTACCCACCTCAACAGAACCGACCTCGTGTGCGATACCGTGCGACAGCGCGGGATTAATGGTGTATTTGGCGATATAGCGACGAGCTCTGAAGTTATCGATATCGGCGGCATCTTGCGCCAGCGAGCCGCGTTGCACCCGCATTTTATGAGCGGTTTGCCAGGTGCGACAGATCACCTCGCCGACCCGCCCCATGGCTTGTGAGTCGGAGGCGATCATCGAAAAAGCCCCCAGATCCTGCAGAATATCTTCGGCTGCGATTGTCTCGCGACGTATGCGGGACTCGGCAAAAGCCACGTCCTCGGCGATCGCCGGATCGAGGTGATGACAGACCATCAGCATATCCAGGTGTTCATCGATCGTATTGACGGTGTACGGCCGGGTGGGATTGGTTGATGATGGCAGCACATTGGCAAGCCCGCAGGCTTTAATGATATCCGGCGCATGTCCACCGCCGGCGCCCTCGGTGTGATAAGTGTGAATGGTGCGCCCTTTCATCGCCGCCAGTGAGTGTTCGACAAACCCCGATTCGTTTAAGGTGTCAGTGTGGATCGCCACCTGCACATCCATCTGCTCGGCCACACTCAAACAGCAATCGATAGAAGCAGGAGTGGTGCCCCAGTCTTCGTGCAGCTTGAGCCCGATCGCCCCGGCACTGATCTGCTCTTCCAGTGCGGCGGGTAAACTGCCGTTGCCTTTGCCCAGAAAGCCCAGGTTCATCGGCAAGGCATCAGCGGCCTGCAGCATCCGATGGATATTCCACGGGCCAGGCGTGCAGGTAGTGGCGTTGGTTCCGGTAGCGGGCCCGGTGCCGCCGCCAAGCATGGTGGTGATACCCGAGGCGATGGCATCCTCTATTTGTTGCGGACAGATAAAATGGATGTGCGCATCGATGCCGCCGGCAGTTAGAATCATGCCTTCACCGGCGATCGCCTCGGTACCGGGCCCGATAGCGATATCCACACCGGGTTGAATATCCGGATTGCCGGCTTTACCGATCGCGCTGATGCGACCGTTTTTAATCCCGACATCGGCCTTGACGATGCCCCAGTGATCGAGAATAGTCGCGTTGGTGATGATCACATCGACGACGTCGGCACTGGCAAGCTGACTCTGGCCCATGCCATCCCGGATAACTTTACCACCACCGAATTTCACTTCTTCACCATAGATTGTGCGGTCTTCCTCCACTTCAATCCACAGTGCGGTATCACCGAGTCGAACGCGATCTCCGGTGGTCGGGCCGTACATCTCGGCATAGGCCTGGCGGGTGATCGATGTCATGAGTGTGGGCCCGCAGGTTGAAAATTATCGCTCGCTGACAATCCGCTCGCACGCATCATAATTCACCCATAATCTGTTGATTGAATCCATACACCGTGCGCGCGCCGTCCAGCGCCACCAGTTCAATCGTGCGCGTTTGGCCCGGCTCAAAGCGCACCGCCGTGCCGGCCGCAATGTTCAGGCGAAAGCCACGCGCCTGCTCACGCTCGAACTGCAACGCAGGATTCACTTCATAAAAGTGATAGTGCGATCCCACCTGCACTGGTCGATCACCGCTATTGGCGACCTCCAGCGTCACGGTTTCGCGACCGGCGTTAATCTCGATTGATCCCTGCGCGCACCTGATCTCTCCTGGTATCACGATGGATCTCCTGCAGATTCCATGGCTGGCGGCTGCAACGGCTCGTGCACGGTGACAAGCTTGGTACCGTCGGGAAACGTCGCCTCAACCTGAACGTCGTGGATCAGTGCCGGCACGCCCTCCATCACCTGTTCGGTGGTCAGCAGCGTGCGACCGTACGACATTAACTCGGCGACAGTGCGACCATCGCGCGCACCCTCAATGATCTGCATGCTGATGTAGGCGACCGACTCGGGATAATTCAGTTTTACGCCACGCTGCAGGCGCCGCTCGGCAACCAGTGCGGCGGTGTACAACAGCAATTTATCTTTTTCACGTGGTGTCAGTTCCATCGCTGCGCACTCTTTACGTTGGTGTTCATGTTGCCCATATCCTCGGCACGACGACTTCGCGCCCGATTGCAATTGGCCTGAGCACACGCCAGGCGGCAATAAATCCGTCGCGTGCATGCTCGGCGCTGGTGCCAAGGTAGCGCACAATCATCAGATCATCGAATTGCGTGGCTGCAAAGCACGCATCCTCCGGCAAACTTGCACGTAGCAAATCCACCAGCTCGTCCTCTGGCATGTCCGGCACAAAGGCCAACAGGGTGCCGACAACCACCGCTCCGCGCATCCCCGATACGCGCCGAAGATCATCGCTACCATCAATTCGCAGTTGCTCGTGCAATAGCGACTGGCCGTCGCTGTAGACAGACAGGCGGGTTCGAACTCGTCCGTCGACAAACACGTGATCACCTGCCGGCCTGCCAAAACAACTGATGTCCCAACCGATAAAGCGGCTCTTGTGGCTGAGATTAATCTGCAGTGACTGAGTGGCGCGGCAACCATCGAAGTAGATGGACTCCTGCGGCATCCACTCCAGTGCGGCGTCCTGAAGGTTAATCACCTGATGTTGTGACGCCTCGCGACCATCCGAGCCATAATATTTTGTCGCCCCCGGGGTGGTGATCAGTGCCTCTGCATCATTGACACCGCTAAGCTGCAGGTGAAGCCGATCGCCGCCGACCACACCGCCGGGCGGATGCAGCACACAGGCCTGGCAAACCTTGCGCCCTTCGGGATAAAACGGCCGCTGAATCATTAACGGGCCATGGTGACTACGGCGTAAAACCGTATGGCCTGCGTGACCCTCGAATTGCAGATCGAGCCATGCCTGCCACCCCGTGTCGGGCGCGGCACAAGTGCGCGACGCCGATCCCTCGACCACAGCTGATGTGGCAATTTGTGCAACGGCCGCGATGTCAGTGGCTCCGGTTTGCGTGCAAGCTTTAGACGAAACGGCTGTCGGTGCGATGCGATTGCAACCATCGCCAGGCAGCGAGGACAGCAGCCACAGCCACCAGCCCGCAAGCGTAATACAGGCCGTGCTCGATAACATGAACCAGGCCAGATGAGCCGGGGTGCGCCAGCGCCGGCGCGGAGAAGGACAGCGTGGCAATGATTGCGGTCGTTTTCATAGTAAATCCTGTTGTCACGTTAAGTTGTCAGGCAGCGAAAAACTAAAACCAGCGCCTATGACCCGGAAAAATGTCAGCATCACACCACCAGATACTGGTTGACGAGTTCATCACTCAGATCATCCATGCCACCGCGTGCAGCGATACTGCCGCGCTCCATGATAGCGAATCGATCGGCCACTTTTCTAATAAATGGCAGCTTCTGCTCGATTAACAGCACGGCTATATTCCGTTCGCGACTCAGGGTGGTAATGACATCTGCAATTTCCTGCACAATGCTCGGCTGAATACCTTCCGCCGGCTCATCGAGGATCAACAATTTTGGCTCTATGACCAGCGCCCGCGCAATCGCCAGCTGCTGCTGCTGACCACCGGATAAATCGCCACCACGCCGATTCTTCATCTCCGCCAGCACCGGAAAGAGATCGTAGATATCCTGTGGAATAGAATTCGATGAGTGTTTGGCAGCAAAAAATCCGGTGCGAATGTTCTCCTCTACGGACAGCAGCGGGAAAATCTGCCGACCCTGCGGCACATAGCCGATACCTGCCGCTGCACGATACTCCGCCGGATGTTTTTCAAGTGGAATCTGATCGAACAGCATCTCGCCGGCGCGCGGTATCTCAAGCCCCATCAGGCAGCGGGCCAGCGTGGTCTTGCCGACGCCGTTACGCCCCATCAGAGAGGTGCAGGCCGCAGCCGGCACATCGATTGAAACCGACCGCAATGCATGGCTCTGGCCGTAGTAGTGATCCAGCGCGTTAACTGTCAGCATCGCGTCTCACCGGACTTGTTATTCACCGAGATACACCCGAATTACTTCAGGGTTGTTTTGCACGTCGGACATGTTGCCCTCGGCCAGCACACTGCCCTGGTGCAGCACAGTTACCCGAGTATTGAGTGAGCGAACAAAATCCATATCGTGCTCGACCACAACGACCGTGTGCTGGCCGGCCAGACCACAAAGCAACTCTCCGGTGCGATCCATTTCCTGGTGCGTCATACCGGCAACCGGCTCATCCACCAGCAGCAGGCGAGGTTTCTGCATCAGCAGCATGCCAATCTCCAGCCATTGTTTCTGACCGTGCGAAAGAATCTGCGCCGCATTGTCAAGCTGATCCTGTAAGCCTATCGTCTGTGCGACTTCGGCCACCGAATCGCGCTGCTCGGCAGTGAGCGTCAGCCTGTAAGTGGCGAGCGGACTGCGATCACCGGCCGCAGCGAGCTCGAGGTTTTCAAAGATCGTAAGCGCCTCGAATACTGTTGGCTTTTGAAACTTGCGACCAATACCCGCCTCGGCGATCTGCGGCTCGTTGAGTTTAAGCAGATTGACTTGTCTGCCAAACCAGACCTCGCCGCTATCGGGTCGGGTCTTGCCGGTAATGATATCCATCATTGTGGTCTTGCCCGCCCCGTTGGGACCAATCACACAACGCAACTCACCATCGTTGACGTAGAAGTTGAGATTGTTGATCGCCTTGAATCCATCAAAGCTAACGCTCACGCCCTCCATATACAACAGGGTGCCGGTACTGGCATCGATACCTTCACCGTGTTGTGCGGCTTTTTCTGTGGGATTCATGAAACCACCGAGCGTCGTCGAATGCCGGCGACTCCATGCGGAAGCCACAGCGTGGTGAGCACAAAGAGCGCGCCCAGCGCAAAGATCCAGTACTCGGGCAATGCAGCGGTAAACCACGATTTCGCAAAATTGACCAGCAATGCTCCCACCACAGCGCCATAGAGCGTGGCGCGACCGCCAATCGCCACCCAGATGACAATTTCAATCGAGTTCAAGGGAGAGAACTCACCCGGGTTGATAATACCCACCTGCGGTACATAAAGCGCACCGGCAACACCTGCCAGCATCGCTGAAACCACCAGCACGGCCAACTGATAGGAGGCGACGTTGTATCCTAGAAAGCGCGTGCGGTTTTCGGCATCGCGAATCGCAACGACTACCCGCCCGGCCCGCGATGCCACAATCGATCGGCACAGCAGGTAGCCGGCGATCACCGCCAGCGAAGACGCGACAAACAAACCCACGCGAGTAGTCTGCGCATTCACGGGTTGGCCAAGAATATCTTTGAAGTCGGTCAGCCCGTTATTGCCGCCAAAGCCGAACTCGTTGCGGAAAAATGCAAGCATCAGCGCGTAGGTCATCGCTTGCGAGATAATCGACAGATACACGCCGTTGACCCGGCTGCGAAAGGCGAACCAGCCAAACAGGAACGCCAATAGCCCAGGGGCCAGAAAGATCGCCACCAGCGCCACCGCAAACCAGTCAAAGCCCCACCAGTACCAGGGCAATTCCTGCCAGTTCAAAAAGACCATGAAATCGGGTAGCTCCGGGTTGCCGTACACGCCACGATCACCCACCTGCCGCATTAAATACATGCCCATGGCATAGCCGCCAAGGCCGAAAAACGCGCCGTGCCCCAGCGTCAGAAACCCCATGTATCCCCAGACCAGATCGACCGACATGGCAAGCAATGCGTAACACAAATATTTACCGAACAGATTGAGCTGATAGGTAGTAACGTGCCACGGATGGGACTCTGGCAATGCCAGATTCAATACCGGCAGGACGATAGTTGCCACCAGCAGTACTGACAGGACAATCTGCCCCCCGCGATCACCACGCATAGACGCCAGCATATCAGTCGCCCGCCGCACGGCCGCGCTGCGGGAACAAACCACGCGGATAACGTTGGATAAAAAGAATGATGAATACCAGCACGATTATTTTGGCCAGCACCGCACCGGCCCATGGCTCGAGGAACTTGTTGACTACACCCAGCGACAAGCCGGCCAGCAAGGTGCCCCACAAGTTGCCCACCCCGCCAAACACCACCACCATAAAAGAATCGACAATATAACTCTGGCCCATATTCGGGCCGACATTGGTCAACTGACTCAAGGCGACACCGGCGACACCGGCAATGCCGGCACCCAGGCCAAATGTCATCGCATCAATGCGGGAGGATCTCGCGCCCATCGCCCGGGCCATCTCCCGGTTCTGCGATACAGCTCTGACCTTCAGGCCGAAAAACGTTTTGCGCAACAGCCACATCAACGCGGCGAACACTGCCAGACAAAACAGAAAAATAACCAGTCTGTTAACCGCGATGGACAAGGCCGGATCAATCAGCCATTGCCCGGATAACCACGACGGATTTGACACTGGCACATTTTGTGGCGACACCAGGGTGCGCACCGTCTGCTGCAGTATCAGACTGATGCCAAAAGTTGCCAGCAAGGTCTCCAGCGGCCTTCCGTACAAATGGCGAATCACCAGAAACTCAATCACCACGCCAACCAGAAACGCGACGGCAAACGCCAGTGGTACTGCGAGTAACAGGGAAAATTCAACGATCACGGGAAACGCCTGCTGCACCGCCCAGGTGGTGTATGCGCCGAGCATGATCATTTCACCGTGGGCCATGTTGATCACGCCCATCACGCCGAAAGTGATCGCAAGCCCGATCGCCGCCATCGCCAGCACCGAGCCCAGGCTCAGACCGAACAGTACGGTCTCCACCTGTTTGAAAACGGCAATTCGCTGTGAAATTTCTGCCAGTGATGCGGCGGCGGCATCTGCCACGGCCGGATCATCCGTGGTATCGGTCAGCTTCTGCAGCGCTTGAACAACAGGCTCACGGGTGTTGATGCCGAGTGTATCGATAGCATCGAGCCGGGACTGTGAGTCACCGTTTTGCAGTGCATCCAGTTGGCGAGCGGTCTGGATCAGCGCATGAACATCACTGTCAGTCTCGACTTCAGCCAGGCGGTTGATCGCCGCCATTTTTTCCTCATCGAGCGATTGCAGCATACGTTCGAGGGCCTGCCGACGCGAACCGGGATCGCTGTCCTGTAAGGCCATCTGTGCGATTGCGCTACGCAGTTGCGCGCGAAGAGAATTGTTGATCTTGAATTTTCGAACCTCACGCTTGCCCACGTGACCGATTGCCGAACCGTCTAGCGCTGCGGTCAAATCAAAGCCAGTGTCGGTCTTTATCGCATGTACAACCATATCGTCCGACTTTCGCTGGTACAAAGTACCCGCCAGCAGCGATTCAAGCCATATTCGCTTGCGCGGTGCATCGGATGTAACGATCTCATCTATCGCTGCTGCGATTGTTTTTCTGTCCTTGAGACTGGGTGCGAGTTTATTGATGATCTGACTGTGGTCAGCGGTGTCCGACCAGACTGGTGCCACTGAAATGGCAGCGGTCACGAAGACAAGCAGTAACACCAGGTGCCGTAGAATCGCAACGATGCGCACGTACCGCAGAGCAACGGGCTGAATAGTCATCGCGAAATGATCGCTGTTACTGAAAATTTATAAGGGGACATAGAGGGTGGCATGCTGGTGTAAGAGATGGAAACGGAGCGAGACAACGCTGGAGGAGTTACGACGCCTCGCCCCGAAGCCATTTACAACGAACCTCTGGAAATTACAGCTGTTGTCCGGAACACTTGGCTGTCACAACGTTGTAGTTACCGCAGGACAACGGTGCGCGCCAGTCGGAGATGATGTCTTTGGAATCGGGCAAAAAGTCGGACCAGGCATCACCGGCCACAAGACCGTTTGTCTCCCAGACAACATCAAACTGTCCGTCATCCTGAATCTCGCCAATAAGTACCGGTTTGGTTATATGGTGGTTCGGCATCATCGCCGAGTATCCACCCGTGAGGTTTGGCACGGTGACACCAATAATCGCATCCTGCACTGCAGCAGGATCAGTGGTACCGGCTTTCTCCACGGCTTTAACCCACATATTAAAACCGATGTAATGTGCTTCCATCGGGTCGTTGGTTACGCGATCCTCGCTGCCAATAAACTCATGCCACTTAGCAATAAAATCATCGTTTTCATCCGACTCCACGCTCATGAAGTAATTCCAGGCGGCCAGATGCCCGACCAGCGGCGTGGTATCAATCCCTGATAACTCTTCTTCGCCTACCGAGAACGCTACAACCGGAATATCCTCAGCCGACACACCCTGGTTTCCAAGCTCCTTGTAGAACGGAACATTGGCGTCACCGTTTACCGTTGATACCACCGCAGTTTTACGCCCGGTGCCACCAAAGTTCTTAATATCGGAGACAATTGACTGCCAGTCGGAATGCCCAAACGGCGTGTAGTTGATCATGATATCTTCCGCCGCCACGCCATTGTCTTTCAGGTAGGCCTCGAGAATCTTGTTGGTGGTGCGCGGGTAGACATAGTCAGTTCCCGCGAGCACCCAGCGCTCGACACCGATTTCGTCTTTCAGGTAATCAACCGCAGGAATCGCCTGCTGATTGGGTGCGGCACCGGTGTAGAAAACGTTTTTAGAGGATTCTTCCCCTTCGTACTGCACCGGATAGAACAGGATGCTGTTCAGTTCTTCAAAAACCGGCAACACTGATTTTCTCGACACTGATGTCCAGGCACCAAACACCGCCTCGACCGAGTTAACCTCGATTAGCTCACGCGCTTTTTCCGCAAACAATGGCCAGTCTGAAGCCGGATCAACAACCACCGCTTCGAGCTGCTTGCCCAGCAAGCCACCCTTTTTGTTCTGCTCATCGATCAACAGCAGCATGGTGTCTTTGAGTGTCGTTTCACTGATCGCCATCGTGCCCGAAAGCGAGTGAAGGACACCCACCTTAATGGTGTCTTCAGCCGATACGCTGACCGCGCAGGTCAGGCCAGCTGTCAGCAGGGAACCGCAAATCGCATTTTTTAAAAACATATCGCCTCTCCGTGTGTTTCAGGACGCGGCAAAGAGTAACGAGTGCTACCCCAAAGCGATGCTGCTAATTATCTTCCGGCATGCTGCAATTTTTGCATCGCCCTGTTTGCAGCAACGCTCACTGCACTCGCCATTGACGATCAAACGGATTGTGGCCCTTGTTTCCTATAAATTTTTTGGAAAGTACGGACGCTCGCGCCGAGATGAAACAGCGCGAACGTCTGTTACGGCGCTGAACGGATAATACATACGAAACATACCGATACTTCTTACTTGATTTCTCCAATATGCTGATCCAGCGCGCCTGCCAGCTGTTCAAGGAAGCGCGCCGATGCCACAGGCAGGTTTCGACCTTTGAGGTGCCCGAGATATAGCCGTCCCTCACTGACATCCCGACTATCAATCGACGAATGCTGCACCTGTTCATCGAGCGGACCGATCCCCAACGGAATCTGAAACGTCATCAAATTCTGAAATCGAAGGCTCTGTGCAATCATCGCCTGACTGTTCGATTCAATCATAACCGGCAAATTGAGCGACAGGCGAACGGCGGCTTGCTCCAGCAGGTGTCTGACGCCATTGGCGCGGGTCGGTAACGCCATCGGGTATTCGGCGCACTCGCTGAGGCGCAGATTTTTTCTCCCGGCCAGCGGATGATCCACTGCCGATACCATCTGGATCGCCTGCGGCACGTCGATAACACAGTGGAATTCGCGAAACAGACGCGGTTCGAACACCAGCGCGATATCCGCCGAATAGTCGGACAATGCATCCTGCACATCATGACGACTGCAGACCTGAACATCGAAGGTAACAGCCGGATGTTCCTGTCGGTACTGGGAGATCATTTCGGGCAAAAAAGCATTCATCAGCGCCTGCCCGCAAACAACTGACACATGCCCGCGACGCTCGCCGGCCAGATCGGCAATCTGCGACTTGACCCGCTGTAAATCGGATAGCTGATTACGCACGTGATGAATAAACAATTCACCCGCGACACTCAGGCGCACACCCGATGGCAGGCGGTCGAAGATTGGCACGCCGAGTTCATCTTCCATACTCAGGATGCGACGATTGAGTGCAGTTGAAGTGATCGCAAGCTCTTCCGCAGCCTTGCGAATGGAGCCGACTCTGGCCACTACATCGATGTAGTGGAAAGGTAATTGGTGACGAATAGGTGTGCTCCGGAAGCTGACCGATTAACTGCAGTCTACGATATTCAACCGGATAATTGCGACCCGCCAACAAGATAAACAGCTAACCAGGATTTAGAAAATCGGGCCAAACACCAGCCCGCGCCACACAAACATAAAACCTGGGCGCACAAGGTCGCGCAATACTTTTTTCAAATAAGAATTGACGCAAACCGGGATACTAAAAGCGCCCGCTCCTCAAACTTTGCTTACGTAAAATGAGAAGCTCGCCTGCCAGATCAACCGTAAATGGTGCCGCAGTCGCCGCTGTTACGGCTTCAAGTGTTACACCGGGCATCAGTTTACGCAGGCGCAGGCCATTGTCGTCGATGTAAAATACTGCCATGTCGGTTACCAGCACATCGACAACGCCTTTGGCAGTAAGCGGTAATGTGCACTCCGGCACGACTTTACTGCTGCCATCCTTGCTGCAGTGCGTCATGGTCACGATCAGCTTGCCGGCACCGGATGCCAGGTCCATCGCACCGCCGACACCCAGCAAGGGTTTGCCCGGCACTGCCCAGTTGGCCAGGTTGCCGCTGCTGTCGACCTGCAACCCACCCATCACCGCCACATCGAGGTG
>CAKZSB010000151.1 GCA_937920585.1 uncultured Granulosicoccaceae bacterium | reverse complement strand
GCTAACACCACCGGGCGCCACCCACCCGGACGGGCACGATCCGGACAACTGCATCATTCGCATTGCCCCTACGCGCCCGCCACTGGCGGAGGTTAAACAGGCTATGGAATTGCTGGCCTGCTGCCTCAAGCTGGCAGCGGCGGAATATCAGTAACACGAAGTTCACGCAGCATGCTGTGTCGCCACACCTAGTGCTTTGACAATATTAAAAGTTGGGATACAGCGAGTGAAGAAGTGGTCAGCGCAAGGCGCGCGATTGAGGAATACCTCGGCGGCCCCAGTTGTTCAATTGTGAGTGAGCGCAACGCCGCGATGGCAGCTTTCGCGCTCGCCCGAAGGGGATGGCTTTTGATGTGCCGCACTCCCGGTGTGATAGCTGAACCGGGCCGTAACCGGCACCTCAAAGGCCATACTGTATTCCAATTTTTAGTGTTGTCAGAGCACTAGTCTGGCGTGGCACAATAGGGAACTGACACGGTGCGGAACAAAACTGAGTAATGAGCGGCGTTACGAACGACCAACGATTGATCAATTTGCTGGATGCCTATCGGCAGGCCCCCGCCGAGTTTCAGGCAACGGTTTACTGGCAAACCTACGAGCGCGAGATTCTGGATACCCTGGCGCGGCTGGATATCAACCAGCTTCGTTCCGGTCGCTACAAGGTGCTTTCTACTTTCGGTTTCAACGACACACAATACGCCTGGCAGGGTAAAGCGCCGGGGATTTCGCAGTCGATCCTGAAACTGCTGACAAAAATGTTCTCCGACAAGCGAGATCTGGCCCCTTATAAAATGAAGATATCCGATATCAGGGATGCGGCGCTTCAGCACTGCGCTCTGATGGCGGAACTCACCGGCACAGCCGCGCCCGATACGATTGAAGTCAGCCGTTTTGGCAATCCACAGGATCTATTCGAAATAGGCGGTAAACCCTACACAATGCCCTTTCTGAGCAACTATATACGCGCCTGTTTCGCGAACAAGCATATCCGCTTCACTGGCACGGAGCGGGTGGTTGAACTGGGCACTGGCTCGGGCTATCAGGTAGAGGTGCTGAAAAAGTTGTACCCGGAACTCACCCTGCTCTGCTTCGATCTGCCGGCGCAACTGTATCTTTGTGAAACCTATCTGAATGAGGCACTGGATCGCAGTGCCATCGTCAGCTCCGAGGCGACCCGCGACTGGACTGACCTGTCCGGGGTGGAGCCTGGCAAAGTGCATTTCTTTGGCAACTGGCAGTTTCCGTTGCTGCGCGGCAGCCAGATGGACGTTTTCTGGAATGCCGCAAGTTTTGGCGAAATGGAGCCGTCGGTAGTGCAAAACTACCTCGACCACATCACCGGACAGGCGAACTGGATCTACCTGCTACAAGCGCGGCAGGGCAAGGAGACACAGGGTAAAAAGCACGTGGAGCTGGCTACTGCGCTGGGAGATTATGACCGAATGCTGGCTGGCTTCGAGTTGGCTGAAGAGCGGGACGCCTGGCACGCACACCGGAAACTGAGCGCTTCCGGCGGCTATTTTGAGGGCGTGTGGCGAAAGCGCTAAACGCCTTCCGTCTGCCAGCTTTTGGGGTTGGCCAACTGCAGATCGTCACGCCAGTCTTCCGGCACGGTGTCTTCGCTGAGCAGACATTTTTCGCCAATGACCGGATACAGCTGCGCATAGGTTTTCACTTCAGTGCCCTGTACGCGACGGTTGATATGCCGCGGCTCCAGTTGATCGAGGCGGTGCAAACCCGCCGCGGCCACCAGTTCAGTGAGATTCTCTACCGTTTCGCGGTGAAAATTTGCCACTCGCTGTGCCTTGTCGGTAACCACAAGGCCCTTATTGCGCTCCGGGTTCTGGGTAGCGATACCGGTGGGGCAATGGTCAGTGTTACAGCTGCGCGATTGAATGCAGCCCAGCGCCATCATCATGCCGCGCGCGGAATTCACGGTGTCCGCACCCAGTGCAAGAGAGCGCAATATGTGGAAGGCCGAGAACATTTTGCCCGACGCGATGATTCGTATTCGGTCACGCAGGCCAAAGCCAATAAGCGCACGGTTGACGAATATCAGCGCATCGCGCAGCGGTGTGCCAACAGAATTTGTCATTTCGGTGGGCGCAGCACCTGTGCCACCCTCGCCACCGTCGACAGTGATGAAGTCCGGGGTAATGCCGGTTTCGATCATCGCCTTGCAGATCGCCAGAAACTCATCCTTTCTGCCAATGCAAAGTTTGAAACCAATCGGTTTGCCACCGCTGAGCTCGCGCAGCTTTACCACGAACTCAAGCAGGCCAATGGGTGTTGAGAAGGCTGTATGTGCGGCGGGCGAAACAACGTCAGCCCCCATCGGCACATTTCGAATGGCGGCAATTTCCTCGGTAAGTTTGGCGGCCGGCAGTATGCCACCATGACCGGGCTTGGCGCCCTGCGACAGTTTGATTTCGATCATGCGGACCACTTCAAGAGAGGCTCGCTCGCGAAACAATTCGGGGTCAAAGTCGCCCTGCTCGTTGCGGCAGCCAAAGTAACCGGTGCCAATCTGCCAGATGATGTCACCGCCGTGCTCAAGATGATAAGGGCTTAAGCTGCCCTCGCCGGTGTTGTGGGCAAATCCACCAATCTTGGCGCCCCGGTTCAACGCCATGATCGCGTTTTTACTCAGCGCACCGTAACTCATCGCCGAGATATTCAGCGGAGATGCCATATAGGGTTGCGTGCAGTCCGGACCACCGAATTTAACTCTCGGATGCACATCCTCGGCGTGGGATGGCACCAGGGAATGGTTCACCCACTCATAGCCATTGCGGTTGACGTCGAAGATAGTGCCAAAGGGCCGTGTATCGCGATCCCCTTTCGCACGCTGATAAACCAGTGCACGAAATTCGCGTGGCACCGGCGATCCACTGGTATCCGATTCAACAAAATATTGTTGAATCTCCGGCCGCACGGCTTCGAGCATGTAGCGAAAGTGCCCCAGCACGGGGTAGAGCCGCAGCACCGAGTGGCGGGTCTGGGTAATGTCGTAGAGGCCAATGAGTATGATCAGCGCCAATGGCAACAGTAACCACAACAGGGCGGTCCAGAAAAAACTCAACACCAGCACAGCGACCGGGGCCGCTATGGCAAAAATGACGAAATACTGGCGAAGTGTCATTACACTAGGCTCCCGGGCATTGCCCATAAATTCACGACGACATAACAAACGGCCCAACGCGTTTGCCGTGGCGCAATTGTCGCCTCCCCCCTGCTCAGGCGCAATCCATTCCAGCAGTTTCGGGACGGGCGAGTAAAAAATCTGGCGTCTGGCACGGTTTCGATTGAAGCGTGACGAGTACATTCGGGAACCACACTATGACACCACCCGGCTCACACCAGCCACTGCTCGCAGAAGTTCGCGCCTGCACGCTCTGTAAATCGCAGTTCCCACACCCACCGCGGCCAATCCTGCAGATCCATCCCGAGGCGCACATACTGATTGCCGGTCAGGCCCCGGGGACCCGAGTACATGCCAGTGGCAAGCCGTTCGACGACGCCAGCGGCGATAGGTTGCGTGATTGGATGGCAATCGACAAAAAAACCTTTTACTCACACCAGATCGCGATAGTACCCATGGCGTTTTGTTACCCCGGCAAGGGACGCTCGGGTGATCTGCCACCACCGCCCATTTGCGCAAAGACATGGCGCGAACGCGTGCTCGCAACCCTGCCGGCCATCCGGCTGACTCTGGTTATTGGCCAATACGCACAACAGTGGCATCTGGATGGCCGGGATACGCTGACGAACACCGTGGCTGGCTGGAATGAATTGCCGGAATCTATTCTGCCTCTGCCGCATCCAAGCCCACGCAACAATATCTGGCTGAAACGCAATCCCTGGTTCGCAGATTCCCTGCTGCCGGTTCTGCGACAGCGCGTGGAGCGTGCGCTGGTTTAA
>CAKZSB010000150.1 GCA_937920585.1 uncultured Granulosicoccaceae bacterium | reverse complement strand
TACCCTGCTGCCCGACAATCCCGATGAACTGGTTAATACGATTCGCCATGCGATCGAGCAAAGCGACTACCAGAAACTGGAGCAACTGGTGTTCTGGAAAGACGCTGGCAAGATCAAAAAGCGCATTGTCAGATTTCAGCTCAATCGAAATCTGGGGCGACCGATCAAGTCCATAGCGTTTGAAGATTTTCCGGAAGGCGGGCTGGATGCAATAGAAGCCGCCGGCAACCTCGAAGCCAACATGGACGTGACCAATCGTGTGCGCGTCATCTTTGATGAGGAGCCGATCAATGATCAGGGCAAGTTGCCTACAACGGTTTTTGTAGTGGGCAAACGCGAAGGTGTGTATCGGGTAGCACTGGTGGTGCGCAAAGGCACGGATGATGACGGGGACTAGGATGCCGCTTGATAAACAGGGTGGCTAATTGTGCAGGGCAGACAAGCGCAGGCATCGTGGTTATGTGTCGAGCATTTTTTACTCAGCAATAGCGGCTGCAGGAAGTTCAAGTGTTACTTTATTTATTAATCGGTGCACCAGGCTGGAACACCCGATGTCGGAAGTACTCCGACATCGGGTGTTTGCGATCTATCCGTGCACTTATATTATGAGAATTTACTTTTCCAGATAATAGACGCCGACATAAGGATCTTCAGATCCGTGGACCAGCACCTTGCCATTATCCGCGACACTAACAGAAGACACGTAATCCCGGGGGCTATAGCGCCATCGCAGTGAGCCATCATAACCGTTGAAAGAGGCAACCTCGTGCAGATTGTAAACAACAATCGTGTCGTCGTTGGCGACGAGCTTCGTAAACGCTCTGGGGAATTCTGTTTGGTCCAGCGTTACGGTCCATAGAAACTCACCGCGAGTGTCCAGTAACCGCAAACTGTTGTTGATCGATAACACGGCGGTGGAACCGTCGCTCAAGCGATCGGGTGTTGAGGTGGGATAGATCTGGCCGGTGCTCCACAACAATTCGCCGTTTTGATCGTAGGCCGTCATCCCGTCCCAGAAGATCGGGATAGAGAATGTAGTGCCGTCAGAGGCGGTAGCCCAATCGACGTACCAGTCGCCATCCGGGTGTTCGTTATTGACCACCTGTTGAGTAGGTTCTACACACTGCTGATCCTGCGCGGTCACATTGATGTTGTATTGCTTGTCGGTATCAGACGGCGATCTTGAAACTATGACTATGTGCGTGCCTGAAGAAAAACAGCGGGCTGGTTCACCGTGATTTAAAGAGTAGCTGTGTTGTCCCTTATATACCGTGCCTGCAGCAACATCGAGATCACTGTCTATAGTGCCATCGATCTGCAATGCCATCGCTTCTGAAAGTTCGATTCGATAGTAGTGGGCAAATGTGCCAGCGGGGAGTGTGCTGGCCTGAGACTGATTAAACGGCAGCACTGGTGCGGAGTGTGCCCGGAATCTATCTGTTTCTGGTGTCAGGGAGGTGACAGCTTCTGGTGGCGGGGAGGCGACCGCGGTGTCAAGCCGGCATGATTGCCGCGTGACGGGGTTCCAACCCCAGGGGTGATGACCGTGATCCTCGCACTGTCCTTGTCCTTGGTCGCGCTCTGGCTCTTGCTCTTGCTCTGGTACAGGTGGGCAGCTTTGATTTGTCGTCGGGTTCCAGCCCCAGCCGTTGTACCTGTCGGCATCATCGTAGTTGCACTGTGCTGCAACGTTTGGCGCGGCGCCAAGGAAGCTCAGTAGGAGCCCTAGCGAGAGGAGTTGTCGATAGATCATGAGTAAGGTAGTTTATTGATGTCATGACATTGTGGTACGTCTCACCCCAAAGCTCAACACCGCGAATAACGTTTGGCGTTAAATATTGTGGATCGGGCTTGAGGGTCAGCGTGTTGGACGAACTGACATTGCACCGCTGGAGCCTTAACAGGGAAACGCAGGTCCGCCAGTTGTCCAATCAAATAGCCTTGTCATGTGCGGCTAGCCCATCTTTTAACACCCGGTGCAAAATCTTCCCGGTTGCAGTGCGGGGGATTTGATCCTCAGTCATGAAGCTGAACGCAGCAGGACATTTAAATTTCGCTAACCGCTCGCGACACCAGACGCGAAGGTCTCTGTCACTGACGCGGGTACCGGGTTTGCGAACCACCACCGCGTGCACAACCTCGCCCCATTTATCATCGGCCACGCTAATGGCTGCAACATCCTGCACGTTGGGGTGCGCGCCAAGCGTCGCTTCAATCTCTGACGGATAGATATTTTCCCCGCCGCTGATAATCATGTTGTTCTTGCGATCAACCAGCCAGATGAAGCCGTCTTCGTCACGCCTGGCCATATCGCCGACTGAGCACCATTGGCCTTCAAAGGCCTCGCTGGTTTTTTCGTCGTTGTGCCAATAGCCATCGAACACATAGGGCGAGCGGGAGAATAGTTCACCCACTTCACCGTCGGGTACTTCGTGTCGATTGTCATCGAGCAGTCGAATCGCGCCACTGCCACTCCACTCTCGGCCAACCGATCCAATTTTGTCGAGTTGTTCGTGCGGGCGCAGTAGTGTGACCCAGCCCGCTTCGGTGGAGCCGTAAAGTTCATAAAGGCTGCAGTTGGGGAAGAGATCCATCACGCCGAGTTTGATTTCACGCCGCGCGGGTGCGGAGGAGATCATCAGCTTGTTCACTCGCTGCAATTCGTAGTGTTTTTTTACTGACGCCGGTAGTGCCAGCAGCATGATGCAGTGCGTGGGTACCAGTGAAGTGAAGGTCACCTGCTGGCGGGTCATCAGCGCCAGAAACTGTTCGGCATCGAAGCTTGCGCTGTCATCGACAATGATCGTCGCGCCCAGATGTAGAAAAGTTGCACCAAAGTACAGCGAGTTCGCGTGGCACAGCGGCATCACCAGCAATGCCGTATCGTCTCGGGTAAAACCCATTTCCAGCGCTGTGGCCAGCGCAATCAACGCGCTGCCTTCGTGGCTTCGAATCGCGCCCTTGGGTCGCCCGGTGGTGCCAGAGGTGTACATCAGTGCGCACATCGCACTGGCATTGATGGCAGGGAATACAGTGTTGGCGTTGCCGTGCTCGATCAGCGCCTCGTAGGGTTGCCAGTCCTTTTGTGGCTCACCCGGCAGGCTGATGTAACGCGGCGGCGGAATGTCGAGAGTGTTGGCGATCGAATCTATAGTGGCGCAGAAACGGTCTTCAGCGATGATGGCACTGGCGCCTGCGTCGTGCAGGATGTACTGGATTTCGCTTGCCTGCAGGCGGAAATTCAGAGGCACCGCAACCAGCCCGGCACGCGTCAACGCAACGTAGATTTCCATCCATTCGATGCGATTGGTCGCGAGCACGGCCACCCGGTCACCTGCGATCAGGCCGGTCGCCAGCAAGGCATCGGCCAGTTGCGATGCGCGCACATGCCACTGCGCGTAAGTCAGCGATCGCTGTGAGTCGCGAGCGCCGGTTTTGTCCGGCGACAATCGTGCGTGACTTTCAAGCGCATCGGAAAAGGTTAGTAGATGGCTCATAACCGAGGGGCTCCCTGGTAAGCGTGCAAGATGCTGCGATACCCCGCACTCTGAATTCAGAATACGATAGACTGTGCATTCTGGCAAATATTGCCCCCTGCAACATTTCAACGTCGGGAATCTGCTCATGGCTGCGCCAACCATTTCCTCCCAATCGACTGCGGCGGTCATCGCCCGCACGCTGCGCGACTGTGGTGTCGAGCGCGTGTTCGGCCTGTGCGGCGGACACATCATGCCGCTGTGGATGCAACTCCATGCACTGGGGATACAGATTGTCGATGTAAGAGATGAGAGGGCGGCGCTCTATATGGCACATGCGCACGCCGAGCTTACTCGAGGGCTGGGGGTTGCGATGGTCACGGCGGGGCCCGGGGTAACCAATGCGATAACCGGCATTGCGAATGCCCATGTCGCCAAAGCGCCAGTGCTGGTGTTGTCCGGGTTGCCGCCGATGCCGCAGGAGAACCGCGGCGCGTTGCAGGATATCGTGCACACCGATCTGGTGCGTTCCGTTACCCGCTATGCCCGCACCGTCAGGCAGGCGGATCTGGTGCCACTGGAATTGTGCGAGGCGATCGAGCGCGCGCTTGGCCATGGCGGCGAATCCGGCCCGGTCTATCTCGATTTTCCGGCCGATGTGATGCGCGCTGAAATATCCAAAGCGGTGCAGTTACCCGAGTATGTGCCGCGCATCGGGCGCCAGCCGGCGATTGCACCGCAGGCCGATGCCATCGCCGCCGCGGTGGAATTGTTGTGGACCGCGAAGCGGCCGCTCGTGATCTCCGGGCGCGGTGCGGTCGATGCCGGCGAGGGGTTGATCAAACTGCTCGATCGCACCCGCGCCGCCTATCTGGATACTGGCGAAAGCCGGGGTCTGGTGCCGGATGATCACGCTTCAGTGGTGGCTGCAACCCGTGGATCGGTAATGGGGCAGGCCGATGTGGTCGTCACCGTCGGGCGACGGCTCGACTTTCAGCTGGCGTTCGGATCGCCGGCCATTTTTGGCGAGGCGAAATTTCTGCGGCTTGCTGACTGCGCATCGGAACTTCGAGATAACCGGCGTGGCGAGGTGGAGCTTTTGGGCTCGGTTGGCAGCACGCTCGAGGCAATGCTGTCGCTGGCCGGTAACCGTATCCCCGCCACTGACAACGCGTGGATCGATGGCCTGCGCGAGAAACATCTGGCGCGCTCGGAGAAGCTTGCCGACAGCATGAAGCAGGCACCGCCCGGCAGCGACGGGCGCATGCATCCCAACCGGGTGCTGGCAGCCCTGCGCGAGGCGATGCCGGACAATGCGATTGTCGTGGCCGATGGCGGTGATTTCTTAAGCTTTGCGCGCATCGGGTTGCCGGCCAGCACCTATCTGGATCCCGGCTCGCTCGGTTGCATTGGCGTAGGCACGCCGTTCGGTATTGCCGCTAGCCTCGCCTGTCCGGACAGGCCCGTAATTGTCGCCACCGGTGACGGTGCATTTGGATTCAACGCGATGGAAATCGACACGGCGGTGCGCCACAACGCGCCGGTGTTGATCGTCGTGGCAAACAACGGCTCGTGGGCAATCGAGGTCAGAGACCAACAGGAAAACTATGGTGACACTGTCGGCACGCATCTGCAGTTTGCCGATCATGCAGCGATGGCGAAAGCGTTTGGCATGTACGGTCGCCGGGTTGAAAACCCGGACGATTTGCCAGCGGCGATTGCCGAGGCGATGGCCCATCGGCCGGCTTTGCTCGATGTTGTCGTCACCCCCGAGGCGGTCTCCTCCGATGCCAAATCCGGACTTGCCTGGGTGCCGGATCTGCAGGCGCTGGAGGCCTGGGACACTATCGAACGCGCATGGCGCGATGGATCAAATTAGCGGTTGGTGGTGCACAGCATCAGCAATTCCGATGCGATATGATCCCGCGCATGAAACAACTAGATACTTCCCCCAAACTGGTTGAGCGAGTACATGCAGCCGTACTGGCGGAAATAACATCGGGCAATCTCGCGCCGGGTGAACGCATCATTCAGGAGCAGATCGCACAGCGGCTGGGCGTCTCACGGCAACCGGTGCAGCAGGCACTGTTGTTGTTGCGCAATCAGCGGGTTCTGAGCGATGCCCCCGGCCGCGGCCTGCTGGTATCGGCACTCGATCTGGACTACGTGCGCAATATGTACGACATGCGAGCGGTGATCGAAGGGCTTGCGTTTCGGCAGGCAGCACTTGGCAATACCGCTCGTGCAGCGAAAGAGGGCAAGGCCCACGTTCAGGCCGGGCAGAAAGCGGTGGCCAAATGCTCGGTGCCCGACATGATCGCAGCCGACATGGCCTTTCATCAGTTTGTCTATGAGCTATCTGGCAATCCGCTGATCGCACCGGCAATGGATTCTCACTGGATACAGGCGCAGCGGGTCATGGGCGAAGTGCTGATTCGCGATGATCAACCGCGCAATATCTGGGATCAGCACAAAGTATTGCTGGAGTGTGTGACCGATGGCGACGGCGATCGGGCCGAGCAGCTTGCCCGCACGCACATCCTGGAAGCTGCCGATTTCATGTTATCGCGGCTGGGTGGTTAATCGCCCAATTCAGCGAATCGGTGTTGTGACCCTGCGCCACCAAATTTTCCTGCGATGAAAGTGGATTAATCCCGTTGAGTCGTTTTTGTCGATAGCTGATACTCAAGCACTACAAAGCCTCGCGGCGCCAACGGTCAGCATTTTGAATCAGGGATTTATCCAGTCTGTCGATCTGTTTAATCAGCTTGAAGTCGAGACCTGCGCTGCATTGGCGCAAATCTGCATCGAAGTAACGCTTGAACCAGGGCAACTGCTCATTCGCAACGGCGCAGAAGATTCAGACATGTATCTTCTTGAGTCCGGCGAGCTGGAAGTATTTCTGCTCGATGATCAGTCTGCCGAGCGAGTGGTTAACACCGTGCTTCCCGGGCAAACTGTTGGCGAGTCGGCCGTGTTAACCGGCGCCCGGCGCTCCGCCAGTGTCAGAGTCGTATGCCCTTCAACGGCACATCGCATTACGCGCGATGCGTTTGATCAACTGGCAGCGCGCCTGCCCGGGCTGCGTAACAGTGTTGAGACCGCAGTGCGAACAAGGCTGCAGGCCGCCAACCTTGCGAGCGCATTGTTTGAGAACCAGGTGCTTGGTGCGCTGGATGCGCCAATATTGCATGACCTGCAGCGAGAAATTCAGTTAGTCACTTTAAAGAAGGGTGATCGGCTGATGGCACAGGGTGAGCAGAGCGATTCTCTGTACATCGTGGTGCACGGCCGTTTGCGTGTGTTTGAAGAAACTGCATCGCCGGAACCATCGGAAACGTCGAATGATACCGACGGTAAACACGTCAGTCTGAAACCACTGGTCGACCTTGGCCGTGGCCAGACGGTCGGAGAAATGGGGCTGCTGTGCGGTGAGCCGCGCAATGCGTCTGTCTATGCACTGCGTGACAGCCTGGTTGGCAAGCTCGATACGGATACCTACTATCGGTTGTTACAAAAATACCCTAAGCCACTGACCGAACTTTTTTCTTCGCGAATTCTGGGGCGGCTGGCGAAACCGCAAAAGAAAAAAAATCGCACGTTTGCGGTAATCGGATTGCAAGCCGCCGGCGCCAGTACGGTATTGCCTGTCGATACACTTTCGAAGCGACTACGCTGGCATATCGAAAATCCGTGGGAAAAGAAAAAAACAACCGGCGAAAAAATAAGTGTCGGCTTCATTGATGAACAAGTGGTCGACAGCGCCTTGGGCGAGCCGGGAATTTTTGATGCCGCTGCCGGCACGTCAGCCGAACTGCGTCTGGCAGGCTGGATAGGCGAGCAGGAAGAACGCCACGAATATTTGTTTTATGCCACGACATACAACAATCACAAAGCAGGTGGCACGCAATGGCTGTCCCGAATCTCGGCGTTGGCGGACCATCTGATATTCGTCGCATTCGCCGACGACAACATCGATGATATCGAGTTACCGTTGCGCGCTGATACCGGCACGGGTGAACCCCAATTGAACCCCGGTTGCAGTCTTTTATTGCTGCATCCACACGATCGAACAGAGCCCAGCGGGACCAGTCAATGGCTGGCAAAGCTTGCCGTTGATTCCCATCACCATGTGCGCTGGTCAGACACCAACGACGATAGCTGGAAAGACACGGTTAACAGTGACATAGCACGTGTATCCCGGCTGATTACCCAGCGGGGAATTGGTTTGGTCCTGAGTGGCGGGGCGGCTCGCGGGTTTGCACATATCGGGGTCATCCGTGCGATGCACGAAGCCGGCGTACCGATTGATCTTTTTGGTGGTGCGAGTGCGGGAGCAATTTCAGCGTCGATTATTGTGGCAGGCCACGATGATGAAAAAGCTCGCGAGCTTGTGATCACACACGGCAAGCGCAGTAACATGAATGACTATACGTTGCCCTCTACCTCTTTGTTTAAGGGAAAACGGTTTTCATCGTTGCTCAGATCTTTTGTTGGCGATGTAAAAATAGAAGATCTGTGGCAGTCTTTTTACTGCATATCAATTAGTCTGGCCGATGCAACAGAAGTGATTCATCGCCGGGGGACTCTCTGGAAATACGTTAGAGCCAGCGCCAGTATGCCGATCCTGTTACCGCCGGTAGCCGACAAAGGGAGGCTGTTGGCAGACGGCGCTATGTTGAATGCGATGCCGGTTGAAATCATGCGCAGTGATCCAGGATGTGGAATTGTGATTGGTGTTGATGTCTCCGGTGGCACCGGCATGCATGGTGAATTCGAATATGGTACCGAGCTTTCTGGCTGGCGGCAGTTGATCAGTAGATTCAATCCTTTCGGCAAGCCGCATCGTTCACCCTCGTTGTCAGCAACCATTCTGGCGATCAGCGCCATCGGGGCAGTAGGGCGGGTTCCCAAACAGCGGGAACATGCCGATTTATATATTCGTCCGCCGGTTCACAAGTATCGAATGATGGATTACGACAGCCGTGAACCTATTATGGAAGATGGCTATCAAACGGCGAAAAGTGAAATTGCCAAATGGCTTGCGCGCTAACGGCAAATTGTTTCCGTAAAAACACAATGCAGGTCGTCAGTTCAATTCAGTACTTTCGACATCAGGTATCGACAAGGTCCTGAGCCCGCCGCGAATATTCTGTTCCAGCACCGTGTTAAATCCGTCCAGTTGTTGCGCGTATTCTGCGGCGCAGTTTCTGCCGCCGGTGATAAGTTGTTGTGCGATGCTGTCGATCATCGGATCCTCCAGCAATGATGGATCCGCACCCACGCCCCAGCAAGCCAGATCCCCCAGTCGTTGCGGGCCGGCGCGATGACTGTCAAAAAAGGGTGTTTCCGGCTGACTGAAAAAGAACCAGCCCGCCAGCACAGTGCCTTCGGAGAGTCCCGCCTCACCCATGAACACAGCACCCATACCATCTACATAGGATTCTTCGATGCCCAGCACCGGAAGGTCCAGCTGATCAACCAGGGCGTGACCCAACTCATGCATCAGTACAAATGTTGATGACAGGAAGGCCTGCTCACTGTCACCAAAGAGATTCAGAAACAGTTCCGTCAGTTCGTGGCACATGATGATGGAGCCGCCGGCACTCTGTCCCTCTCGGAAACCGGCCGGCACAAAGAACGCGTTCGCGGTACCACAGTCAGCGAAGTTGACATCGATGTCAGCGGGCAACACCAGGGAATCATTGAGCTGCATCACCAGCGCCGCACCGGATTGCGCATAAGCGAGGTCGATACCGGTAGCGGTTGGAAAAACTGCGGGTAGCAGATCGCCATTGTCGTCGGCGAGTACATTGTCACTGTCGCCGCCGATGGATTCGGGGCCAAGCTGTTCGAGCAGATCGGCTTGTGTCGGGTCAATGGCGACTTGCGTCGTCTGATCTATGGTGGGAAATTCTGTCGATTCCATGGCATCGGAAATAGAATCGGAATTACTGCCTGAGCCGCAGCCGGCGAGTAAAAGGGTCGCCAGTATGGTGCCGGCAGTACGCCGGACAGGATTCGGGTCGATCAATCGCATCGCTAACATCCCCTGCAGGTGAGTGTCGGGCAGAGGCGTTGAGTTGATGTTGTCCGTCTGCCCCGTGTCTTCGACAGCTTCGACACTCTGGCGGCGGCTTGGTTCTACACGAGGCTTGCTGACACCGATCCGTAGATGCCCAGATCAGCGCGTACCGAATCGCCTTTTTTTACCGGGCTGGGCTTGCCGGTCACTCCGGTAGTGACAAACTGCCCGGACGACAAGCCAATACCCAGTTCACTCAGCGTATTTGCGATCCACACAAGTGCACGCACCGGACCATCGAGCGCATCCGCACCGTGCCCGTGAGTGACAGGTTCATCATTGACGTAAAGTGTTGTTGAATGATCTGCCAGGGTGCCGGCATCGAAGGGTTCGCTGGTGGCATCTCCCAGTACAAAATTTGCCGCACAGGCATTGTCGGCAATCAGGCCGGCGGTGCCCGGCAGAGTAAAGTCGATAAATCGCGAATCCGGAAACTCCAGACCCGGATGCAGGGATTGAATCGCTGCCAGCACTTCGTCTTCGGTATAGAGCGATTCTCTCGGCGGTAAATCGGTGCCGAGTGTGAATGCGAATTCAACTTCCGCCACCGCCATGCGATTGCGGGCAAAGCGAACTTTGGCATTGTCGCTGTGGCAGATGGAGGGAAACAGCCTGCCGGCAAGCGGCCGGTCAACATTGATGTGGTCGCGCCCGGCGATAGCGGTGGCGGCGATTTTCCAGCCGATTACCGGTTCACGTCTCAATCTGGCCAGTTGCGCCTGGACTTCATAACCCTGTTCCGCGGTATCTGGCCACAACTCGCCCTTCCGGTATTCGATGGCATCGTTGCGTTGCCAGCACTGGCGCAGGACTTCAGCGGCGCGATCGATATCAGGCATGGTGTGTAAGCAGGATATTTGAAGGAACAGGCAGAATACCAGTTGTGATGAAATTGTGAAATTTCGGCGGTTGTCTAATCAAGGTTGTAGCGATTGCCGGCAAACAGTCGGTGCAAACGGTTGCTTTGCAAAAAAGTTGTCGATGGATAAAACGGCGATCTGGAACTTCGTTTGCAGGGTTATGTCGATATTGATACCGATTAGGCCAGTGAGCAAAAACATGCATCCCATCGTTCGTGCGTTTTCAGGCGCCCTGTTGTTAACTGTCTCGCCCGTGCTGCTGGCCTCGGATGGCGGCGGATTCAATCAGGGCGGGTTCTCGGCGCGCAAGATAGATCAGCAATATGAACTGGGCCGGGCGCATTACAAAGCCGGCAAGGTCGATGGTGTCAAACTCAGTTATTGCATCAAAACGGCCGATGGTTTGAAGAAACTTTCGCGAAAATCAGTGCGGCCGTTCAAGAACGGGCCCGCCAATGATTTTGTAGCGAGCCTGTATAGTTGTGACAACCCAGACGTTCGCGTCTCTGAAGTGATTAGCGAAGAAAATGGCCAGGCGGTTTTGTATTACCTGAACAAGCGGTTCAAATTGCGTCTGCAATAAGCCACCGGCGGATTCGTATCAGGTTCTGGATGAGTAAGGCAGAGTCCTGTCTCGACGCATCCAGAAATACGCGGCCGAACCACCCAGTACGATCAGGCTGTACTCGATGAATATCACCGCAACGGGCAACTGCTGGTAGCCTGTGCCCGGGATGCCGATGTAGACCCCGTAGTAGTAGGACAGCAGCATGGCAACACTTGCGATCCAAGCCCAGGCACTGCGATACAACACAGCAAAGGGCAGTACCCAGGTCAGATACCAGGGATTGGCCACCGGAAGGCTCAGCAGAAACAGAAAGTACAGCCAGTCGCCGCGAAACCCGGCTTTACTTGCCGGCCAGGGCTGATGGGATGGCAGTGGTGTGTGCTTGCCCAGCCACAACCGTGTGCGTCGGATCAACACCAACAGCGCGTAGAGACAGAACAATGCCAGCAACGCCGCCTTGATTGTTTGCACGGGCGTATAAGGCAATAACAGCAGGTACAACGGTGCGTTGAAAAGCCAGCTTTGGGCCATGGCCTGCAGCCCATCCGGAACCCAGATGATGGGGTCACCGTACCAGGCGGTAACCGCGAGCAGTGTGCCTGCGAACCCGACGAGAATTTTCAGTGAGTCGCGCAGGGATGTTGTCGCGGTTAGCAGAAAGGGAAGCGCGAGGATCGCAAATACCTTTGCCGAAAACCCCAGTGCTAACAGAACTCCGCTGAGCAGCATGCGTTGCCGTTTCAGCGCGAGGATTGCCAGCACCATACCGGCGATGCCGTAGATGTCAGGGTGTGCTGTTAGCGAAAATTCTTTCAGTAACAGCGGAGACCAGGCGTACAACAGCATCGCATTGCCTGCTCCCAGCAGATACAGGGCGCACAAAACCAGAATGTCGGCGACACCCGCCACTAATTGCAGCGGCCAGACTGCCGCGGCATCAATATGGTATGCCAGTGCGAAAACCCATTGACTGAATGGCCCGTAAACGGTGGCGATATCAGGGTAATTGATCAGAGAAAGTATCGGCTCGAACGGCTCGGGTATGTCTTTGTCGAAAAAGTGTGATGGAGCCAGCGTGTAGGGGTCACCGGTGGTAGCCATCTGGTAGCCATCCCACATGTAGCGATAGTAATCATCCTCGAATAGCGGTTCACCAGCTAACGAGCATAACCTCAGTGCAATTGCAGTGAGCAATATTGCGGTGAATGGCAGTTTACGTTTTGTGCGGGCGTATACGAGCAGAACCCCGATGGTAATCAGCAACATAAACACCGCGATGGCAAAGAATTGCAGCACCGCGTGCTGGCCGGGTTCTCTGGATATAGCGCAGGCGACTAACCAAAGGAACAGGATTAGTATGGATGCGAATAAAAAGATGCGGTCTCTGAAACGGGTAGCAAAAAAAGACTTAAGCATTTTCATTTGCCCCGGGATTTGAACCATTGATATGAAAGCTACTCAGAGCGTGTATGTATAGAAGACGACATGTTGCAGTCATAGTGCCGGCATTGAACGAGGCTCAATCGATTGGCAAAGTACTGTCGGAATTGAGCGCCTTGCAGGTATGCGACACCTGTGGAAATGCGCTGCGTTCGAACGGCCTGGCTCAGTGCCCGGATCAACAGGGAAGCCTCTGTCGCGCCGCTTCGAAACCGCTGGTGGATGTAGTAATTGTTGGCGACAACGGCTCAACTGATGATACCGCATCGATTGCTCGTTCGCATAACGCGGTTGTGATCCATGAACCCGAACGAGGCTATGGTGCTGCGTGTCTTGCCGCGCTGCAGTACCCCGTTGCACACGATCTCATTGTGTTTGTCGATGCCGACGACTCGATCGATATGAATGAACTACCCGGGTTGCTGGATCCACTTATCGATGGCGCCGGCCTGGTCATCGGCTCAAGAACGCTCGGGCATTGCGAGAAAGGTGCTTTGAGTATTCCGCAACGTTTTGGCAACCGATTGGCCAGTGCCCTTATCCGCTGGTTATGGAAGGCGCCTGTCACCGACCTGGGGCCATTCAGGGCCATCGATCATCAATCATTATCGTTGTTGCAAATGAGTGATCGCCGGTTTGGCTGGACAGTTGAAATGCAGGTACGTGCATTGCAGTTGTCAGTGTCGGTAACCGAAGTTCCGGTTAGCGCGCTGCGGCGCCTGGGGCAGTCGAAAATCAGCGGCACGGTGCGAGGCGTGCTCGGTGCGGCACACGGTATTCTCGGCACTATCGCACGGCTCTACCTACAGGGGAATGTATCGGCCAGCCAGCCGGTCAGGACGCGAGATTATGCGCCAGGCAGCTCTGAGTCTTTGGGCAGTGCTCCGATTAATGGCATGCCTGCTGTCGCCAGTGTTCACAAGCACAAGTCTGTTTAGATGAAAACGATCGAGACACTGAAACTTGCACGTACAGGAGGGTTCCTTGCGAAATAGATTGTTACTGGCGTCACTGGTGCCCATTCTGTTGCTGGCCGCTGTGTACGTACTGCATATCAGGCAATCGAATAGTGCTGTACTGGACGAGCGCTGGAGCGCTCATGATGCCGATAGCAGCTTACGAGTTGATCATGGCGAATGGCAGGAGATTCTGGATAACTACCTGATTGACGATACTGTTTCAGGTGTGACTCTGTTCGACTATGAAGGCCTGCTGGACGATGGTGACGGATCACTCAATGGATATATCGATGCGATGACAGCGATTGATCCGCTGACGCTCAATCGTGCCGAGCAGAAAGCTTACTGGATCAATCTTTATAACGCGCTCACGGTTCAGCTTATTGTTCGCGCCTATCCGGTGGCGAGCATTACGAAGCTTGGGGAAAAGGCAACAAGCTTTGGGCCATGGGATGATCAGGCCGCGATCATCAACGGTATAGGCGTATCGCTGAATGATATCGAGCATCGTATCATCCGCCCCTTGTTCAACGACTACAGAATTCATTTTGCGGTTAACTGTGCCAGCATCGGTTGTCCGAATCTCGCGCTGAATGTTTTTGATGCAGCCGAACTCGATTCCCAGCTGGATGCCGCGGCCGCAGAATTTATGCAGCACGAACGAGCGGCCCGGTTCGATGGAGACACGCTCTATTTGTCTTCACTGTTTAAATGGTACGCCATTGATTTCGGCGACACGCTCACCGCCGTGCTTAGTACCTTGTCCCGGCACCTGCCCGCGGCACAAGCCCAAAAGCTGACAGCTGCCACAGGCCTGCCCAAGTACGAGTACGACTGGTCATTAAACGGTTACTGCCACGAAGAGGGTGATTGCGGTGAGTAGATCGAATATTGGCTTTCACAAACAACATGACTTTACCTTCAACATGAAAAGACTCTCGATTCTCGCGTTCGGATTGCTCGGAACTTCTGTTGGTTATGCCGACGGCTCACCGTGGCTGCTCGGCCATGAGGAGACGACACTCAGTGCAAGCATCGTGTCCGGGTCGACAGACCGGTTCTTTATTGGCGAAACCAGTACCGATCTGGGAGACGACCTTGAAGGGAGCTATTTATGGCTGAATGCGAGCCGGGGCTACGACGACATCTGGGCCTTCGACTTTCGAACCGGCTATGCGACAACACAATTTGGCGATAATCCCGATGATCAAAGCGATATAGCCGACACCACATTTGGCGTCACCTATCAGTTCGTCAATGAGTTTGAGGCGGATGATGGCACCCCGACGGTATCGGGCCGCATCGCCTATACTGTGGGTGGTGACTACGATACCAACATCCTCCACGCTATTGGCGATGGTGGTTCGGGCGTAGATCTGAGTTTACTGGTTGGTAAATCACTATCGAATGGCTTTGCGGTATTCGGTGATGTGACGTATCGCCAGCGGGATAACAACGTAGCAGACGGCGTGAAGTTCCTGGCCAGCGTTTACTACACTACACCAATAGAAGGCCTGGGATTGTCGCTATCGGCCGCTGGAATTCGAACCGATAGTTCGGTGGATATTGATGATGACGATTTTGGACTCGAACTGTTTCAGCAGACTGATCGTGATTCTAACTGGCTGATAGTGGGGGCTAACTACGGTTGGTCGAATGGCGTGGGCCTTGGCTTATCGTTGTCGTCAGTGCTCGATGGTAAAAATGTGGCAGACAGCAGCATCGCCAACTTCAGCCTCAGTTATTCGTTCTGACGCACACTATGTATTCTCAATTACAAGAAATTTGAATAGGTATCAACTCATGCAAATCCTGAAATATACATTGGGCGTAGCGGTGGCGCTCGCGGTGGCGGGTTGTGGTGGTAGCTCCAATAACAGTGTTGTTGATAGCAGTGAGCCGGAACAGCAAAGTCCACAGCCCAATGGTTTGTTGAATGGCCGGTTTGTCGATTCGGCAGTGTCGGGCCTCGCGTTTAGAACGAATTCAGCGTGGGGGGTGACAGACGAGAACGGTGGTTTCAGCTACCAGGCGGGCGAGTCGATTACCTTTTCGATTGGCGACATCGCACTACCGGCTATAACCGCCGAAGCACTGGTAACACCGTTGACGGTATTCTCAACGGATGAAATCGGCGATATCAGAGTAATCAATCTTACCCGTCTTCTGCAGACGCTTGATGATGATGGCGACCCGGAAAATGGCATTGTTATTTTGAATGACGCATTTGCCAGTGCAACGGGGATTACCGCAGATTTTTCTTCCGCTGAATTCGACCAATCAGTAGCGAACCTCGTCGCCAACAGTGGTTCAGTCAACACGAGCCTGATTGACGGTGAGACCGCACTGGATCATTTTCAGGAAACACTTTTCAATGAGGGCATTGAAGAGCGACCGACCGTCGACAACACAACCCCGCCAGTAGATGAAAACACCGGCAACAACCCCGCCGATCACCCTCTGGTGGGTGTGTCTTCCGAGTTCAGTAACTTTGCTCACGATATCAGCGGCATCCTGACCATCATCGATAACAGAACACTGGAGATCAGCGGTTTCAGTTACGACGGAGGTGGTCCGTCGGTGTATTTCTACACAGGAGTTGACGGGAATTACCGAAGCAGTGCCGGCGGACGTCTGATTGGCCCGCAGTTGAATGGCAGAATTTATAGTAACGAAACCATACGCGTCACATTACCCGATGACCTGACCCTTGATGACTTCAACGGCATCAGTGTCTGGTGTGATCTTTTCTCCGCGAACTTTGGTGATGCCCGGTTTTAATGGTCCAGGTAGAGAGTGTTTACCTCGCCAGGCCCTCCAGGCCGTCATACCGAGCTTGCCACGGTATCCAGATGTTTGTGTTTGGAGGGTCAAGGTGGCTGTAGTTGTTCTTGTCAATACATCACTATTCCGTTGCTAGTCTGAAGTGTTGACCTGTAGTTCACCTCGCTCACGCGTCGGGCTTCCATGTATTGTTGTCGACAGGGTAGGTTTCAACGCTATTCGGTAAGCCGCGCGCATCGGCATCCCCCGAACCCGTCATACTTTGCTTACGTCATGCCGGACTCGCTCTGGTGCGGTATCCGGATGTTCGCGTTTGGCGGGCAAGCTGTTACAGCTGCGCCAGTCGAAGACGAATCGGCCCCTTAAATTCGTCGGGATCAACGGGCTCACCACGCTGCGTAATAACCACGGCACCCTGTCGCGCTAACCGGCGCGCAACCGCTCTTACTGGCTCCATCAATGAGCGCCAGTCCGATTCCCCGGCAAGCGTCCTGGCAACTTCGCTGGGACAGATCGATTTACCATCGCCGCGTTTTTTCAACAGTGACAATATCTCCCGCGCTATCACCGACTCATCGTGCATGTCGACGTTAGCCGGAATTTTTTAGAGCGTACAACTCGCGATAGGGAAACTCTGATCCCAGTTTTTCAAGCTCACGCATGCAGAATTCGTCGATCTGCCGTTGATCATCTGCTGAGAGCAACTCTTTCGAGTTGCCACTTTTTCCGCTGCGAACCATTGGCACGTGGCCGGCGTCCCAGGCGGGCGGGGCGAATTTACTGTCGTTTGCTTTCATGTAGTCGAAGCTGCTTTTCTCCAATACTTTGTTGAACTGATCTGTCGTGAGTTCAACATCCAGAAAGTCAGCCACTTGCTGTACTGCATTTTGGGGGTCTTGTTTCATGTCTTCGTATAGCATAACCAGAACATTATCCTGATGGCGCAGTTTCCACCAGCTATCGGTGAGCATAGCCCATGGCTGGTAAATAAAACTCTCTGTTTGAAATGCTGCCACCCACTCCCTCACGGGTATCGTGTGATCGAACAACAGTTTATTGAATCCGTTTTCGAAGTGCACCACAGACACGAGCGTGTCCTTGGGGTCTCTTATTACACAAATGCATTTCACGCCGGTATCGCACGGAATGTAGTCGGCTTCGAGATGGCTTTTTATCACGTGAATGCCGGTTGGCGATTCAGTGAGCCCGCTGATGTCGTTTAGCTCTGGCCCCTCCTGTGGTACCAGTTTGTCGGGCCAGGGTACAACATCGTCTATGTGGTCGTATTCGCCATCACCGAGAAAGCCTATTTGCACTGCAATTTGTTTCATCCAGGTGGTACCACTTTTGGGGTA
>CAKZSB010000149.1 GCA_937920585.1 uncultured Granulosicoccaceae bacterium | reverse complement strand
CGTATTTGTTTGATCTATCCCATTAATATTTAGGGTTTTGCCGCTCGTGATGTTACCGCTGGGTGTCGCGCCGGCAAGGCTGGCGGCGCTGGCGGGGCGTTTCACCACCACGCGCTGGCGCGCTCTGGCGATGGCGAGAGCCAGTAGCGGCTCGGCCGATTGTGCAGGCTCGGTTTTATCGGCGGCGAGTAGTGTTTGCAGCGCGCGCATGCCCTTTTTCACCGCCGCGCTCTTTTTTGTTGCCGGATACATTGGATCGAGATAAACCACATCGGCGACCGGGCTTATGCTGCTATCGATCAGCAGCGTGCGGGCGTCGCCGTTATAGAGCCTGAGCCTGCCGGCGATCTCGGCGATCTCCGGGTCGGCGGCGGCGCGATTCAGCCCGTCCTGAAGCAGTGCATGTACAATTGGCGAGCGTTCGAACAACACCAGCCTGCAACCGGCTGCTGCAAGGGTAAACGCATCCCGACCCAGACCGGCCGTTGTGTCGCAGACCAGTGGCAGCGGAGACTGGCGGATGTTGACAGCGCGGCTCAACGGGTGTCGCCGGGCGCCGCCTGACCTCAAACGGTGGCGAGTGTCCGGGGAAGAAAAGTCGATGCAGATATCGACATCGGTTTTGCCGCGGGTGTCGCGCAGGGTCAGCTTGCCATCCAGGCGCAGCAACAGAAAATCAAAGTCTTTGGCCAGCTGTTGGTTAATGACAGGCAACTGCAGCGCGTTGCTGGCAGATGCGCTATCGAGTGTACCCGCCAAAGCTGCAATGGCGGGCGCGGTGGACTTTAGTGCCGTCAAAGTCGGGCCATACGGAAACTGAACCAGAGTGGAATATCGATAAAAATGCAGGCAGATCATAGCACCGACTCGTCGCCCAACCCGCGCTTGCTTGTGCTGCGCGTGCTAATGAAGCTCATGTTGATGATCGCGCTATTGGTCAGCCTTTGGGTCATGTTGCGCACGATGAGCGATCCGGCCGAGAGCGTTAACAACAATGCTGAGTCAACCGTGTTCCAGATCGCTGATATCGAGCCCGGGCAGGTGCAATTTTTCGACTGGGGCGGGCGGCCTGTCGTGGTGGTGCGGCGGTTGCCTGAATGGCAGGCGTGGCTGCAGAATGCCACTGACAAATTGCTGCTCGATCCACAAAGTCTGCGCTCGCAGCAACCGGAGGCGGCGAACAACTCGCTTAGGTCGGCATCGCCGGAGTGGTTTGTGGCACTGGCACTGGGTACCGATCTGGGCTGCACCATCGAGTACCTGCCGCCATCGCATCGGCTATACCAGCGCGAGCCGTGGCGTGGGGGCTTTGCCGATACCTGCCGCAAGAGCCGTTACGATCTGGCCGGGCGCGTCTTTCGCGGACCATTCGCCACTGTTAATCTGGTGGTGCCGCAGTGGCAGCTCGATACCGCATCGCAAACGATACGATTGCAGGGTGCTCAGTAGTGCGGTGGTGGCACTTCCTCGGACAGACTCGCAAGCGGCGAATCCGTAGCCTGTAGTTGTTGTTCGAAACGAGAGACCTTGTGTGCCAGCCGCTCGATGGTTTGCTGTTGGTCAACGATCACACTGTTCAGTTGCTCGACAGTCATCTCCATGTCCATCAACTTCAATTCGAGGTTTTCGAGACGTTTTTCCATTGATGTGATTTGATTTCGAGCGGGGCGCTACCCTACCATTTTTTGCGTATCCGACGCTGCCGAGTGAGTGCGCGCCGATGTCTGCTGCAGCATGACGGCAGCGCCTCTGACCGTCGCAGTGAGCGGTCTTTCGGTTGCCGCGACCGGGGCTTGCAAGGCAGTTGCGAGCGTATCCGCAAGATGCAGCAGCATGGCACCTCCGCCGGTCAGTCGCAGGCCGTTGCGATGCAGGCTTTCGCCCAGTGCAGCCGGCAGCGACATGCAGGCCTCGTTAATTGAGTCCAGCAGCTCGTTGAGTGACGGCAACAACATCTGATGGACAGTATCCGAGCCGACGCGAAAATTCCTGATTCTGCCAGACACTGCATCGCGACCGACCAGCTGGCAGGATGCCGCCTTGGCAGGCTGATCTTCCTGTAGCGAGGCCGCGCCAATCCGGTGCTTGATTTCACGCGCGGCACCCTCGTGGATCAACATATCGTATTCGTTTTGCATGCCGGCCTTCAGCGCCTGATCCAGCGCGTCGCCGCCGATCGGCAACTGGCGGTGAAATACCAGCTCGCCGGCCGAGTAACCGCACAATTCGGTGCCGCTTGCGCCAATATCCACCAGTACCGGGTTGTCGAAATTAGTGCGCTCGATCTGTGCGCCGATGCTGCTGGCGGCAGCTCTGTCAGCGATCAGGATCTTGCTTGCGCCACTGACGCGGCAGGTATTGATCAGGCGATCGATCTCGGCATTGCCAAAGCCCGAGGGCAGGGCGAGCATTGTGCGAAAGTTGCTGGCGATCAGACCATTGCGGCGGATCTTGCGCAAGAAGTAGCGCAGCATCGGCGCGTTCATCGCGTTGCCGGTGGAAGGATCTATATTGCTTGCGCGGACCAGCACGTATCGGTCTGGTTCACCACTGACGAGCTCCAGCGCATCTTCGCCCCAGGCCTTTACTGCCGACGTGCCGGATTCGGCCTCATTCTTGTCCTGTGCACCGAGCGAAGGCTCGTTGAATAACAGGCCGGCGTCGATGGCGTACATCCTGGTTTGCGATGTACCTGGATCAATGGCGATGTGGTTGGTTGAAGTGTCTGGCGTGCTGTTGAACATGCTGTTCTCCGCAAATGGTAACGGGCGTATCTCGACCACTACGGAGAAAGTATAGTAACAACTGGCGCAGCTGCACGCCGGGCGTGGCACTGTGCTAGATTAGCGCTTTTAACCCACACAACAGGTAGCCGGCAGGCAATGACAGTCGACAGCAAACTGGTAGGCGAGATCGCCCATT
This sequence comes from uncultured Granulosicoccaceae bacterium, assembly GCA_937920585.1. Taxonomy (GTDB): domain Bacteria; phylum Pseudomonadota; class Gammaproteobacteria; order Granulosicoccales; family Granulosicoccaceae; genus CAKZSB01. The sequence continues at coordinate 71,497 of CAKZSB010000149.1, read as the reverse complement.
TGGCAAGGCTCGATCTCGATGAGACCAGCGTGGCGAACTATGCGCGCGAAATGGCGGGTGTGCTGGCCCTGGCCCGGCAGATGGAAGACGTCGATACAGACGCAGTCGAGCCGATGGCGCATCCGCTTCATGCGGTGCAGCCACTGCGTGCTGATGAAGTCACCGAGATCGATCAGCGCGATGAATTTCAGGCGATCGCGCCGGCGGTAGACGATGGCCTGTATCTGGTGCCGCAGGTTATCGAGTAAGCTGCGACTTTCGATTCGCGGCGTCTCTTACTTCATGGCGTTGAGTTAGCGCGTTCGCAAACTCGATCCTCCAATAATCGATACCCGTAAAATTTTCACCCGGGTCAACAGATCTGCCAATGCATAAACAGACAATCAGCTCAATAAGGCGCGCGCTGGCGGCGCGTGAGTACAGTAGTGCCGAACTGTGCCAGCACTTTCTCGATCGCATCGACAGCGCCAACCCCGAGCTCAATGCCTTCATCACGGTGACGCGGGAATCCGCACTGGCCGCGGCCAGCCAGGCCGACGAGCAACTTGCAAAGGGTGCTTCATCGCCGTTGTTGGGTGTACCGCTCGCGCACAAGGATATTTTCTGCACTCGTGGCGTGCTGACCAGCTGCGGCTCGCGAATGCTGGAGAATTTTGTGCCGCCATACGACGCGACTGTCGTTAGTCGCATGCAGTCGGCCGGGGCCGTGATTCTCGGCAAGACCAACATGGATGAATTTGCCATGGGCTCATCCAATGAGAACAGCTTCTTTGGCGCGGTGACCAATCCCTGGGGTGAGGGACGCGTGCCGGGCGGCAGTTCCGGTGGCAGTGCCGCCGCGGTAGGCGCGCGCCTGGTGCCAGGTTGCACCGGCACCGATACCGGTGGATCTATTCGCCAGCCGGCGGCGTTTTGCGGCATCACCGGTATCAAGCCAACCTACGGGCGCGTGTCCCGTTACGGCATGGTGGCCTTTGCTTCCAGCCTGGATCAGGGCGGACCTATGGCGGCTACCGCTGAAGACTGCGCGACATTGCTGGCGTGCATGGCCGGCCACGATCCGCGCGACTCCACCAGCATCGATGAGCCGGTACCAGACTACAGCGCCAGCCTTGGCGACTCGATTAATGGATTGAAAATCGGTTTGCCGAAACAGTACTTTGCCGCCGGTCTCGACGACACCATCGCCGCCGCATTGCAGGCAGCAATTAGCGAGCTGGAAAAGCTCGGCGCCAGCTTTGTTGAAGTGGAACTGCCGAATCAGCATCTGGCGGTGCCGGCTTATTACATTGTGGCGCCTGCCGAATGTTCGTCCAATCTGTCGCGCTTTGATGGCGTGCGTTACGGCCATCGCTGCGACGATCCGGCAGACCTTGAAGATCTCTACAAGCGATCTCGTTCGGAAGGGTTTGGTCATGAGGTAAAACGCAGGATATTGCTGGGGACTTACGCACTGTCAACCGGCTACTACGATGCCTATTACCTGAAAGCGCAAAAAATCCGCAACCTGATCAGCCGCGATTTCACCACCGCATTTGAAACGGTCGATATGATTCTGGGGCCGACAACGCCCACACCGGCTTTTGAACTGGGCGCAAACAGCAGCGATCCGGTGGCCATGTATTTGAACGACATCTACACCATTCCGGCTAATCTGGCTGGTTTGCCGGCGCTGTCCGCACCGTGTGGATTCAGTGGCGAACTTCCGATCGGCCTGCAGTTGGTGGGCAACTATTTCACCGAAAACAAGTTGCTCAACGTCGCCCATCAGTATCAGCAAGTCACCGACTGGCACAGTCAGCTGCCTGCAAGATTTGCCTGAGGCGTGAGCCTGGCACTATTTATTTTTCGGCAACCACTCAAGAGAACAGGTTAAACCGCGATGCAATGGGAAACCGTTATCGGTCTCGAAATACATGCGCAACTGGCGACTCGCAGCAAGATTTTTTCTGCAAGTTCCACCACCTTCGGCTCCGCGCCCAATAGCCAGGCCAACGCGGTAGATCTGGGTATGCCGGGGGTACTGCCGGTACTGAATCGCGAAGCGGTTGCCATGGCGGTGAAGTTTGCTCTCGCAACCGGTGCCGAGATTGGCCGCCGCAGCGTGTTTGCGCGCAAGAACTACTTTTATCCGGATCTGCCCAAGGGCTATCAGATCTCGCAATTCGAGCTGCCGATAGTCGGTGCCGGTGAGGTGCGTATCGAACTGGAGGAGGGCGAGGAGAAAGTCATCGGTTTGACCCGCGCCCATCTCGAAGAAGATGCCGGCAAATCAGTGCACGATGCATTTCCGGGTAAAACCGGGGTGGATCTCAATCGCGCCGGCACGCCGTTGCTGGAGATCGTGTCCGAGCCCGATATGCGCAGTGCGCGCGAGGCGGTGGCCTATGCGCGCAAGATTCATTCGCTGGTGCGCTACATCGATATTTGCGATGGCAACATGCAGGAGGGGTCCTTTCGCTGTGATGCGAACGTATCGATACGCCCTGTCGGCCAGGCGGAATACGGCACGCGCGCAGAAATCAAGAACATCAATTCGTTCAGGTTTCTGGAGAGAGCGATCAATTTCGAAGTCGAGCGCCAGATTGACGTGCTCGAATCCGGCGCCGAGGTGATTCAGGAAACGCGCCTCTATGATGCCGATCGGGATGAAACCCGCTCGATGCGCTCCAAAGAGGAGGCCAACGACTACCGCTATTTTCCCGATCCGGATTTATTGCCGGTGGAAATTGAAGACAGCCTGATCGAGTCACTGCGCGCGACAATGCCGGAGCTACCGGAACAACGGCGGCAGCGATTTATCACTGACTACGAATTGTCCGCCTATGATGCCGGTGTTCTCACCGCAGATCGAGCGACGGCAGATTTCTTTGAACAGGGCATTGAACAGAGCGGTGCTCCGGCACGACTGGCCTGCAGCTGGCTAACCGGCGAGGTTTTTTCGCGTCTGAATCGCGATTCGCTGGAGCTGTCTGACGCGCCGCTGAAGGCCGATGGTTTTGCCAACTTGCTGGCGCGCATGCACGACAACACCATATCCGGAAAAATTGCCAAACAGGTACTCGATCATATGTGGGCGGATGGCAGCAGCGCGGATGAGGTGATCGATCGCGAGGGCTTGCGGCAGATTTCCGATTCCTCCGCGATCGAGAAAATGATCGACGATGTGATCGCAGCCAATCCATCGCAGCTGGCTGAATACCGGGGCGGCAAGGATAAACTGCTTGGCTACTTTGTTGGCCAGGTGATGAAGGCCTCCAAGGGTAAAGCCAATCCGGGTCAGCTGAATGAATTGCTGCGAGACAAGCTGCAGGGATAGCGTAGCGATTGCCCGGCACATTCGGGTGAACAGTGATAAATATTTGATACACTGTGGCCCACCGCCTGGCAAGACTAAACGTAATGTCTGTAAATAGTCCAATGTTTGCCGGGGTCGCGATACGGCGGCTCTGGATCGGTTGTGTCTTGTTGTTATCGCTCGTGTCGGTAAATGCAGGTGCATCCGGTTTGTTTAAACCCGGTGCCTATCTGTCCGTGAAAGGGCAGCAACATGCGATGCGAGTGGGCAGTACCCGTTTCACGCTGCCATCCGCAGCACTTGCCGGTGGATACTGGTTCGAGCCAGGCATTGCCCTGGAGCTTGAACTGGGCACCTCGCTGTCTGAAGAAACCCGCAACGGCGTCGATCTGGAGATGGATCAATTACTTTCTCTGGGTGTCAGGCTCGAGGCGCCACCCACCGACGAGCTGGCGCTCTACTTCGTTTTTTCGCTCAACGCTGCCGAGCTGTCGAGTCGATTTACGGAAATCGAACCGCAATCCGTGGGCAGCTCGCTGCAGGGCTACGGGGTCACTTTTGGCGCGACCTGGCAAACCGCATTAGCGGGACTGGTGGTCGACACCGGTGCGACACACACCCGTTTTGAGAGCAACCTCGGCATCAACACGCTGCATATTGGCCTGCGGTATACACTGGGAGTACAGCGATGAGGGCCTCGGTAATATTTTTACTGTCCATGCTCGTAGCACTGGCGGCCGGCTGCAGTAACAGCGACGACTCAGGGCAGCTGATTACGCGTGTTGACATCGCCAGCCAGGAGATTCAGTCGGTTGCCATCTCTGGTGCCGAGGAGACGATATCGATCGGTGCCGATCTTGATCTGCAGCTGCTGGCGAATAGTGGCAACGGTGGCTCGACCAGCGTCACCGCCCTGGCGCAGTGGACGAGTTCCGATCCCGCTATCGCGACGGTTAGCGAAAGCGGCTTATTATTGGGCATCGCCGACGGTACGGTGAGCGTGAACGCCCAATATGGTCCGTTCAGCGATACCGTATCGGTGCGCATCTCGTCTGCGCCTTTAGTAGCTATTGCAGTAACAGCACCACTCGAGCAACTCAATGCCTGTACTTCGCTGCAACTGACGGCTGAGGGCAGTTACCTGAATGAGGACACTCCACGGGACATAACTGACGAGGTCGAGTGGCAGTTGGCAGAGGGCCAGCAGGAGCTCGGCAGCTTCAGTGATACGGTGGATGCAACAACCGGCCAGCGCGTAGACCCGGCGGGTTTTTTGCGCACCACGGGGTTTGGCGATATTCAGGTCTCGGCAAGCCTGGGTGACGAGGTGCCGCCCGGTGTGTTGTCACTGATGGTGCTGGACTCGCTGGATGATGGCGATATCACTATTAGCGGGCCGGATGATGCCATCACCGTGGGTGCTGCCGTGCCTTTTGCGGCGATAGCGACGTTCAACGACGGCGCGGCGAACGTCGACATCAGCGACAACGCCTTGTGGACATTAACTGTGAATGAAGGCACGGCGCAGTTTGCCTCCGTCAGCAATACCCTGCCGGATAACGGTACCGTTATCGCGACACAGACGGGTGGCGGCACGTTGAGTGTCAGCTGTGGTGGTGTATCTGCCGAGCGTGCAGTTCGGGCCGAGATTCCACCCAGCGTGGACAGAGTTTTCATTTCGCCCGATGAGGACGACCGGGTGATAACTGTCAATGTTGATGCGGATACGATCCCTTTGCGTGGCATCGTGCAGTTTACCGATGGCTCCCAGCAGGATATTACCGAGGATGCCGAGTGGACCGTTGACAGCAGTGGCGACGTGCGCGCGCTTCAGCTTAGCGATAGCAGTGGCACAAGAGGGGTGGTCACGATCAACAGTATCGGTGAGATCGAAGTGACCATGACTTACGAGCGAGGCGGGATAGTCTACGACCCGGTAGTGACGGTGCGTGCGGAGGTGTTTTAGCGCTGGCGATTAAATCCAGCCGGCGTCACTTGTCGTTGGTGGTCTGGCGGACCAGTGCGGCCACCGGTTTTGAAGTAGCCACCGTGCCATTGGTAATGTACTGCTCGTGATTGCGATCGATCTCGTCCAGGTCGTACAGATAATTGACCATCAGTCCGTAGGATTGCTTGCGGCCGCGGACGCTGGTGTCAGCATCCCAGTTGATCCGCTCGACTCTGGCACCGTTCGATAAGTGAAAGTGTGCTACCGAATCGGTCACGCGTTGTCTGCCCGGCAGTTCGGTTGTCAGATAGCGCGCTACCAGGCAGCACAGCGGCGCGCTCATGGCCGCCTTGACAGCATCATCGTTTAACCAATTGGCATCGCCCAGGGTATCGGTAAAGGACTGATCGGTCACTTTCAACAACTGGTTCTTGTCTTCGTCCGATATCAGCGACTCGCCTTCGATCAATTCGTTTTTCAACCATCGGGAAAAACCGGTAATCGGCGACAGAGTCGAAAAGACTTCGAGCGTTGGCAGTTCCTGGCGCAGTAGCGATACCACCCTTTTAATCAGAAAATTGCCCAGGCTAACGCCGCTCAGACCACTTTGGGCGCTTGAAATGGAATAGAAAATGGCGGTGCTGGGGTTTTCCACTTCAGCCAGCGTCTGGCTGGTATCGAGCAACACATCGACGTTGTCAGAGAGTTCTGATACCAGTGCCACCCAGATGAAAATAAGCGGCTCGTCCGGCATGCCCGGGTGAAAGAACGCGAAACATCGGCGGTTCTCGGCCAGGCGATGGCGCAGATCGTCCCACGAGGTAATCTCGTGAACAGCTTCGTATTGAATCAGTTTCTCCAGAAGCGATGCCGGTGCATCCCAGCTGATTTCCCGCAACTCGAGAAAACCGATGTCGAACCAGCTCGATAACTGTTCCCGCAGTACTGCGCCAATAGAGCCAAGTTCCGGGTTGTCTGCAGAGAAACGCAGCAAATCGGCGCGCAAATCGACGAGAAATTTGATCCCCTGAGGCAGCGCGTTGAACTGCGTCAGCAAGGTCAGGTGGGGTGGTTTCAGTTTTGCCCTGAGTCGTTGTTCAACCTTGAGTCTGTCGCTCGCACTGAGGTCTGTGAACAACGCCTCGGCGGTAGTTCTGACCGCATCGTGATCGACATCGAATTCTGTGGCCAACAGCTTCAGAAACTTCAATCGGCCCTCGTCGTTCAGGCCAAGGTAGGCCTTGCCCAGTTCAGCGGCACGCGCGCGCGCAGATACTTCGCCACCTCGAGCGTCGAGGCAGTCGTTAATTTTTTCGCGCAGCGGACCCACTTCGTCGTCGTGAAGATAGGGGCTCAGTTCGAGCCGCTTTACTGCGAATGGTATTCCGATTCCTTTCCAGGCACTGAGGATATTGCCGAGAGTGAGATCGATGATTTTGCTGCCGACTGTGGCGCTGGACTGTGTCAATGCTTACTCATCAGTGGTTAATTGATCGCGGTGGCGCTAATAGATGCCCGGCTCGGCCTCTAACGCGATGTGGAATTTCTGCTCGATATCGCGCTGAATATCAGCCGCAAGTGTTGCAATCTGCTGACCACTTCCACCGCCGTGATTGACCAAAACCAGCGCCTGATCGGCATGAACGCCAACTCTGTCGCGGCGATAGCCTTTCCAGCCCGCCTTTTCGATCAGCCAGCCGGCAGCGATTTTGTGACAGCCATCGTTCTGGGGATAGTGTGGTGCCTCGGGGTGGTTTGACAATAGTGATTTCAATTGGTCTGCGCTCACGACCGGGTTTTTGAAAAAGCTGCCTGCGTTGCCAATCTCTGCCGGGTCTGGCAGCTTTTGGCGACGAATAGCGCACACGTGCTCGAACACGGTCTGGCTGTCCGGGTTGTCGATGCCGGCACTATCCAGTGATTGTGCCAGCGACGCGTAGTGACAGAGCGGCTTGTCCTGCACTGCCAGATTCAAATGGATTGCCAGCACGATCAGGTCTCGGCCCTGGTCTGATTTGAACAGGCTGTCGCGATAGCCGAGCAGGCACTGCTCGTGATTGAGCAACCGCACGTCGCCCGTTGTGCGATCAAGTATTTCCACGGCAGTTAGAAAGTCGCTGAGTTCGCGACCATAGGCACCAATATTCTGGATCGGTGCGGCCCCGGCACTACCCGGGATCAGGGCCAGATTCTCGAGCCCGTAGCGTTGCTTTTGCAGGCATTGCTGCACCAGCCAGTGCCAATCGACCCCGGCGCCGGCAATGACTGCAGCGCCTGTTCGATTCGGGGCTAAAAACTCGAGCTGTCGAAAATCCATCTGAATGACGAGGCCCGCTACATCGGCGGTAAAAACGCTGTTGCTGCCGGCGCCAAGTATGAATACCGGCAGCTGTCGCGATTTTGCCCATGCCAGCGCGCGCTGCAGTTCAGCCACATTCGCACTGCGGGTGAAGTGTTCCGCCAGCACATCGAAGCCGAAAGTGTTGTGGGTTTTGAGTGAGTAGTTGTGACTAACTTGCATGCGGGGCAGGCGGGATTTGGCGATAGACGCTTGGCAGTTTGATCAGCAGAGTCGTGGCGCGCAGCAGGCTGAAGACTGCAAATGAGAGCCATAAGCCGTCATTGTTCAATTTTTCGCCAAACATTTCAGTTACCGCAACGAATATCACCGTGGAAATAAACATACCGTTGCGCATCGCCGCGGTGCTGGTTGCACCGATAAAGATACCATCGAGCTGATAGCTCCAGATTGACAGCAACGGCATCGCTACCAGCCACGGCAGCATCACCGCCGCTGCCTGCCGGACGTCCGTCTGATTTGTGAACAGGGCAATCAGTTGAGTTCCGAACAGTAGAAGTGTTGTTGAGAAAAGCAGCGCGACGATAAAGGCCTGCACGGTTGCAGCCTTGATGGCGAGTTTGAAATGGCCGCGATTGCGGGCGCCTACCGCTTGCCCGACCAGGGTTTCAGTAGCGTGGGCGAAGCCGTCGAGCGCGTGAGCACAGATATAAAGTAACTGCAGCAGTACGGCGTTGGCGGCCAGCGTCAAGGTGCCGAGCCGGGCGCTCACTGCATGAAAGTAAAAGAAACTGCCCACCAGCAGCAGAGTTCGAAAGAAAATATTCGAGTTGATATTAAACAACTGCAGGACAGCCGTACGATTGAACAATCGCGCTGGCGTGCAGTGTTTTATGGCCGCACGTAAGTGGTCGCGGATCAGGAACAGGGCAAACAGCATGGCGCAGTATTCACTGATCACAGAGGCAATCGCAACGCCTTGAATGGCAAAATCGAAAACCACCACAAACAGTAAGTCGAGACCTATGTTCAACAGGTTCAGCAAGAGCTGAAATGCCAGTACCCGGCGAGTTTGCTGCAGGCCGATGAAGGCGCCCAGCAGCACGTAGTTGGCGAATGTGGCCGGCGCCGACCACACGCGAATGGCGTAGTAGTCGCTCGTCATGGCCTGTAGCTGTGGGTCAGCGTCGAGTAACCACAGGCACAGTGAAAGTAGTGGAGCGTGCAGCAACAACACAAGGGCGCTGATGGCTACTGCAGTGAGCAGATAGCGCAGCAGTGTGTTCTGGATTGCAGCGTCGTCGTCGGCACCATAGTGCTGGGCAATCAAGCCGCCACTGCCCATGCGCAGGAAGCCGAAAGTCCAGAACACCAGGCTGAATATCGAGGCGCCGAGCGCGACAGCGGCGATGTTTGCCGCGCCGGGCAAATGGCCCATTACTGCCGTGTCGGCCGCACCAACCAGCGGTACGGTAACGTTGGATAGAATAATCGGAACCGCGAGTAACCAGACTCGACGGTGCCAGCTTGGATGTGTCTGCAATGGCTGTTGGCCTGAACCTGGTCGCCCGGATTATACGGCAGCAGGTTTTGCCAGCGGCAATTGCTGTAGAGGAGGGACGCCAGCCGGTACGAAGATCGTACCGGTTGTAGCGATCAATATAAGGCTAGGCCTTATTGCTGTTGGGGCGACCGATGCAGTAGTACTCGATATCGTTTTCGCGCAATATCTCGGGGTCGTAGATGTTGCGTCCGTCGAACACCAGTGGTTGTCGCAGATTTTCTTTGATGCGTTTCCAGTCGGGGCTGCGAAATTCCCGCCACTCGGTATTGATGATCAGAGCATCGGCATTGTTGATCGCATCCATTGCGCTGTGAGTCAGCATCAGGTTGCTCTCGGCAGGGTAGATGTGGCGTACTTCGTCCATCGCAACGGGGTCGTAGGCCTGTACTTTGGCGCCCTGTGCCCAGAGTGCTTCCATCAGCACTCGACTGGGTGCTTCGCGCATGTCGTCGGTGTTAGGTTTGAACGCAAGCCCCCAGACTGCGAAGGTCTTGCCGGACAAGTCGCCATTGAAATGCTCGGACAGCTTGTTAAAAATGACTTGTTTCTGACGCTCGTTCACGCTCTCCACAGATTCGAGCAGTTCGGCGCGGTAGCCAACTTCTCTGGCTGTGGCCACCAGCGCCTTCACGTCTTTTGGAAAGCATGAGCCACCGTAACCGATACCGGGGTAGATGAAGCTGTAGCCGATCCGTGGATCAGAGCCAATGCCAATGCGCACGTTCTCGATATCCGCCCCCAGCGCATCGGCCAGATTAGACAATTCGTTCATAAAGCTGATCTTGGTCGCCAGCATTGAATTCGCGGCGTATTTGGTCAGTTCAGACGAGCGCACGTCCATGAAGATCAGGCGATCGTGGTTGCGGCAGAACGGCGCGTACAGTTTGCGCATCTGTTCGATGGCGTAGGCGTCTTCGGTGCCGACAATGATTCGGTCTGGCTTGCGGAAATCTTCAATCGCCGCTCCTTCTTTAAGGAACTCCGGATTGGAGATGGTGGTGAATTCGAAATCGGCTTTGCGCTCGTCGAGTACCGAGCGCATGCGTGCGGCTACCTTATCCGATGTGCCCACCGGGACCGTCGATTTAGTGACAACCAGCTTGCGGCTGTCCATCCGTTCGGCGATGGTTTGCGCCACAGCCAGCACGTGTTTGAGGTCGGCGGAGCCGTCTTCATCGGGCGGGGTGCCAACAGCAATGAACTGCACTTCGCTGTGTGCGACTGCCTGGTCCTGATTGGTGGTGAACTGCAGGCGACCAATCTCGACATTGCGTTTGATGATGTCGTCCAGACCGGGCTCATGAATTGGTATTATTCCCTGGTTCAGGGCTTCGACCTTGTCCTCGTCGATGTCGACGCAGAGCACGTTGTTGCCGACATCAGCCAGCAAAGCGCCGGTTACCAGTCCAACGTAGCCAGAGCCATACAAAGTTACATTCATTTGAGTAGGTATCCCAAGACCGGAACCAGCCGGAATCGTTAATCGGGGGTTGCATTATTGTGACTTCGTAGTCGATGCGACCGGGACGACTGTTTCCTTTGAGGCTGATAGGACGTACAGTAGCAAGGTGCGCACAAACTGATGCCTTCGGTTGTGCAAAGTCCCTGCCGAGCGAGTGATTAATGGTACGCTTTTTTCAGAGCTGTTCGGAATTACCCGTTATTATGCTTCAATACTTGCGCCATTACGGATAAATGGAAAAGCAGTCACAACAGCTAGCGCGATTTCAGGCGCTATGGCGTCGATTGGGCAGTGACCAGGACTCCAGCGGCATTTTTCGGGAAATCGGTAGGTATTACGAGACTGAAGGCCGGTATTATCACAACCTTGCCCACATCGAGTACTGCCTAAGCGTCTTTGACGCGGCTCGCGATCATTGTCTCGAGCCTGACCTGGTGGAAATGGCGCTGTGGTTTCACGATGTCATCTACGACATGGGCGGGGCCGACAACGAGCTCAGAAGTGCCGAGCACTTTATGGCGGTCAGTGAAGCCCAATTCGACGACAAACTGCGCCAACATGTCTTTGATCTCATCATGGCCACTGATCACTCGCACGCACCGGAAGGAGACGACAAACGTTTCATTGTCGAGGTGGATCTATCCGGATTCGGGCTGCCGTGGGATCGATTCAAATCCGATGGGCGCAATGTGCGAAGCGAAATGGCCCATCTTAGCGACAATGAATTCTATCCCGCCCAGATGCGCTTCATGCAATCGTTGGCAGATCGCTCGCCGCTTTTTACCTATCCTTGGTTTTTCGAGCGCTACGAGGCGGTGGCTCGCTCGAATATTTCCGAGTATATCAACGAGTTGCAGCAGAGTGGCTATCAAATGAAGGCTGCGGCTGTATAGGCTTCAAGCCTGTCGGTGAGCCACCAGTACCTCTCGTTTGCCCGGTGGTCCGGGTTTTTTCAGCCAGCCGAATCCGGCGCCCTCCAGTGCCTGTCTGAATGCTCGATTGACGCCAAATGTCGCCAGTCGGCCGTTCTGGCGAAGCGTGGGTAGCAGCTTCTCGAGAAACGCTTGTTGCCATAACGCGGGGTTGCGGCTGGCGCTGAATCCATCGAGATAGATCGCATCGAAAAAGTCGCCGGGCCAGTGGCAAGTGTTTGCATCGCTCAGGCGCAGATCGAGTTCGACGAATTCGCTCAGCGCGGCTTTGCAATTATCAGTGGCTTGCGGTCGGTTTAGCTCGGTAACCAGAGCATTCAGCAGTGGCATCGAGTGCGGCAAATTGTGTTTCCACAACGCTTGAATGGTACTCACCGGCGGTAAGGCAAACTCGCATGCGGTGTAGTGCAGTTTGCTGCAGTGCTCAGCCGCATGGGCGGCTGTGACGCCGAAGTTCAGCCCGGTGCCAAAGCCGATCTCAAGCACGCTGCTTGGCATACCGGCAGACAGTCGGGCGGCGACGCCGCTATTTTGCAGAAATACCTGGGTTGATTCGGTCACTGCGCCGTGCATCGAGCGGTAGGACTGGCCGGACTGCGGGTCGAGCAGGGTCAGTGAGCCGTCTGCGGTTTGGCACACTTGCATGGGTGGTTGTGCCAGATGCTAAAACCGGCTTTGCGCGGCTCGAGGGATACGTTGCAATGCCACGCGTAAGCTGTCGCATTTTTCCAGATAGGCATTGGTGCTGACTGGCATCGGGACGCGCGCCATGGCGACCCACTCGATAAGCTTTTTGCCTTCGACGAGCAGACTCTCGCCATGCTCCAGCAGGTAGCTTGGGGTGATTGAATCGTTCTTTGAACTACAGCGAAACTCTTCCATTAGCTCCCCGGCTGACACGAACTCCGGCCAAATCACGAAATTGTTGGTCGCATCGCTGCGCATGGTTTCGCACTCGTACTTGGCGGCGGTGGCGAAATGATCGATATACCAGTCGAGCTCGGCGAAGGCTGGCGATGGAGAATAGGCGCACTTGATGTGGTCGGCGATGACGTCGATGTTGCGCATTGCCTGGGCAACTTTTATGTAGCGCGATCGGTAAAACTGCTCAATTGGTGCGGTGAAGGCGCGAAAGGGTTCTCCCCACAGTTCGTCGATACCTTCCTGTCCGCTGTAGTGTTTCACCTGCCTGCCCAGTTCCAGTGCTTCTTTGAAACACTGTCCACACTGGCGCATGAGTTCATTGCTGCGGTCTATCGTGACCCCTTTGGCGTTCAAATCGACGATCGCATTGAAAATGTCGGTGGCGCGATTGAACAGTGCACCGGCCAGCATCGCTGCGTTTACGCGTTTTTTACGGGGGTCGGTTTCGCGTTCGTAGTGCTTGCGCGCGCCATCAAGTGCTTTGCCGGGCGTGTTGATACCTGGTTCGGTGTGATGAAAAGTTCGGCGGGTTAGTGATTCGATCAGCTTTTTGCGCGCCACGAGGGTGTCCTCGGGCGGCTCGTAGTAGCGAATCCAGTAACCTTCGTAGAAGACGAACTCCTGGCCCTCAACGCTGCGTTTAGTGCCGTCGCAGAGTGCGCCGTCTTCTGTCGCCCAGACGCCGCCCTGGCGAAAGGTCGTAGAGTTGCATGCAAAATTCATTTGTGCTGGGAATTGCCCGGTGGCGCGCTAGCGGCAGCGCGATTTTCCGTGCACCGGCCAGTGATTGCCGATCGCAGGCGGCGGATTATTGCACAAGCGAAACCATCGTGCACCGTCATTTGTGACGACTGTCAATTATTGTTCCAAAGCAGTTACAGCAGGTTTGACGGCGGTCACAATCACACGGCATGGCGCGGGGTGTCCCTCAATGGTGCGGCTGCTGTCACCGGGCTCAAGTGCTTGCGCCAATGAATGAAAGGTCATCCAGCTGGTTTGTCTTTGCTCGCTGACGGTGGTGTGGCTGAAGTCGACGCATCTGGCGTCGTCGAAGCCAGCCGCGGCGATGAGCTCGAGCAGATCCGTGGAATTTTGCAGGTACCAGATATTGCGCATGTTGGCGTAGCGCTGACCGTTGACGAAGTTCGCGCGGGCGTCGTCAATCACCAGCGTTTCGAGGATCAGTTGCCCGCCGGGTCGCAGACTATCCAGCAGTGTACGCAGGTGCGCCTGCGGATCGCGCCGATGGTAGAGCACTCCCATAGAGAATACGGTATCGAATGGAAAGGGATGTTGCTCGAGTACTTCGCCCGCAAGTGGCAGTACGGCGGCGCGCGTTTGGCCACAATATCGGTTGATGGCGTGAAATTGCAGGTTGAACAGCAAGCCGGGATCCAGGCCCACGACGCTGGCAGCGCCTGCGCCCAGCATGCGCATTGCGTAGTAGCCGTTTCCGCTGCCGACATCGAGGACGTTGCGGCCATTCAGTGCGTGCAGGTGCGGGGCTACTCGATGCCATTTCTGGTTCGAGCGCCATTCCGCATCGATCCGCACACCAAATAGATCAAACGGGCCTTTGCGCCACGGGCTCAACTGCATCAATGCCGCAGCGAGCTGTTCGTGGTCTGCGGTGGATATTGGCGAGGCAGCAAAGCAGGAGACAGCCTCTGCGCTCAGATCAACTCGCTCGACAGGTAAGGTTGGCAATTGATCCAGCGCCAATCGCCAGCGCGGGTAGTCGCCGTGACCGCTGGCTTCCAGTTTTTGCTTTGCGAGCGGCTCGAGCTCATGCAGCCAGCGGCTCAGTGCCGGTGTGTGCGGCGCTTGCAGGAATCCATCCAGCAAACTCATTTAATTGCCACCAGCGACATAAAGTTGTAGTACTGGAACCAGACTTCGACACTGCTGAAACCGGCGGCGTGCAGCCGATCGCGATGTGTGCTGAGCGTTTCCGGAATCATCACATCCTCCAGTGCCTCACGCTTCTGGCTAATCTCGAGTTCGCTGTAGCCGTTGTTGCGTTTGAACTGCTCGTGCATCTCTACGTGCAGTGACTGTTGCGCCTGATCGTCGAAGCGGATTTTCTCCGATAGCACCAGCGCGCCACCGGTCACCATCGCATCTGCCAGTCGCACTGTGAAATCGGCACGCAACTCAGGCGCGACAAACTGCAGTGTGAAGTTCAGCACCGCAACGCTGCAGGGTTCAAGGGGCATGCTGGCAATGTCGGCGTTGCGCACCTCGACGGCGGGCACGGATACCGGGTCATCACGCAGGCGCTCGCGCATGCGTTCGAGCATAGCTGTGGAATTGTCCACCGCCACGAGCCGACAGGCGGTTTTTGCAAGGTTGGCACGCATGGCAAATGTGGATGCGCCAAGCGAACAGCCGAGGTCGTAGCAGTGTGTGCCGGGCAGGGCAAATCGGCCGGCGAGGATGCCGGTTTGCGCAACAATACTGCGATAACCGGGTACTGAGCGTTCGATCATATCGTCGAACACACCAGCGACTCGTTCGTCGAAGCTGAATTGCTCGATATGGCCGAGCGGTTGAGCGAATATTCTGTCTTTTTGCACGATCCGCATCGAAATAGAGATAGAGACCGGATTGTAATCGCTTGGCGATGGTTTTAGGCACGACTTGGCCCGGTTCGCCGGTTATCGTAGAGGCTTCGTCAGCGAGCAGAGGCAATTGTGGCCGCATCCGGAAAACTGTCGCTGAGCCGCGGCAAACAATACCTGAGCCAGGTTGATCCCGTGATGGCGCGATTGATCGAGCGGGTCGGGCCCACGCGCGTGCGAAGTGAGCGTCAGCTCAGCATCTATCAGTCACTGGTGCGGGCCATTGTCTATCAGATGCTGTCCACCCAATCAGCCAACGCGATCCATGAACGGTTGCTACATGCCTGTCCCACCGGCGTCGAGCCAGACACGGTGATCGAGCTGGGCGAACCGCAGCTGCGCGAAATCGGATTTAGTCGCGCCAAAGTGGCATCGGTGCTGGAGCTCAGCGAGAAAATGCGCAATGGCGCGATTCCCGGCGATCGCGAGCTGCGTGAGCTTGACGACGACAAACTCATTGAGCTGCTGACGACTGTTCGCGGTATCGGCCGCTGGAGCGTCGAGGTGCTGATGATTTTCAATCTTCAACGTGCCGATGTGCTGCCCTCGACTGATCTCGGCATTCGCAAGGGACACGCGCTGGCCTATGCACTCGACGACATGCTCCCCGCCGGGCAGCTTGCCAGAGTCGGCGAACTTTGGAGCCCGCACCGCTCGGTTGCCAGCTGGTATCTGTGGCGTGCGACAGACAGCGTGGACTGGTCGGCTTGCGACTGATACTGAGTCGCAAGGGCGTCGACAGCAGTGTCGGCGGTTTTGCCAGCCCGATCTTTCCCGATGGCACGCTCTGGTCGGTGCCGATTCCCGACGTGCGTTCGCCCATTCGATACCGCGATCTGCGAGCACCCGCCAATGCTGCCAGAGTCGTGCACAATCTCAGCCGCGGTAGAATCGTCGGCGCGTCACGCGTTCATATGGACCCGGATCTCGATTGCAATTCGATGTCGCGCGCGCCGGGTTGGTGTGGATTGTTCGGCCAACATGGCGCCGCCCAGCGCCACTTGCAGCTGCAGGGTGTGGAGCCTGGTGACCTGTTCCTGTTTTTTGGCTGGTTCAGGCAGGTGCACTGCGTTGCCGGCCGATGGCGCTATGTGGCCGACGCGCCGGATCAGCATGTGATTTTCGGCTGGATGCAGGTCGGGTCGATTGAGCCTGTAGAACAAATGCGGGCTGAATGGGCTCGTTATCATCCCCATTTTTATGGCCAGTTCGGGACCGGCAACAGCTTTTACATCGCGGCGAGCAATAACCTGCAATGGGCGTCAGGCTGTGCCTCATGCGGCGTTTTTGAACGCTACCAGTCCCATCGTGTGTTAACCGCCGACGGGTGTACGCGTTCGATCTGGCAACTGCCAGGCTGGCTTAATCCAATAGGCAGGGCCAGTGCGCTGAGCTATCACACCGATCTTGCGCGCTGGACCGGGCAGCCGGACAGCGTGCAGCTAAGAGCGGCCGCTCGTGGTCAGGAGTTTGTTCTCGATATGGCGGATTATCCCGAGGCACACGAATGGATCAGCGACCTGTTTCGGGATTGAGATCGGACAGCGATGCGCTGGCTGGCTTGTCGCTCTCGGGGGGCGGCTCGTCTATCGATTCGATCAGTTTGTAGTCTTGTTCGGGCAGGGCAGTGGTTTCGCGGCGGGCGCGGGCGAGATAGCCGCCGACTGCGCCACCGGCTGTGGTCAGGGTCAGCAATCCGAGCGTCACCATTTGACTGAATAGCATGATCATGCCGAAACCGCCGGCAACGGCCACTGCGGCGCCCACTTTGAGATTGGCCCGATTGCGCGCTTTGCGCGTTTCGCTGGCGATCTCTTTCTGGGTTTGACGGACCAGCCGGGTTTTCGCTCGTTCCGCGTTGAGATTGAAGCTCTCTCGTTCCTTTGCGAAGCGGGCGGATAGCGCAGCGACTCGCTGCTCTGCCATTTGCGCCGCGATCGAGCGAAACCAGAACATGAAAATTACCGTGATTATTCCGACGGGAAACAGAAATATCAGCGCGTTTTCAATGTTGAATGGATCGAGCAGCACCAGCGACAGCAAGACAGCCGCCACTTGCGCGAACAGGATTCCGGCGAAAAACCTCAGCATGCGCTGACTCCAAAGGGTGTTTGAGAGGTCTGTGCCGGATTATGACCACTTCATCGCCCGGACCAAACGACAAAACGGATATATCGCCCTGTTGACGTCAAATTGTTGTCTAAAGAAAGAATTTTGACGGACGATCTTGTTACGGTCCACGGAGAAGAATAATGATAAAACTCGTAGCAACCCCTCTTGCCGCAGCAGCGCTGATGCTGGCTGCTGCCGCGCCTTTGAACGCCGAGATCATTCGCCACCACGAAGGCAGCCTTTCAGTAGTGGAGTCTGCATCGGTGCCGCGTTCCGGCCTGCATCGTAACGATGTGCTGGCAAAGTTTGGCGAGCCGGTCCATCGCCACGAGGCGGTCGGAAGCCCGCCGATTTCAAGCTGGGAATACGCTGGATTCGAAGTCTATTTTGAGTACGACATCGTGCTGCACACCGTGATCACGGTTGCCGGTCGATAGCAACAGTCAGACGGCGGCGAGTGACTACTCGCCGTCGAAAGAACAGATACTGAAAACTTTGTAGCCGGCCTGTTGCAGTTTGGCCGAGCCACCCAGATCGGGCAGATCGATGATGGCGGCGGCTTCGGCGAGTTCGCCACCGAGGCGTTTGATCAGCGCGGCGGCGGCCAGCATGG
The DNA here is from genome assembly GCA_937920585.1 of uncultured Granulosicoccaceae bacterium. Lineage (GTDB taxonomy): Bacteria > Pseudomonadota > Gammaproteobacteria > Granulosicoccales > Granulosicoccaceae > CAKZSB01. The sequence goes on along the minus strand of CAKZSB010000149.1, from coordinate 53,724 downwards.
TGCCACCGGTGGCAATCAGGTCGTCGAGCAAGAGTACTTTCTGGCCCGCTGCAATGGCGTCCTTGTGCAGTTCCACTTCTGCCTTGCCGTACTCCAGTTCGTAGCTCTCACTCACGGTGTCGAACGGCAGTTTGCCGCGTTTGCGGATGGGCACCAGGCTGGTGCTCAGCTCGTACGCCAGTGCTCCGCCTATAATGAACCCGCGAGCATCGATGCACGCCAGTACGTCGATATCGTGTTCGTAGTAGCGGTGCACGAAGCAGTCGACCAGGCGTCGAAAGGTGGCGGGATTCTGCATCAGCGGTGTGATGTCGCGAAATTGCACACCCTCCACGGGCCAATCCGGGATGGTGCGCACGCGTGACTTGATGTAATCGTCGAAGTACTGGTTCTGAGCGCGACTCATCGCCGGATGCCGCGGTAACAAGCTGGATCGTTCATATCAGGCCTTTGCCATCCGCGCACGCAGGGGCTCTGCGAGCTGGCGGGTCATCGATTCAAACAGCTTTTCAGTCGTCTCCCAATCGATACAGCCATCGGTTATCGACACGCCGTACTCAAGTGCCGACGGGTCTTTGCCAAGCTTCTGATTGCCTGCACCGATGTGGCTTTCGAGCATGATTCCGATGATCGACTGATTGCCCTCGGCAATCTGCTTGCTGACGTTATCTGCCACCAGCGGTTGCAGCGCGTAGTCCTTGTGGGAATTTGCATGGCTGCAGTCGACGATCAGGCTGCTCGACAACCCGGCCGACTCCAGTGCCTGTTCGGCCAGAGCGACACTGACCGAATCGTAGTTCGGCTCGGAGCCACCACGCAGAATGATGTGGCCGAACTGATTGCCGGCGGTCTCGAGACGGGTCACCTGGCCGTGCAGATTGATGCCCAGAAAACGATGTGGTGATGCCGCCGATTTCATCGCATTGATGGCGATATCAAGGCTGCCGTCTGTACCGTTCTTGAAGCCTACCGGCGTCGATAGCCCGCTCGACATTTCACGGTGGGTTTGTGACTCGGATGTTCGGGCGCCAATCGCCGTCCAGGCAAACAAATCGGATAGATATTGCGGGCTGATCGGATCGAGCGCCTCTGTACCGGCCGGCAAGCCCAGATCTGCAAGCCAAAGCAACAGTTCGCGCGCCTTGTGCAAGCCATTGTCGATGTCGAATGAGTCGTCCAGTGACGGGTCGTTGATGAATCCTTTCCACCCCAGGGCTGTTCGAGGTTTCTCGAAATACACACGCATCACGATATAAAGGTGCTCGGCGTGCTTGTCGGCCAGCGCCTTGAGCCGACGCGCGTAATCTTTGGCGGATTCGAGATCATGGATCGAACAGGGGCCGGCGACGACCAGCAGACGATGATCGCGACGCGCCAGAATGTTCTCCACCACGGTGCGAGCGTTGTCCACCGTAGTAGTTGCGGCATCAGATCGAGGCAATGTGTCGTGCAACTCCTGTGGTGTGACCAGCACAGATTCGGAGACGATATTGATGTTGGTGAGTTTGGCAGACATTAATAAGGCTGAGAGTGGCGGGGCGCCAAGTTTATGCCATGGCGCGCGCAATTACAGCCCTTTGGCAAAATCCCGCTCGCTGGTCGGCTCTGCGGGGCCGGCGATCCATGTCGTTGTACTCAGCGCGGTTGGAGAGCCTGGCACCGCTAGCGTCCGTTGGGCAAAGCAGACTTACGTCCCGATCACCTGCAACTGACCTGCCTCAATGGCGACTTTCGTCTCCCCGTCGAGAACTCGCTGCAGGCGCTGGCCTATCAGCTCATGGCGCCAGCCCTGCATAACCGCCGTTTCGGTTTGCCCCCGAATCAGGTCTTCTATTGATTTGCGTGGTGCCAGCACGGTGGCGTTTATCGCAAGCTCCGCGGCGTACAGTTTTGCGACTGCTTCGAGCAGGTCGACGGCGGCATCCTGGCCAACGGTTAAACCGCCTTTGCGCGTTTGCGGACCGATCGGGATTGGCGCGCTCTGACGCGCCTCACCGATGAGGCTGACGATCGCTTTGCCGTGTTGGCGTATGGTGCCGGCAGACAATCCACGCACGTGCTTGAGCTCGTCTATGTCGTCCGGCATTTGCCTGGCCAGATCGAGGATCAACGGGTCTTTCAACAGCCAGGTGCGCGGGGTGTTTAGGGTTCGTGCAGTAACTTCGCGCCAGCTCGCCAGATGCTGCGCTACCGACAAACGTGCGCCTTTGAGATTGTTGACCTGCTTGACCCGCTTCCACATATGCTCGGCGGGCTTTTCGTAGCGCTCCGGGTTTGTCATGTCGCGCCACTCGGCCTGCAGCCAGTCCAGTCGGCCAAGTTCCTGGAGCCGATCGCGCATGATCGGATAAGCCCGGGCAAGATAGATCACATCATCGGCGGCGTATTGAAGCTGTTTTTCAGGTAACGGACGCCGCATCCAGTCTGCTCTGGCGTGACTCTTTGCCAGTTCGACGCCCAGAACCTCACGGATCAGGTTGCCGTACCCCAGTTGTTCCTGGTAACCCAGCAGCGGCGCGGCAATCTGGGTATCGAACAGATTCTCCGGCACCTTGCCGCAAAGCCAGTAGAAGATCTCCAGGTCCTGGCCGGCTGCATGCAGAACCTTGGTTGTCGCGGGGTTATAGAGAATCGATAACAATGGCTCCAGCGAGTCCAGTGCCAGCGGATCGATAATCGCGACGATGTCACCTGCAGCGATTTGTATCAGCGCGAGTTCAGGGCGATAGGTGCGCTCGCGCAGAAACTCCGTATCGATGGCCAGCCAGTCAAACGGCTGCAAGGCAGCGCAGAGTTCGTTAAGCGCCGAGGCAGTATCGATGAATTGAATATTATTGTTGTCGCTCATAATCGCCACGCGGTTGGTGGCGACATCATACAGGTAGCGAAGCCTTTAGGCCGGATTACCCCAGTCAGCCGGATGGCCGGTGCCGAAGAAATCATGCGTCGCTCTGACGTATTCGCTGTCGTCGTTGGCGGCGTCGATGCCCAACAGGCTCTGGTGTAATTTATTGGCCTGGTCGAGCTGGTTGGCTGAGGTCAGTGCGGTGATCAGAATGCGTTTGGTTTCGCCACTGCGTCTATCTGATGCGTCGACGTGTTCGCGCAGAATCCGGCAGGCATCGTCGATGTTGCCGCGCGCAAGCTCTGCGCTTGCCAGGCCGACAGGGCCTGCTGAGTGGTCGGGCAGTTGCGCGGCGATGTCTTTGAAAGCGGGCTCCGACTCGTCGATCAATCCAGTGGCAAGGCAGCTGATCGCCAATGCGTTCAGATAGGTGAGGGGTTTTGTTTCGCTCATTCGTGCCGGTCTCTAAGGCCCCGGAAGGGCTTTGGAAGATATGCTGTACCATCAGCGTTATCGGCGCGGTGGGGAGGGACTTGATCCCCGCGAACCTGGTGTGCGCACTAATCCTCGCGATGTTCGAACCTCGGCTGGCGCTTTTCCAGAAAGGCATCGACGCCTTCGACAGTATCGGCTTCCATCATGTTGCAGGCCATAACGCCGGCGGCCAGTGAGTACGCATCGCCGAGCGGTTGCTGTAACTGGCGATAGAACATGGCTTTGCCGTGGCGCACCGCATGACCGGGTTTTGCGCTGATTCGCGCGGCCAGCTGCGCTACTTCGCCAGCCAGTTCCTCATCGGCGGCACTGCGATTGATCAGACCGTATTCCACTGCCGTGGCGGCGTCGATAAATTCGCCGGTGAGCAACATTTCCAGTGATCGCTTGCGCGCTACATTGCGCGACAAAGCCACCGCAGGCGTGCTGCAAAAGAGCCCCAGGTTAACACCCGAGACAGCGAAACGGGCGGAGTGGGCCGCGATGGCAAGGTCGCAGGTTGCAACCAGCTGGCAGCCTGCCGCGGTGGCCAGACCCTGTACACTCGCGATAACCGGTTGGGGCAGCTCGCCGATGGTTTGCATCATCTTGCTGCACTGTGCAAACAAGGCGTCGTAGTAGGCTTTCGAATGATTGCCACGCATCTGTTTCAGGTCGTGGCCGGCGCAAAATGCACGACCTGTCGCGGCGATTACCACTACCCGAATCGAATCGTCGCTGGCTGCCGACTCCAGAGCCTGTTGCAAGGCGTCGAGCAACTCCTCCGATAACGCATTGAATTTATCGGGGCGATTCATGGTAAGCGTCGCGACGTGGCCGTCGCGGGTGTTGAGCAGAATATCGTGGTCAGTCATCGGATTGCTCCAGCGCAGTACATAACACTATAGCGCTGTGCTCTGCTACGCGGCAACAAAGTGAAGTGCCCGCCGAGTGAAGGGGCTGTAACTCGTGCAATACCGGGCGATGGTTTCGTGCCGGTAAAAAATTAAAATCGTGCGGCGCCTTGGCGCCGCACGGAGTGCTCCCGATTACATTGATCTGCATTTTGTTATTAACGCTGTGGTTGCCGCGGCTGCACTGAGTAAAACAGACACCTTGCTTTTTATTATTGGTGTCATAGTGCTTGTGCCTGATCTTCCATCAGCACTTTTGTCAGATCTCTCGCCTAAAACTCCTAGTTTAATACCGCCATAGTTTTAACTATTGCAATCGGGTTCTGTCGATACAGGGAACTGTCCCCGTATCGGGCTGCACGCAAGTTGACCGTTCACTGCTTTGACAGTGTCTGTTCACTTATCAAAGTCAGTGGTTTACTCAAGTCAGGTGTTGCCTGTCAGCCTGAGTGACGCCCGTGCTGCATGGGTGTCGAAACAGTAATCGGCCAAATTTACGCGGTGTTGACAAGGGCAGGCGTTGACAGAATTTAATCAAAGTTTTCAATTGCAGCGCGAAGTGATTGAAGTGCGGTAAGTTATAAGGATTTGGCTTGCCTTTGAACCGTGAGTTGTCTACGGCGTTGCAAAGTGACTGTAAGTCTATGGTTTAGATAGGTTTACCGTTCGACCTGACATCGGTGGGTTTCACGGAAAGTTCGCTAAGTTACGGATTTACAAGGCTGCCGTAAAAATGATTGTGTGGAACTGTGTTTTTTTGAAGGTGCGCAAGCTTTTGGGCGCAGTTCCGGCGAATCTCGGGGAACTGACGGCGACACGGGGTGTCGCCGTGGCGGGGTGAACTACAGGGCCTTGTGACTGCCGTCACACAGGGGCGACTTTGCACTGCGCTTGCAACTGCAGAAGAACACCTTGCCATCTTTTTCAGCGGTGTATTTAACCGGCGCGAAGTCGGTGCCCTTATGTGATCCATCGCAGAAGGGTTGGCTGGCGCTCTTTCCGCAGGAGCACCAAAAGTAGTTCTTGCCATCTTCTACCTCGACCGGGATGGGCGCAGTGCCAGCGATTTCAGGATCCGACATTCTATATACTCCAAAGTTGTTGACGTGAACGGCAGTATACCCAACTACCGGTCGTCGATGGTTTTGCGCTCTTTGCCCAGCAACCAGAATCCGGCCAGCCAGGTAATCGCCCATAGTGCGACAGCAACGACAATGACTGGTTTTGCCACGCTGTTCGGCCATTGCCAGGCGGCGATCGCGAGCATTGCGGCGAGCAGCCAGAATGCCGACAATTGTGCTCGCAGGTGCCAGCGCGACTGACTGTTCTCAACACTTGCAATCTTGCTGTGCGTGACGATAGCGCCGATGACGGCGGTGATACCGAACAATGCACCGAATGCAAAGAGCAGATAGCCGAGCGTTACAAGTTTTCTGTCGGCGCCAGATGCCATCTGCGCGGGATCAGGCTAGCAGGGAGCGGCTGATCACGAGCCGCTGGATGTCGGATGTGCCTTCGTAGATCTGGCAAACCCGCACATCGCGTGCGATTCGCTCGACCGGAAAGTCGGCGAGATAGCCGTAGCCGCCGTGAATCTGAATGGCGTCCGAGCAAACCTTCTCGGCCATTTCACTGGCGAAAAGCTTGGCCATGGAAGCCTCCTTCAAACAGGGTTGCTGGTCGTCGCGCAACGCCGCTGCGCGATGCACCAGCAGCCGTGCGGCATCGATAGCGGTGCACATATCGGCCAGTTTAAAAGACACCGCCTGCTGATTGAATATCGGTTCACCGAATGCCTGTCGCTCGCTGGCGTAGGCGAGTGCGTGCTCATAGGCGGCGCGTGCCATACCGACAGCCTGTGAGGCAATGCCTATACGTCCGCCCTCGAGGTTGCCCAGCGCAATGCGATAACCCTCCCCCTCGTCGCCGAGCAGGCTGTCGGCGGGCAGGTCGCAGTCTTCGAGCAGAATCTGGCAGGTATCCGAGGCTCGCTGGCCCATTTTCTTTTCTACCGACGCGACTTTGTAACCGGGATTGTCAGTCGGCACGAGGAAGGCGCTGATGCCGCGTTTGCCGGCATCCGGATCGGTCACGGCGAATACGATGGCCAGGTCGGCATTGCTGCCTGAGGTGATGAACTGCTTGACGCCGTTGAGCCGGTACCCGCCTTCATGGGCTGTCGCGCGAGCGGTGAGGGCGGATGCATCGGAGCCTGCCTGGGGTTCGGTCAGGCAGAACGCGGCCAGCAGCTTGCCCGTGGCTAATGGCTCGAGCCAGCGTGCTTTTTGCGCTTCGGTTCCAAAGCGCAGCACCGGCAGGCAGCCCACCGAGTTGTGCACGCTCATGATAGTGGAGCAGGCGCCGTCACCGGCGGCAATTTCTTCCAGCGCCATAGCGTAGGCAACGTTATCAGTGGCGGAGCCGCCATATTCCTCGGGTACCACCATGCCAAGCAAGCCCAGTGATCCCATGGCGGCGATCGCCTCGCGCGGAAAGATACATTCTGCGTCCCATCGGGCGGCGTTGGGCGCCAGTTGCTCGGCGGCAAAGTCGCGAGCGGTGTCGCGAATCATCAATTGCTCGTCTGTGTATCTCATGGTGCTGGAATCAATCCCGGTTCAATTCAATCGCAACTGCGGTGGCTTCGCCTCCGCCGATACACAGTGCGGCCATGCCGCGTTGCAGATTGCGTTGTTGCAGGGCATGGATAAGCGTGACCAGGATTCTCGCACCGGATGCACCAATTGGATGGCCCAGCGCACAGGCGCCGCCGTGCACATTGACCTTGTCGTGGGGCAGTTCGAGCTCGTTCATTGCCGCCATCGTCACCACAGCGAAAGCCTCGTTTACTTCATAGAGATCGATTTCACTCTGAGTGAGACCGAGCCGGTCGTGCAGGTTTTTCATGGCATAAACCGGGGCAGTGGTAAACCAGTTCGGCTCGTGCGCATGCGAGCTGTGGCCGAGTATTGTCGCCATCGGTTGTAGGCCACGGCGCGTGGCCTCGCTCTTGCGCATCATCACCAGGGCGGCGGCACCATCGGAAATGGAGCTCGAATTGGCGGCGGTGACCGAGCCATCTTTGGCGAAGGCGGCACGCAGTTGCGGGATTTTTTCGAGGTTTGCCTTGTGAGGCTGCTCGTCGGTGGTGACCTCGGTGGTGCCGCGTCGACTGGTGACGCTGCAGGGTGCGATTTCGTCGGCAAAGTGGCCGGCGTCTATCGCGTTGCGTGCCCGGGTGAGTGATTCGATCGCAAATGCGTCCTGCTGCTCGCGGCTGAATTTGTAGTGTCCGGCGCAATCTTCCGCAAAACTGCCCATCAGTCGGCCTTTGTCGTAGGCGTCTTCCAGCCCGTCGAGAAACATATGGTCCAGTACATTGCCGTGTCCCATACGCATGCCACCGCGGGCTTTGGGCAACAGGTAGGGCGCGTTGCTCATGCTCTCCATGCCACCTGCGACCATGACCTTATTACTGTTTGCCAGCAATGAATCGTGGGCAAACATCACCGCCTTCATACCGGAACCGCACATCTTGTTAATCGTAGTGCAACTGGTTGCCAGTGGCAGTTCCGCGCCCAGTGCCGCCTGGCGCGCCGGTGCCTGACCCTGGCCTGCGGGCAGCACGCAGCCCATCACAACCTCTTCCACATCGGCAGGTTCGAGCTTGCTGTTGTCGACGGCGGCGGCTATCGCAGTTGATCCGAGCTGTGCGGCAGTCATATCGCCCAGAGCACCCTGGAAGCCGCCCATGGGTGTGCGCTGCGCTGCGGTTATGACGATAGGGTCTTGTTCACTCATCTCGTGCCGGCTCCGGTTTGCTTGATGCGGGTGTGTTGGGTTTGATATTCATTTGCTCGATTCGGTTTCGACAGCGCTGCTCGATTTCCTGCATGTCGCGCAGAGACGATTCAATATCGCGCTGCTGCTGGAGCAAACGCTCACGCCTTTCGGAAATCTTTTCGCAGGTATATTCCAGCTGCTTGAGTTCGCCCTCGGAGGTGTCGTACATATCGATTACCGCGCGGATTTCGTCCAGCGGCCATCCAAGCCTGCGGCCGCGCATGACCAGTTTCAACCGAGTCCGGTCGGCCCGCGAGTAGATGCGCCGTTGGCCGTTTCGCGCAGGGCAGAGCAGGCCTTTGTCCTCATAGAACCGCATCGCTCTGGCTGTTATGCCAAATTCCTTGCCAAGTTCGGAAATGCTGAACGTATCGGAAGACTCAGGGGCAGTCATTGACAGGGTTGCGCTGATTGACGTTTACGTAAACGTGAATATACACTCACACTGTGTAAAATCAAGTTTACGGGTGCGCTCTGGTTGGTCTGATTTACGCACCGGAAACCAGTAATCAATCAGCGAGGAACAGCGATGTCAACGCCTGCCAGCGATGTACTCAACATCAGCAAAGCAGATACGGTTCGACACATCAGGTTCGTTACCGCAGCGAGTCTGTTTGACGGCCACGACGCATCGATCAATATCATGCGCCGGATTCTGCAGGGCTCGGGTGCAGAGGTTATTCATCTGGGCCACAATCGCTCGGTTGAGGAGATTGTCGTGGCGGCCATCCAGGAGGATGTGCAGGGCATTGCCATCAGCTCCTACCAGGGCGGCCACGTCGAGTACTTCAAGTATATGGTCGACATGCTTCGCGATCGCGGCTGTGGCCACATTCAGGTGTTTGGCGGTGGTGGCGGGGTGATCGTTGCCGAAGAGATCGACGATCTACACAACTATGGTGTGGCGCGTATTTACTCACCTGAAGATGGCCAGAAGATCGGCCTGCAAGGAATGATAGATGACATGCTCGGCCGCTGTGATTTCGATCCTGGCCAGCGCGCCAGTACCGACTTCGACAATCTCGCCACAGATGCGACGCTGCTGGCCGCAATCCTCACCTCGCTTGAGAACGACAGCTATCCCGAGGCGGCCTGCAAGCGAATCCGGGAAGCCGCCGGCACCCTGAACAAGGTGCCGGTCCTCGGTATTACCGGCACTGGCGGGTCGGGTAAATCGTCGCTGACAGACGAAGTTATCAGGCGTTTTCGGCTTGATCACGCCGATCAGCTCAAAATAGCCATACTCGCCGTCGACCCGACCCGGCGCAAAACCGGTGGTGCGTTGCTCGGTGATCGGATTCGCATGAATGCGATCGACCACCCCAATATTTTCATGCGCTCGATCGCAACCCGCGAGGCGGGCGGTGACGTGCCCGCCCAACTGGGTGACATGATTGCAGCCACTCGGCTGGCGGGTTTTGATTTCATCATCGTTGAGACCCCCGGCATCGGCCAGGGTGATGCCGGCATAGTGCCGTACTGCGACGTGTCCATGTATGTGATGACGCCGGAATTTGGCGCTGCCAGCCAGCTCGAAAAGATCGACATGCTCGATTTCGCCGATGTCGTGGCGATCAACAAGTTCGATCGCAAAGGTGCAGCCGATGCGCTGCGCGATGTCAGCAAACAGGTGCAGCGAAATCGCGAGCAGTTTTCGATTGCCCCGGAGCAGATGCCTGTGTTCGGCACCATGGCAGCACGCTTCAACGACGACGGAGTCACCGCGCTTTACCAGCGTCTGCTGGAGCAACTTGAAAGCGCCGGGCTGGTCACCGGTGAACGGCACTTAGCCGCGGTCGATACACGGCATTCCACTGACAGCGCGGTGATTCTGCCGGCCAATCGGCAACGCTATCTGGCGGAAATCGCCGATTCTGTGCGAGGCTATCGGGCGAGTGCCGAACAGCAGGCAGATCTCGCGCGTCAGCACCAGCAATTGCTGGCGGCTAAATCCATGCTCGACAACCATTCAATTGACGTCGATTCGGCAGCACTTGGCCGCTTGCTGGATGAGCGCCGTGATTCGATCGAGCGTCGCAATCGCGAGCAGCTTGAACAATGGCCAGCGCGGCGGGAGCAGTACCAGTCTGCAGAATTGGTCACCACCGTGCGGGATCGGGAAATCCGCACCGCCCTGCAGCACACCACGCTCTCCGGTAGCGTGATCAATAAAGTATCGCTGCCACGTTTTTCTGATCATGGCGATCTGCTGCGCTGGCTGATGCTTGAGAATTTGCCGGGTTACTTTCCGTTCACTGCGGGAGTCTTTCCGTTCAAGCGCGAAGGTGAGGATCCGACTCGAATGTTCGCCGGAGAGGGCGATGCCTTTCGCACCAATCGTCGCTTCAAGGCGCTCTCAGAGCATGCGGCCGCGAAACGGCTGTCCACCGCCTTTGACTCGGTAACGCTCTACGGTAACGATCCGCACGAGCGGCCGGATATTTACGGCAAAGTAGGCAATTCCGGTGTCTCTATCGCAACCGTTGAAGACATGCAGGCGCTCTATGACGGCTTTGATCTTTGTGATCCCGCCACCTCGGTCTCGATGACCATCAACGGACCTGCGCCGACTATTCTGGCGTTTTACTTCAACACCGCATTTCGGCAACAACAGCAAAAGTTCGAAAAGGAAAATAATCGCAGACCGGACGATGCAGAGCTTGCGCAACTGCGCGCCTGGACGCTTGCCAATGTGCGCGGCACGGTGCAGGCGGATATTCTCAAGGAGGATCAGGGGCAGAACACGTGTATTTTCTCGACTGAATTCAGCTTGAAAGTAATGGGTGACATCCAGGAATATTTTGTCGCCAATCAGGTGCGTAATTTTTACTCGGTATCGATTTCGGGATATCACATTGCCGAGGCGGGCGCGAACCCGATCAGTCAACTGGCCTTTACGCTTGCCAACGGTTTTACCTACGTGGAGAGCTATCTGGCCCGCGGCATGAACGTCGATGACTTTGCGCCTAATCTCTCGTTCTTTTTCAGTAACGGAATGGATCCGGAATACACCGTGATGGGGCGTGTGGCGCGGCGTATATGGGCGGTGGCGATGCGCGAGCGATACGGTGCCAACGAGCGTAGCCAGAAGCTCAAATATCACATCCAGACTTCCGGCCGATCTTTGCACGCTCAGGAGATGGCGTTCAATGATATTCGCACTACCTTGCAGGCACTGATTGCGGTTTACGACAATTGCAACTCGCTGCACACCAACGCCTATGACGAGGCCGTCACCACGCCAACCGAGGAGTCAGTCCGTCGCGCGATCGCGATTCAACTGATCATCAACCGCGAATGGGGTCTGGCGCGCAACGAAAATCCGAATCAGGGCAGTTTTGTGATAGACGAACTGACTGATCTGGTCGAGGAGGCGGTGCTGCAGGAATTCGAACGCATCTCGGAGCGTGGCGGTGTGTTGGGCGCGATGGAAACCGGTTATCAGCGCGGCAAGATTCAGGAGGAGTCGATGCTCTACGAACACCGCAAGCACGATGGCAGCTTGCCGATCATTGGCGTGAACACCTATCGCAACCCGGATGAAAATGAAGTGGAAGCAGTCGTGGAGCTGGCACGCTCTACGGAACAGGAAAAGCAGAGTCAGATCGAACGCTTGAGAGACTTTCAACAACGCAACAGTGATCATGCCCGTGCAGCGCTAAAACGGGTTAAAGCGGCAGCCGTCGCCGATGAAAACGTGTTTGCCGAGTTGGTCGACGCGGCACAGTACTGTTCGCTCGGACAGATCACCGATGCGCTGTTCGAGGTGGGTGGCAAGTACCGTCGCAATATGTAAACAGCAACAGAACCGGAGACCAGTGAAACTATGAGTGTTGCGATCGTTACAGGTGCCAGTCGTGGAATTGGTGCGGCCGTGGCAATAGCCGCCGCACGTGATGGCTATTCGGTATGTATTAATTATCTTCACAGTGAAGACCACGCGCAGGCAGTGCGTGCGCAAATCGAATCCGCCGGCGGCAAAGCCATAGTGGTGCGGGGTGATGTCGCTGTCGAGGAGGATGTTACCCGGCTGTTTGAGCAATCGGCTGCCGAGTTGGGTGAGGTCACAGCACTGGTTAACAATGCCGGTATTCTCGAGCATCATGATCGACTTGAAAATATGTCCACCGAACGCTTTCGCCGCGTTTTCAATACCAATGTGATCGGCTCGATGATGTGCGCACGCGAGGCGATAAAGCGCATGTCGACCCACAACGGCGGCATCGGTGGCTCGATCGTCAATGTGTCGTCGATGGCCGCGCGGCTGGGCGCGCCGAACGAGTATGTTGACTACGCGGCCAGTAAAGGGGCCATAGACAGTTTAACTATCGGCCTTGCTCGTGAAACCGGTGATTGTGGTATCAGAGTCAATGCCGTCCGGCCCGGTGTTATTTACACCGATATTCATGCAAGCGGCGGAGAGCCGGATCGAGTGGAGCGGGTTAAAGCAGGTGTTCCAATGTTGCGAGGGGGGACGGCTGAAGAAGTTGCCGACGCTGTGCTGTGGTTGATGTCAGCGCAGTCTGCCTATTGCACTGGAACATTTATTGATGTGAGTGGTGGACGCTAGCAGGTCGCCTGAGAAACAGAGTTACTCTGTTCGCACCGTACTTTGCGTCAGAACAAGGCGGAAAAACGCAGGCATAGCAGGGCCCTGCGTCGAGTTTCTCCAGCGCGGTTACTGTATTTTTCAACTGGCCAGCTAACGTCCGGCTAATTCGAGCAAGTGCTCATGTGCCTGCTGGCTGATGGAAATTCCATCCCGGGTCGCGGCAGCAGCCAGTTCCGCCCGGCGGCTGCCAGGCAGGCGCACGCCAGGCTGATCGAGCATCGTTGCAATGAGGGTTTCCAGCCGTTTGTCGAAGTCACTCGCCCCGGCCGCTTGCGGATCGATGGCGATCAGCATCTGTGCCGTGCACGGCGGGGCGCCATCGGCGGTAAAAAACGAAGTCGCCTCGTAGCCGAAATTCGAGCTCGTCAATCCGGCGACCAGTATTTCGATCATCATTGCCAGCATTGCCCCTTTGGCGCCGCCGATAGCCTCCATCGAGCCATCCAGCCCGGCCTGGGCATCGGTAGTGGGAGCGCCCTGAGCGTCGCGCGCCCAACCGTGTGGAATCGGTTCGCCACGCTGTGCGGCTACCATGACTTTGCCGCGCGCCACGGTCGATAGCGACAGATCGATGACCAGCGGCGGCGCGTTTTTTCTTGGTGCGGCAAAGGCAATCGGGTTGGTGCCGAACATCGGGCTGCTGCCACCGGCTGGTGCAATCGCCTTTGGGGAATTGCCCGTCATAATGGCAATTTGCCCGGCTTCGGCCAGCTGCTCAACGACCAGTCCCGCTGCGCCAAAATGGTGTGAGTTTCCGATCAATGCGCAACAAATGGCATTTTGTCGCGCGCCGTCCCTGCAGGATTCTATGGCGATATCGATTGCCGGATAGGCAAAACCGTTTCCGGCGTCAATTTTTACCATCGAAGGCGAGACAGTTGTGCGTTGCGGTGTGGCGAATCCCTGAACTTTGCCACTGGCAGCTTGTCCACAATAGGCGTGCAAGCGAGAAAGGCCGTGGCCACTCAAACCCTGTGCTTCAGCAGCTGTCAGGGCCTTGGCCACCGCTGCTGCGTTTCGCTCGGATGTGTTGTGACGACAAAGCGATTCCACCATCAACTGCGAAAGAGATTCCGGGGTTATTGTTATTTTCATGATCAGCTCCGAAGTAAAAGTTGTGCTGCATTTGTTTATTTATTAATGGTGATGTTCACAAGCGCGTTGACGCCACGTTCATTCCCGCAGTTGTAAGATATTTGCAGTTTTAATTCACGTAGTATTCACGTCCCGGCTGGCAGCGTGTCAGCTGGAGAGTTTACAAGGCGAGGCGAAACATTTCCCACATGGAAAACCAAATCGATGAAGGGGCGCTGCATTCGTTAATCAGCTTGAAACTGAATGTGGTGCAAGCAAAGATAAGTCGTCAGGTCGGCCAGGCGGTGCAGAAGCTGGCTAATCTTCGATTGCCGGAGTGGCGTATTCTGGCATTGGTGGCTCGCGGGGGACCGCTTAGCCAGGCCGATGTGCGCACGCGTATCGGCATGGATAAGGGGCAGATCAGCCGCACGGTAAAGTCGATGCTTAAAAGCGGTTTGCTGATCGCGGACACCAGCAATGGTCAATCTCGCAACGTGCTGCTGGATCTCAGCGAATCCGGTCGGGAGAAGTACGATCGAGTGCACAAAATGATGGAAGCGCGCAACGAACAACTGCTGGCAGGTTTGAGCCGCGAAGAGCAGTCGAGTCTGTATCTTGGGCTCAGCCGTATTGAGTCTGTCGTCGATTCGCTGTCGAACGAGCCCATTGAGCCGGCTGACGCGATCGCTTCCGAGTCACCTGGTGGCCGGCAACAGTACGCCACCAGCGGCATGGTATCGGGGGAGTAGGTTAGGTCACTCACCCATCAGCTGCGGCCATGAAAAAAACTATAGATAACTCCGGCCCCGCTGCCACGCCTTACTAACCCAGCCCCGGCCCTGCCTGGCGGCCGGGTTATCGACCCGTACCAATCTCGGCATTCCCTGCGTCGCGGCGCCACTGATTTGTGATGGGGTTGAAACCTCCGCCAACACGATTTGTTAGAGTCCCGCAAATTCCCTCCGACTCTCTAAATTTTGGCAACTTGCGACGACTCTCAGCTGCACACAACTTGCCGGCCAATTGGTCGGGCAGCGGCTGATTGCTGGGATTGGTCGTGATCGAATCGCACACCCCGATCGTGGCTCAGGCCGACAGCCTGGCGCTGAAGGATCTGCAGCTTCGCTATCGTATTTGCACACATGGCTATGCCAAAGCCATGCGGCTCAGCGCCGCGTCCAATATCGTCGACAGAGATGATTTTGACTTACTGCCGAAGCAGGCAGCACAGCTCGTCAGACGCAGTGACGAGCTGGTCAGAGACTCCCTTGAACCCTCATTTCTCGACGGCGGACTGTTGTCCAGTCGATTGGGCGGCAAGTACATCTGCACGTTGCCTATGCTGTCGCGTAGCGGGAACCTGGCCGGGCTGGAGGTCCAGATCGTGGACATGGCGCTGCTGCCAGCAGCGCAGCAAAACATGTTTGCAAGCCTGTTACAAATGCGCGAACTGAGCGCCAGCGCTCCCTGGGGTGTGCTGGTGCATCGAGATTACGACACCCTGTATACCAATCAAAACTGGCTCAGGCTGCACGGTCTGGAGCGTTTGCCTACCGCTGCGCAACTGGCAGGCTGGCTCGATCGCGATGCTGCGGATGACGCCGCAGGATTCTATGCCGCTCGATCGCTGCAGGCGCATCGGGTGGCTGTGCGCTGGAACGGATTGCCCGCCGAAGCTGTTTACGTGACCGGCCGAGACGCATCGGTGGCACGGCCGCCTGCCAGTGCAACCTATGTAGAAAAAAGACGCGGTCGTCGGCGTCAGAGCGAGGCGGGGGAGTCGTCGGGTGCAGGGCTTGCCGTTGAGCAGGCATCAAAATTCGACACGTTGCCCAACCCGGTCATCATCAGCGACGGCTGGCGGCTCCTGTATCGCAATCCGGCCGCAGTCGAGTTGTTTGCCAATCCGTTGCCGGTCGATACTGACATCAACGAATTGTTTACTGATCGGGATCGTGCCCGGATCGCCGCCGGCATGCGCCAACGTGAGCATCTGCGGGCGCCGGTGCACTTGAGCAGCCGTTTTTCCGAGCAGCTTTACCATGTCACCGTGAGCATGCTCGAATGGCAGGGAGAATTGCGAACCCTGTTCAGTCTGCAGTTACTGCCGGATGAACTGCTGCAACTGGATGAAGCGCGTACCAGCCTGATGCGCATGCACGATTATGCGCAGGCCGCCGCCGATTTTCTGATTGAAGTCGACGCCGATTTCCGTGTCACCCGCTTTGATGCGCTGGCAAGCCTGGTGACCTCGTTTGATGAAACGCTGCTCACCGGTCGCACGCTTGCAGAACTGATGCAGACAATGGCGGCACCGGATAGTCAGGGCGGCTGGGATAGTGTGCTGAGCGATTTGCAGCAGCATCAAGTGCTGAGAGACAGAGAATTAAAATGGCTGACACCCGACGGCCGGGTCGCGGTGCTGCGCGTGTCTGCCGTACCGGTTTTCGATGGTGACGGTCAGTTTGTTGGTTATCGTGGCGGCGGGCGCGATATCACACGCAACTATGAAGATTCGGTCGCCGTGGCCTATCACGCCAGTCACGATGCGCTGACCGGCCTCGTCAATCGCCGCGAATTTGAAAAGCGCTGTGATGAGGCCGTGGCCTCTGCACGCAATGGCAACACCACGCATGCCTTGTGCTTTGTCGATCTCGATAATTTTAAAACGGTCAATGACACCAGCGGCCATTTGGCAGGTGATGAATTGTTGCGGCAGTTGTCGGCGATGTTTACGGGTCTTGTGCGCAAAAGTGATGTGCTGGCGCGCCTGGGCGGAGATGAGTTTGGCGTGCTGGTTTTCAATGTCGGGCTCAACGAAGCGTTGCGTCTGGCCAATCAGATTCGCGCAGAGGTAGAGAACTTTCAGTTTCTGTGGGAAGACAATCGCTTCTCGGTTGGCGCCAGCATAGGACTGGTAATCGTTGATGAGCGCTGGGAGTCTCGCTCTGCGGTGTTCGGTGCGGCAGACTCGGCCTGCTACGACGCCAAGAATCAGGGCCGCAATCGGGTGGCGGTCTACAAGGCCGATGAGAACGAACGGGACGCGCGCAGCGCCGAGCGGCCATGGGTTGAAATGATCAACTCAGCGCTCGACGAAAAACGTATTCGACTAATGATGCAGCAGATCAAACCGCTGGCGGCTGAACATGAGTCTGGTCGGTACACAGAATTATTCATGCGTATTCTCACAGCCGAAGGGGAGCTGATCAGCCCGCGCTCGTTTCTGCCAGCGGCCGAACGCTACGGGCTCGCCGCGCGAATTGACCTTGCGGTCGTTGACGCCGCGTTGAAATGGCTTGAGAGCCAGCCACATATGATCGAAAGCCTGCGAATGTGCGGCATCAATCTGATCGGGCAATCATTCGCCGACGAAGAGTTTACCCGCCTGTTGATGAAAAAATTATCATCGTCGAGTATCGATGTATCGCGCATCTGCTTTGAAGTTACGGAAACCGCGACCATCGCCAATTTAACCGTCGCATCCAGATTCATGAAGCAACTGGGCGAGTTGGGCTGCCAGTTCTCTCTCGACGATTTTGGCAGTGGTCTGTCGTCGTTTGCCTATCTCAAGAATCTACCCGTGAGCTACCTGAAGATTGATGGGCTGTTCGTCAGAGATATTCTCGAGGACCCGATCGATTTCGCGATGGTCAAGGCGATCAATGACATCGGACAGACCCTGGGCAAGAAAACCATTGCGGAGTATGTCGAAAACGAGGCCGTGCTGGATAAACTAAGAGACATGGGCGTCGATTTCGCACAGGGCTACCATATCGGCAAGCCCGCGCTGATCGATAACCGGTAATACTGCCCGGCGCGTAGGGCGGTGGCTACTGTTTGCCGCGCCGCCAGCGGTGAAACTTTTCCACCCAGCCAAGTATTCGTTGCGGCGCATTGGCGCGCTTCCAGTTGCCAGCGGCGAACTTGTTGGCCTCTGCCATGGTGGGATAGGTGTGGATGGTGCCCAGTATTTTGTTCATACCCAGCTTGTGCTTCATCGCGAAGACATACTCAGCCAGCAGGTCACCGGCGTGAGCCCCCACAATGGTCGCGCCGAGTATCTTGTCTTTACCCGGCACGGTGAGCACCTTGACCAAACCAAAGTCCGCGCTGTCCGCCACCGCACGATCCATCGTGCCGATGTCGTAGGTCGTCACTTCGTGGGGAATCTTCTTCTCTTTCGCTTCAGTTTCATTCAGCCCGACGCGCGCCACTTCCGGGTCGGTAAATGTGGCCCACGGTACCACCGAGTAGTCGACGCGAAATTTTTTAACCACACCAAATAAACTGTTAACCGCCGCGAACCAGGCCTGGTGCGAAGCGGTATGGGTAAACTGGTAAGGGCCTGTGACATCGCCCACGGCCAGAATACTGGGGAAGTTGGTGCGCAGAAAGTCGTCGGTGGCTACGGTGGTGTTCTTGCGCAGTTCTACGCCAAGTTCCTGCAGGCCAAAACCCTCGACGTTCGGCTTGCGACCGATCGCAATCATTAAGCCATCGAACGGAATCTCCAGCGTTTCGCCATCCCGTTCGCAAATCAATAACTGCGTATCGCCATCGCGTCGGCATTCCACCGCTCGGGTGCCGGTCAGCACCTGCATCGACTCGGCCTCAAAGCGCTGCTGGATCATGCTTGAAATCTCCTCGTCCTCGCGAATCATGATGCGCGGTGACATTTCGATCAGTGAGGTCTCGCTGCCGAGGCGGCAGAACGACTGCGCAAGTTCGCAGCCAATCGGACCACCGCCGAGCACAACCATGCGTTTGGGTTGCTCACGCAGATCCCAGAGCGTGTCAGAGTTGTACCAGCTGACTTGATCCAGTCCCTTTATCGGCGGCACAAACGGGCTCGCGCCGGTCGCGATCACCAGGTTTCGTGCTGTGATTGTCTGGCCATTAACCTCGACCGCCCAGGGACTGACTATTCTGGCTTCGCCCATAATGCAGTCGACGCCCAGGCTGGTGAATCGCTCGACCGAATCGTGGGGCTCAATGCGTTTGATAATGCCTTGCACACGTTCCATGATCTCGGCGAAATCAAAATCCGCACTTGCGGTGTGAACACCGTACTTTTTCGAATTGGCCACGTCGGAGAGAAACTTCGCCGAGCGAATCAGGGCTTTGGATGGAACGCAGCCTGTGTTCAGGCAGTCTCCGCCCATCTTGTGTCGTTCGATCAGCGTGACACGCGCTTTAACCGCTGCGGCGATCAGTGCGGTTACCAGCCCGCCGGAGCCCGCCCCGATAACAATAATGTTGGTGTCGAAATGGCGCGGTTTTTCATGTTGCCCGCTCATAGTGCAGCGACCTTTTTCTGTTTGTAGTAGGCCAGTAATTTCTTGGCCACGATGGGGAAGATGCCGAGCAGCACGAACGCGCCGATCAGACCGGGTGAGAGAATGTCGCTCAGTGATTCGATTTTCGAAAGCTGGGCGCCGGCGTTAACGAAAACTGCCGTGCCAGGTAGCATGCCCAGCTGGCTGACCAGCGCATAGATACCGGTTTTTATCGGTGTCAGGCCCATCAGCAGATTGATCACAAAGAAGGGTACAGCAGGAATCAGGCGCAGGGTGAACAAATAAAATGCACCTTCCTCTTCCACGCCCCGATTGATTGCGCCCAGCTGATTGCCGAACTTGCTTTGAACAGTCTCTTTGAAAAGAAATCGAGACACCAGGAAGGCTAGCGTGGCGCCGAGCGTGGAGGCGAAAGAGACTACGATCAGGCCTGTCAGAAAACCGAAAATCGCCCCGGCTGCGAGCGTCAGCAGCGCGGCACCAGGCAGAGAAAGTGCCGTGACAAGGACATAGCCGAAGAAAAAGCCAGCCAGGGTCAGAACTCGATTCTGGGCGTAAAAATCGAGTATAGTCTGGTGTTTTTCCTTGAGAAAATCGAGTGACAGATACTGCCCGAGATCGAGCAGAAAAAACGCTGCGATCAACGCCGCCGCCGCCAGTAAAACCACGATTTTTGTCTTGTTCATGTCACTAAAGCCTGCAAAATCTGAATCAGTGGGAAATTGCGTGAGCGCGCGCGCGCAGTCGGTTTGTCTGTTGTTGCCCGGATTGTTGCAGGCGGTTGATCAAGCTACTGAAACTGCTTCGCTGCCAGCGATAAGCAGGTTACTGAGCCGGGCAAGCTCCGCTTGTCCTGACGTCCGCACTTTTGAGCAAGTCGCTCTCGAATGGTTCAATGTCCGGTCAACAAACGGTGAGTCTGCTGCAGCACAACTTGGCCATCGTATCGAGTTTGGACCGCAGAACCCAAGCAATCCCGACCAAACGCTGTTTCGTGCGGACCCGGTGTACCAACAAATTGATTTGCATAGTATTTTGCTTGGTGACCCCGGCCTGCTTGAACTTAGCACAGACGAGGCCCACGCGCTGATCGAGTCGCTCAACCATCATCTGGCCGGCGATGGCATAAGCCTGTCTTGCCAGGCCGCGCAGCGATGGTACTTACACACCACCGACAAGCTGGAATTGCAAAGTACGCCTCTTGCTGCTGCTATCGGCCGCAACATCGCACATACCAATGCGGTCGGTGGCGACACCGGCAAGTGGCAGAAACTGCTGACCGAGTGCCAGATGGTTCTATTCGACCATCCGGTCAACCGTCAGCGCGAACTGGCCGGAAAACTTCCAGTCAATTCGCTTTGGTTGTGGGGCGAGGGCGCGCTTCCAGAGCATACCCCCGATGCAGTTACCCGCAAGGCTTACAGCGATGATTTCTACGTGCGTAGTCTGGCGGACTTCACAGCGGCAACCACCGCTGCCACTGATGAAATCAATTTCAGCGCCGACACCGCAGTATTGATCGCTGATCGCAGTTTTCAAACCGCAGTCAACACTGGCGATGGCCAACTGCGCAGCCGCACCCTGGCTTCGCTGGACCAGCAGATTTTCCAGCCGCTTTGGCGCAATTTGTCGTCCTCGCGGATGCGCCAGGTGAACCTGTGGACAGGCACGCGCTGGCTGCAGATAAACGCCCGCGCTCGACATCAGTTCTGGCGCAGAACCCAACCGTTTGAAACATTTATCGAGTCAGATAATGCAGAGTGACAGCGTGCGACGTCGGCATTACGATGCGCAATTGGCGGGCCAGTTGCACCAGTGTGGCTTCATCGGCCGCGTGTTGGCCGCCAGGGATGTGCAATCCCCTGAGGATCTGCAACTGGCGCTCGCCGGTATGCTGCGGCCTGACAGCATGGCCGATCTGGATACCGCTGTCGCGTTGCTGCGCGACGCCATCATGCAAGACAAACGCATCCTGATTGTCGGCGACTACGATGCCGATGGCGCGACCAGCACAGCGCTGGCTGTGCACGCGCTGGGCGCGATGGGCGCCGCGCATGTCGACTGGCTGGTACCCAATCGCTTTGAATTCGGCTACGGGCTATCACCGCAGATTGTCGAGCTGGCACTGCCGCGAGAGCCTGATCTTATCGTCACCGTCGATAATGGCGTGGCATCGCATGATGGTGTTGAAGCAGCACGGGCCGCTGGCATCAGTGTGCTGGTGACGGATCACCACCTGCCGCCCGAGGTACTTCCCGCTGCCGATGCGCTGGTCAACCCCAATCGTGCAGACGATCAGAGCGATGGGCACAATCTGTGTGGCGCCGGGGTTATCTTTTATGTGCTGGCGGTGCTTTGTCGCCGGCTCGGCAGCGAGGGCTGGTACGAGCAGCGCCGGCTGGCGCGGCCGGTAATGGCGGACTATCTCGACCTCGTTGCCATCGCCACAGTGGCCGATGTCGTGCCGCTCGATCGCAATAACCGAATTCTGGTTGAGCAGGGCTTGCGCCGTATTCGCGCCGGCCGAACGCGTCCCGGAGTGCTGGCGTTGTTCGCTGTAGCCGGGCGCGATTACCAGACCGCACGCGCCGAGGACCTGGGTTTTTGCATTGGCCCGCGACTCAACGCAGCGGGGCGTCTCGAAGACATCAGCATCGGTATCAACTGCCTGCTCAGTGAGCGCGAGAGCCAGGCCACGCCGATCGCGCGCCAGCTCGACGCCCTCAACCGGCAGCGGCGCGAAATAGAGAGTGGCATGCGCGAGGTGGCGCTTGAGCAGGTCGAGGCGATTCTCAATGCAAACAGTGATGAGCAGTTTCCCGAGGCGATCAGCCTGTACCGTGAAGACTGGCACGAGGGTGTCGTTGGCATCGTGGCCGGCCGAATTCGCGAGCACTGCAATCGACCGGTCTTTGCGTTTGCCAGAACTGCCAGCGGAGAGTTGAAAGGCTCGGGGCGTTCCATTCCCGGCGTCCATCTGCGCGACATACTCAGCGCCATCGCCGCCACCACACCGGGCTTGCTGAAGAAATTTGGTGGCCACGCCATGGCCGCGGGCTTAAGCCTTGCCGAACGCGACCTGCAGCTGTTCGACACCAGTTTCCGGCGCGAGGTGACACGAGTGTTGCAGGGCAGCCTGCCGCAACGTGAATGGCTGACCGACGGTGCGCTTGACGATGCTGATTTCAATCTCGACAGCGCCCGTGAACTCGAATTTCTGCAGCCGTGGGGGCAGGGGTTTCCAGCCCCGCTATTCGACGACACTTTTGAAATCACCGACGTGCGTCCGGTCGGCAGCAATCATTCGCGATTGCGTCTAAAGCGCTGTGACGGCACGCGCGAGCTGGCTGCGATCGCATTTAATCGTCGCGTCGATGCGGCGCTGGCTCGTCGCTGGAGAGTGGTGTTCAGCCTCGGCGTCAATCGCTACTCTGGCAGCGAATCGCTGCAGCTTGGCGTTCAGTATATGACCCCCGCTGATGACGAACAGCTCGCGGGTGGCTGAAGTTAATCTGCGGTGGACCGCGCCACGCGCTAAAATGCAGGAATTTGGTCAATCATCAGCTGCGACAAGCAATGGAAATTAATCCCGCAATAAACAAGATCGAAGAACTTCGGGAGCGCGGTGAAGCGCTGAGGGGGTATCTTTGACTACGACACCAAGCGCGAGCAACTTGAAGAAGTGCAGATGGAGCTCGAAGATCCGGCGATCTGGAATGAACCCGAACGCGCCCAGGCGCTAGGCAAACAGCGCGCGCAACTCGAGTCCGTCGTCGAGTTGCTAAGCTCGATTGGCAGCGCTCTGGATGACGCCGCTGAACTGGTTGAAATGGCGCGCGAAGAAGAAGACCAGGACACGCTCGACTCGGTTGAGCACGACCTGGAGGCGCTCGAGGTCAAGGTTGCCAAGCTGGAATTCCAGCGCATGTTCAGTGGTGAACACGACAGCAACAACGCGTTTGTCGATATACAATCCGGATCGGGCGGCACTGAAGCGCAGGACTGGGCCGAGATGCTGCTGCGAATGTATCTGCGCTGGGGTGAGGCGCATGGCTTTCGCACTGAACTGATGGAGGCCTCGCCGGGTGATGTTGCCGGGGTGAAATCCGCCACTGTGCGCTTCGAGGGCGAGTATGCGTTTGGCTGGCTGAGAACCGAAACCGGTGTGCACCGGCTGGTGAGAAAATCGCCGTTCGATTCCGGCAGTCGCCGCCACACCTCTTTCGCTGCCGTGTTTGTCGCCCCGGAGATCGACGACAGTGTAGAGATCGAAATCAATCCCGCCGATCTTCGCATCGATGTCTATCGCGCGTCAGGCGCTGGTGGTCAGCACGTTAACCGGACGGAATCTGCGGTGCGCATTACCCACGCGCCATCGGGTGTAGTGGTGCAGTGCCAGAATGATCGCTCGCAGCACAAGAATAAGGATCAGGCGATGAAGCAGCTCAAGGCCAAGTTGTACGAACTCGAGATGCAGAAGCGACGCGGCGATCAGCAGGAACTAGAAGACAGCAAATCCGATATTGGCTGGGGCAGCCAGATTCGCAACTACGTGCTCGATCAATCTCGTATCAAGGACCTGCGCACTAACGTGGAGACCGGCAACACCCAGGCGGTGCTCGATGGCAGTCTCGATCAATTCATTGAGGCCAGTCTCAAGAGCGGACTCTGATGCACACCCGGCGGCGTCGATCTGACTGACACGCTGCAGGGTTTTAGCCAGTACAAAACCGGCCGCTCAGCGGCAAAATGGAACACCATGTCAAACGATGAAGAAAACCAGCTGATCGCCCAGCGGCGTGAAAAGCTCAATGCAATTCGCGAGCGTGGCCCGGCGTTTCCGAATGATTTTAAACCGGCCCACCTGGCGTTCGATATTCTCGAGGAGCACCAGCACCGCGATCGCGAGTACTTCGACAGCAACGAAGAGAAGGTCAGTGTCGCCGGCCGTTTGATGGCCAAGCGCGTGATGGGCAAGGCAAGTTTTGCCCAGTTGCAGGATTCCTCCGGCAAGATCCAGTTGTTTTTGCAGGGGGCTGCTGTTGGTGAAGACGCCTATGCGGCTTTCAAGCAACTGGATGTTGGCGATATGCTCGGCGTGGAAGGCAAGCTGTTTTTTACCAAAACCGGCGAGTTGACGATCAAGGTATCCGCCGTCCGTTTGCTGACTAAATCACTGCGACCGCTGCCCGAGAAATGGCATGGATTGACCGACACCGAACAGCGTTATCGGCAGCGCTACCTGGATATGATCATGAACGAGCAGGTGCGCGATACCTTTCGCACGCGTGCCGCAATCGTTCAGTATATTCGCGAGTTTTTCAACGCCCGCAACTACATCGAGGTTGAAACCCCGATGATGCAGGTGATTCCCGGCGGTGCGGCGGCGCGGCCATTCATCACCCATCACAACGCGCTGGATATGGACCTCTATCTGCGCATCGCGCCAGAACTCTATCTAAAGCGCCTGGTGGTCGGGGGCTTTGAGCGCGTGTTCGAAATTAACCGAAACTTTCGCAACGAAGGTTTATCGACTCGGCACAATCCGGAATTCACCATGCTCGAGTTCTATCAGGCCTACGCCGATTACAACGACTTGATGGATCTCACTGAAACCCTGTTGCGGGAGATTGCCGAAAAGGTCATCGGCACTACCACGATTGAGTCGACTGAAGGCGAGGAGAGTTACGATTTCGCCAAGCCATTCGAGCGGCTGACCATGGCCGATGCGATCATTCGGTACAACCCGGATATTTACGCGGGCGATATAGAGGAGTTGGCCGCGATGCAGTCTATCGCGCGCAACAAGGGTATTGCGGTAAAAGAAAACTGGGGTGTGGGCAAACTGCAAACCGAAATTTTTGAAGCGACCGTAGAGCATCGCCTCACTGATCCCACCTTCATCACGGCCTATCCGGCCGAGGTGTCGCCGCTGGCCAGACGCAACGACGACAACCCGCAGGTCACCGATCGATTCGAGTTCTTTGTCGGCGGACGCGAGATTGCCAACGGCTTTTCGGAATTGAATGACGCCGAAGATCAGGCCGCACGATTCCGGGATCAGGTCGCAAATCTGGACGCCGGGGATGATGAGGCGATGCATTATGATGCAGACTACATCCGGGCGCTTGAGTACGGTATGCCGCCCACAGCCGGCGAGGGCATTGGCATCGACCGGCTGGTCATGTTGTTCACCGGTTCACCATCGATTCGCGATGTGATTTTGTTCCCGCATATGCGCGCCGAGCACTCGCACGATCCATCGGGGTGAACAGATATCTAAATCAGGAGTGTTCGTTGTGGAAGTAAACCTGCCGGAAGCCGCGCCAGCGGCGCTGCAAAAGTATTTTGGATTCGATCAGTTCAGGCCCGGACAGCGCGACGTGATCGCACACCTGCTGGAAGGGAAATCCGCCGCTGCCGTGTTCCCGACCGGCGGTGGCAAATCGCTGTGTTACCAGTTACCGGCACTGTTGCTCGAAGGGCTTACCATCGTTGTGTCGCCGTTGATCGCCTTGATGAAGGATCAGATCGATGCGCTGGCCGCGCGTGGAATCGTTGCCCGGCGTCTGGATTCAAGCCTCGATCTGGAGGGCTACCGACAGGTGATGGGGGAGATTCGCAGCGGCGAATTGCGCTTGTTGTATGTGGCTCCGGAACGTTTTAACAACGAGCGATTTCGCCATGCCATCGCGCAGCGACGCATCGCCCTGTTTGCGATCGACGAGGCGCATTGCATCTCGGAGTGGGGGCATAACTTTCGCCCCGACTATCTCAAGCTGGTGCAGTTTGCCAAATCCATACAGGCTGAACGCGTACTGGCCCTCACCGCTACTGCCACCCGTGCGGTGCTCGATGACATCTGCCGCGTTTTCGAAATTACGCCTGAGTGTACCGTTAACACCGGATTTTACCGTGCGAATCTTGCACTGCACGCAACAGCGCTAACCCCGACGAGCAGAGACAGTTACTGTCTGGAGCAGATGGCAGCGCGTCCGAAGGGGCCGGCGATTGTCTACGTCACGTTGCAGAAAACAGCCGAGCGCGTGGCTGAACTGCTGGCCAATGCGGGTCACGCTTCGCGCCACTATCATGCCGGCATGAAGGATCATGAGCGCAGTGAAGTGCAGGAGTGGTTCATTCAGTCCGACACTGCGATCGTTGTTGCGACTATCGCCTTTGGCATGGGCATAGACAAATCCGATATTCGATACGTCTATCACTACAATCTGCCGAAAAGTCTCGAAAACTACTCGCAGGAAATCGGCCGCGCCGGGCGCGATGGCGAAAATTCGATCTGCCACCTTTTTGCCTGCGCGGAAGATGTTATTCCGCTGCAGAATTTTATCTATGGCGATACACCGGCGGCAGCAGCAATTCATAGTTTTGTGGAGGCAATTTTCAGTCACCCACAAGACTTCGACATCTCATTATTTGAACTATCTCGCCAGTGCGACATCAGGCCACTGGTGTTGCGAACCCTGCTGACCGGCCTCGAGCTAAATGGCTATCTTACGGGTGGCACGCCGTTTTATTCAGATTATCAATTCAAACCTTTAAAGAGTTCTGCCGAGATCCTGCAACAGTTCGACGGTGATCGGCGTGAATTTCTCGGCAATCTGTTTCGTCAATCCACACGCAGCAAGATATGGTTCAAGATCGATCTCGACGAAGCTGCGGCCAATATGCAGCAGCCGAGAAAGCGGCTGGTGGATGCACTTGATTACCTCGGCGAGATTGGCTTGCTGGAAGTGAAAGTGTCGGGTGTCCGCAACCGTTATCGTATTGAGCGACGACCCGAGTCAAATCAGACGTTCGCGCAGGAACTGATCGAGGCCGCTGCGCAACGCGAGCAGCGTGAATTGGGTCGATTGCAACAGGTATTGGACTGGATTCTGCTCGATGGCTGTCAGTCGTCGGCCCTGTCGGCGCGTTTTGAAAACCCGCTTGAGCAACCTTGCGGTCACTGTAGCTGGTGTAGACAGCGCAAGCCTGTGCAGTTAAACGAATTGGCAGCAATCACGCTTGAGCCTGCTGTGATTGAGCAGGCGCGGCAATTGCAGCTGGCAAAGCCTGCAGTATTGCGTTCAAATGTGGAACTTGCGCGGGTTCTGTGTGGCGTATCTTCGCCCGCCATCGGGCGCGCTAAACTGACCAGCGCGGCACTTTTTGGTGTGGCGGAGGCCATTCCATTTCAGGCTGTACTCGATCAGCTCAACCAATGATTTGCTGATTCGCTAACCTTATACTTCGTTGTACCGTCGTCAGCGAAGTATCATGCAAGGAAAATTTTGCCGAAAAATCTAACCGGTGTGTTCTGCGCACTCGGTGCGTGGTTGATGTTCTCTCTGAACGATATCGGCATCAAGTACCTTGCCGCTGACTATGCGCTGCATCAGATTGTGTTGATCAGAGCGCTGACAGGAATGGCCTTTACGCTCGCTGTTTTTGTGCCCCTCGAAGGTGGCATCAACGTTCTGAAAACGAAACGACCCGTCATGCATCTGGTGCGCGGCTTTTGCGTGGTGTGTGCGAATCTGGCTTTTTTCACTGGTCTTGCGACGATCAGTTTGCCAGAGGCGAGCGCAATCTTTTTTATTGCACCCTTGATCATCACGGCGCTGTCAGCGATTTTTTTGCATGAACCGGTTGGCCCGCGGCGCTGGTTTGCGGTACTGGTTGGTTTTGTCGGCGTGCTGGTTATGCTGCGCCCTGGCTCCGAGGCATTTCGACTGGCAGCGCTGCTGCCGCTTTTTGCCGCCGCGGCCTACGCCACTTTGCAGATTCTCACGCGTTCAATGGGAATGACAGAGAAAGCCTCGACCATGAGTTTCTACATACAGCTCGTCTTTGTGGTCGTCTGTGCGGTCTCCGGTTTGCTGGTCGGGGATGGACAATACGCACCAGGCAACAATCCATCGCTGGACTTTTTACTGCGCGAATGGAAGTGGCCCGCTCAACGTGACCTTTTCATTATGATCGGGCTTGGTCTGGCCAGTGGTATCGGTGGATATTTGATCAGCCAGGCTTATCGCATGAGCGAGGCGACGGTGATCGCGCCATTTGAATATCTGGCTCTGCTGCTCGCGATATTCTGGGGCATTACTCTGTTTGGCGAGTGGCCCGATCTGTGGGCATGGATCGGTATTTCGCTGATCCTGTTTTCGGGTTTATATGTTTTCTGGCGCGAAGTGGTGCTGGACAGAAAATTCGTCATCAAGCACCCGATGCCACGCAATCGCTAGTGGCCCACTAGTGGGCAAGCTATGGTTTGAATAGCTGCAGGCCATCGTAGGGTGAGTGGATCAGCGAGGCCAGTCGATCCTGTAGCGTGCCGCAATGGATTTCGAGCTTGTGGCCGTCCGGGTCAAGAAAATAGACCGAGTTACCCTCGCTGCGATTATCTTTCCACTCGGTGACGCGAGCCGTTCTCAACTGACCGGCTACCCGGTCGAATTCTTCCGGGCTGACATCAAAAGCGATATGGCTATAGTCGCCCGCGGGTGAAGTGGTATCGCAGGACAGGCATATCCACAGTTCTCCACTGGTGAGGTAGGCGCCGCCATTCCAGCGGGCATGGGGTTTGAGTTTGAGTAAATCGACATAAAAATCGAATGATCGATCCAGCTCACTAACCGCAATAGTGATGTGATTGACGCCGTTGGTCATTGGGGCTCGTCTCGTTGCGGGATTGTTGTTTTATGCGCCTCTTTAAGTATGCAGGCAAGCTCCGTCACATAAAGTGCCAGGGTGCTGTGGCAGCTGTCGATAGCGCGCCCCGCGGCTTCACCCCAATGTGAGCGCAACTGTGCTGATGCATTCAGCTCCTTAAAACACGCGGTTAACTCCGACTGATCCTGCACGCGTTGCAACGCTTGAAATGAGTCGAGCAGTAACGCCTCCTCGCTAAAATTGTGCAACTGCGGGCCACTGATCACAGGTTTTGCCCAGGCTGCCGGTTCAAGCAGGTTGTGCCCGCCGACCGGTGCCAGTGAGCCGCCAACAAATACCAAACTGGCACCACAGATCAGCGCCTCCACTTCGCCAACTGTATCGGCGAGATAGATGGAACGCTCGGCCAGGGGCGGTTGCGCCTGGCTTCTCACTGCAATTGCAAAACCTGCCGCACGCAGTTCGCGCTGAATTGCCGCGCTGCGCTGCGGGTGACGGGGCACTATAACCAGCAGGCTTTTCGCGGGCAGTCCGGATAGCGCGTTGGCGAGCAGAATTTCCTCCGGCTCGTGGGTGGAGACGGCAAGGCAGTATTCTCGATTTAGCAATTCCGGCAATGGTTTTGTGTCGGTGCCGCGACTGGCGGCCAGCTTGATATTGCCGCAGAGTTTTATTTTTTCTCTTGCCACACCCAACTGTAAAAATCCCTGTATGTCCGCTTCGGATCGGGCGAGAATGCGGTCGACGCAGTGCAGAGTATCGGCAATGAGTTTTCTGACCGGCGCCGGTTGATCGAGTGTGCGGGGACTCAGCCGACCATTGACAATAACCAGTGGTAAATTTCGGCGGTCTGCGGCCCGATAGAGATTGGGCCAGATTTCGGTTTCTGCAATAACCAAAGCGCAAGGATCAATGCGGGCGATGAAATAGCGGGTGAAAACCGGCCAGTCGATCGGGCAATAGCGATGACGAATTTGCGCGTGATGTCGGCCTTCGACAAGCCGCGCCGCTTCCGGTGTGTTGGTGGTCAGCAGACACTGTGATATGTCGCCCCGTTGCAATAGCTGCTCAAGTAGCGGGAGTACCGCCTTTACCTCGCCGATTGATGCCGCGTGAGCCCAAAGTGGTCTGGTGCCGGAACTATCAATCGCTCGATGCACAAGCAGGCGCTGGCAGAAGAAACGCATACCGCCTTTGCGTCTGACTGCCTGCCAGGCTGTGAAAATGGCTATCGGCAACGCCAGAATGATCAGCGTGAGGTTGTAGAGCAAGTGGCGAAATCGGGCCATGGATTGACGCGGTGGACGCGCCCCGTATGAACAGGGTGCATCATACTATCGATTGCCGGTGATGGCTTTGTCACCGCCACCCTGCGGACGAGCTGCTCGCAGCGGCAAGATTGCCTGCGACTGACGGATAGAGTTCCACCGACTGTCGGTTTCGGGCAAAATTGAGCAGCTGATGCTGCCCTGGTTAAAATTGCTGCAGCAAAACCAAACACTCGATGCTACTTCAGGAAGATTATCAACCATGACTCCGGCACAGATTGCGCAGGCGGCTCAAACGCTTTTCGAAGCTGAGAAATCCGGTGTTCAACGCGGACTGCTATCCGTAGAGTATCCCGATATAAGCCTGGACGATGCCTATGCGGTACAGGCTGCACTGGTATCGCTCAAGACCGATGCAGGTCTGGTGATGCGCGGCTGGAAAATCGGCCTCACCTCGCGGGCGATGCAGGCGGCATTGAATATCGAGACGCCCGATTCAGGGGTGTTGTTTGACAACATGTTGTTAGAGAATGGTGGTCGGGTTGCGGCCGATCGGTTCATTCAGCCTCGGGTGGAGGCCGAAATCGCGTTTGTACTCAAGCGTGATCTCGACGCGCACAATCTTGATCTGCAGGGGGTTATGGCAGCCACGGAATATGTCTGCCCGGCACTGGAAATACTCGACACGCGCATTCTCCGCGCCGATCCACAGAGCGGTCGCGCGCGTACAATCCACGACACCGTGTCAGACAACGCAGCCAATGCCGGCATCGTGCTCGGTGGCAACCCGATGGATCCGGCTGACGTTAATCTGGCTCGAGTTGGTGTGGTGCTCTCGCGAAATGCCTGTATCGAGGAGACCGGACTGGGGGCAGGGGTGCTGGGCCATCCGGCTCAGGGCATTGTTTGGCTGGCCCGACGACTGGCGCAGTACGGGCAGCAAATAAAAGCCGGTGAAATTGTGATTTCCGGTTCTTTCATTCGCCCCGTTGAAGCGCCACATGGATCGACAATCCACGCAGACTACGGCGATTTTGGCAATGTCAGTCTCTTTTTCGAGTAGAGTATCTGAACGGACAAATTTCCGTTAGCGGGTCTTCAGGCGGCACAAATACGGTGATGAAGCACTAGCTTTCGCACAAAAATGTGCCACTTTGGGCAATTCTGGTTGAGAGGTGCGGGGCAACTGGGGTATTTTGGGCTCAGACGGATCGCCAACAGGGCGACGCGAACCTGACACGCCAGGTTCAGGTAGTTCACGGCAGGCCACTACCGAGCGTGCTCTCGCCACCAGGGCGTTGAAAGACAGGTGACAATGCAAACACAAACTGATTCGAAAAATACCAACATTGATCCGGCAACGATCGCCGTTGTCGACGGTACAGCTGACACTGCGACATTGCTGTCGGTTGACGAATACCACTTACTGGTGAAGAAGCTCGCTGATCGCGTCGAGCGGCTGGAGCATGCCAATGCCAAACTAACCACGGATCGCGACACGGCCCGTCGCAAGCTCAAGGTCCAGCATCGGCTCATTCATCATCTTCGAACACGACTCGATGTCGTCACCGGGCTGGAGATTCCCGTCGATGGTGAGCAGGCCATTTTGCCTGTGCGCAAAAGACACAAGGAATCCAGATCGGCGACGCTCGGGCGCGCGGTAATGCGGTTTCGAGCCGACAAACCGGCAATCGTTGCTGAACCCGT
Organism: uncultured Granulosicoccaceae bacterium; assembly: GCA_937920585.1. GTDB lineage: Bacteria > Pseudomonadota > Gammaproteobacteria > Granulosicoccales > Granulosicoccaceae > CAKZSB01. Next base: position 22,012 of record CAKZSB010000149.1, on the reverse strand, counting down.
TGCTGAGGAGAATATTCCGGCTATCGATCCGGCCGAATTTTTACCCATTGATGACAGCATGTTCGATTCGTTGTGGGTACGCAGAGTGCGCGAAGTTGGCAGGCGATGCCGTGCATTCGCATCGGCCTGCTCGATGGCGCTGGAGCAGCATGTGCACGGCGTAAGTCATCGCGCGCGCACCTGAAGCAAAACACAAACGCGCAGACAACAAAAAAGGGCGCCAACCGCATGCGGTTGGCGCCCTTTGCAATGGTGCCGAGGCAATCAGCGCTGGCTGACAAACCCCTGCATCACATCCTGCATTACATCGAATGCAGTGTCGTTGTACATCACTTCAGTGTCAGTACCGTTGTCGCTGAAGCGCATTCCGCGTCTGACGAATCCATCCTGCTCGATCAGCAGAATAGCGCCGGCATCATCCATATCGATTCGATGGCGCAACGGAACCGGAATCGAAAGCTCGATCATCTCGACGCCCTGTACTTCAACCAGCTGCCAGCGGCTAGTGCCATAGGCCTGACGTGAGATGGACGTCAAGGCGCTCGCAATGCCGGGTTCAACACCCGAAGCGTCATCTTCGGCAATCAGATTTTCTACGTATCGAGGGTCGACACAGCTGACAGTTTCTGGCGGCAGCGACACCTGATCAAAGGATTCGTCCTGCAGAATCTGATTGTGATCGGGAATGGGTCCATCGACCGGGTTCACACTGTCGATCTCCGGTTCCGGCAGCGGCTCAAAAGTAGGATCCGGGATACCGGTCGCGTCGACGCACACAAGGTCCACCGGCTCATTCGGATAAGTCGTGCCATCCGGAAATTCTGTCGGTTCTGGCATTTGCGGCTGGTACTCGTTAACTCGCCATTTCACCAGGCCGCCAGTCGCGTTGTTACCGTTGCCTGCTATCTGCAATTCGGCATCGATCGGCTGGCCATTATAGTCATGGACCAGGCCAGTCAGCGTTATGCCATCGGCTGCGGCTGTTACTACTGCTTCGAGCGTTGCCACGGCGTTCATGCCATCGTCACCGACCTGCTGAACAGCATTGCAATTGCCGTTAAATTCGCCGCAATGGTTCTCACCGCTGTCGTCATACCAGTTGAACAATATATGTTCGGACTCGGTGCGTGTCAGGTTGAAAATGTAGGCGCTTGAATCGGCCGGGAAGAGTTCGCTGTCGCTGGTGGCGCTGAAGTCCTCATGGGCACCCAGGTCCCAGAGGTGGTGCAGGACCGGGCGATCAGCCAGGTCGCGGACGGCGGCTGATACTGTCATCCTGCCATCATTTGTGGTGATGATGGCACCGCCATCGGCGGTGAACTCGACACCGCTGCTGTCCGGGCCATCCTCGGCGGTCCATTCACCGTCGACCAGCCGCAGCGCATACGGCTCGTCGTCGTAGTCTTCATCGTCCTGGCCTACCTGCAGCCAGCTTGCGCTCTCGGCGTCATATTCGAAGCGGGACTCAACGATTGAATCGCCGCTGTCAGCGAGCACGATGTGGCCGTATTCCGCCTGGCAAAGACTGCTCGTGTCAAAGATGAATTCATCGTTGGCCGGTCGCACAACGGTTGTATCGGCGTCAGTCGGTTCGGCTTCGTCGTAGCGATCGTAGTCACAGTCGACATCAATCCAGTAGAAGCCATCGGTCAGGATTTCTTCAACTGTGGTGCGCTCTGCCGGGCGACGATTCACCTCTGCCTGCAGCCGGTCGGCATCTACATCGACAGTGGTCGGGCGCAAACTGGTAGTAATTGCATCAGGGTCGAATTCGGTGGCTTCAACACCCTCGGTTTCGGCCGCGTTCTCGGCAGCCAGACTGTCGCTGACGGCACGGGTTATTTCTGGCAGCAGGTTTCGAACTTCCTCGCGCAACAGCCTTTGTAAGGCTTTGCGCGCGTCTTTGTCGCCCGCCAGGTCAACCCCCTCAGCGGTCACTGCCTCCTCAATGGTGTCCTGAATCTCCTGCATCATCCGGGCGACAATTTGTGCGGTCTGGTGCAGATACTGGAATTGTTCCGGCCGCTCCGCGTTTTCGTCGCGACTCTGCTCAACGTAATCTGTGAACAGGCTGGTCTCTTCGTCGTCACCCAGGCCCAGTTCCGCTTTGACGCTCGCTTCTGCCGCGTCGACATCCAGTGCCGGGTTGTCGTCCAGCTCCTGATGCACAAGGGTGGTGATCGGGCTGATGAAGTCCGGGCGCTCAGCCGGTGCGCTCAACACCAGTTCTTTGCCAATCGGTTCGTTGGTGTCTTCATCAATGGCACTGGCAGGCACATCGGCAACGATGGGCTTGCCTTCGGTCTCTGCGGTTTTAACTATTTCATAGGTGCCACCTTCACCGCTGATTGCCGATGGCTCATCATCGTCACACGATCGATTCTCATTGAGATCAACACAGACTACCGCACCCTGCAGGTAACCATCGGCGACTCGCCCACTGATTGTTTCAGGCGTGGTGGCCGGGTTGGTCACTGTGTTGCCGGTAGCGTCTGTTTGATCGGTTGCGGATGCGCCGCTTGAGCTAACACCACCACCGCCACCGCAACCACTGAGTGTGGCAATTATCGCGGCGCTGGTGAGCGTTTGAAGAAAAGAGGGTTTCAGCATGTTGCAGAGTCCTTGGCGGTGACGTCAATGTGCAGCCCGTGTGTGTCCTGAGTCTGGTGTGGCACCGGGCGACTGGCGTGCGGTGGCAACCTTCGGGCTGTGGTGGACAGTGACCAACGGGTGGTTTGTCGGAGTGGTTTTGCGACGTTACACGCAGTGTTCTGCGGGTTGCCGCTACAACCATTGCAATTGGTAGCGGCGTGGGAAAATGCGTCTTTAGCCTGGGAATAGCGTGCTCTGTCACAGTGACGGGCGCATTCAAGTAAATTGCGTCCGCTCCAGACTGCCGTAATACTCAGAATTAACCGATCAAACGGTCGTTAGCCGTTGTTACTGCGGTGGTTTTGTGCCCACAGGCAAATCAGGTCGACTGCGACATGGGCGGCGGCAATCGCCGTTATGTCACTGTGATCATAGGCGGGTGCGACTTCGACAACGTCCATACCGACCAGATTGATGCCGCTCAGCTGGCGCAACACAATGGCGACCTGAGCACTGGTCAGGCCGCCGCTGACCGGGGTGCCGGTGCCGGGTGCATAGGCGGGGTCGAGGCTGTCGATATCGAATGTCAGATAGACCGGATTATCCCCGACAACTCCACGAATCTGTTGGGCGATATCGGGCAGCGGAGTCTGGTGAACTGTCATGGCATCGATGATGTTTACGCCCAGTGTGTCCGGGTTGCTGGTTCGAATGCCAACTTGCACAGATCGCTCTGGCACGATAAGCCCTTCGCGAAATGCCTTGTAAAACATGGTTCCGTGATCGATGCGGTCGGGCTCGTCATCTGCCCAGGTATCCGAGTGCGCATCGAACTGAATCAGTGACAGTGGCCCGTATTTTTTGGCGTGAGCGGCAATCACCGGGTAGCTGATGTAATGATCGCCTCCCAGTGTCAGTACTGCCGTGTCGCTGTCGAGAATCGTGCTGATGTGCTGCTGGATTGCGCCCGGTATCTGGTCGACTCTGGCGTGGTCAAACGCGCAGTCACCATAATCGGCGATCGCGATCTCGCTGAATGGATCGAAATCCCAACCATACGGTGCGTCGTGTGCCTGCAACGATGATTGCTCGCGAATCGCACGCGGACCGAATCGAGTGCCGGGGCGATTAGTGGTGGCGCAATCGAATGGCACGCCCGTGACGGCCAGGGCGAAGTTGGTCAGGTCACGGGTGTAACGCCGGCGCATGAAACTGAGCGCACCGGCGAAGGTATGCTCCTGAATAATGCCGATATCACGCTCGCGGGTGAATGCGCTGTCGGTTTGTACACTCATGCAATCAGGCCAGTAGTTCGTGCAGGTGGTTAATGACAGTATCGATCTGGTCGCGCTCAATGATCAGCGGTGGCAACAGTCGAAGCACCGTGGCACCGGCTGGCAGGGCGATGACACCGCGTGCCATGAGTTGTTCGAGTATCGGCTGAACCTTGGATTTAAGTTCGATCCCGATCATCAGCCCGCGGCGGCGCAATTCACGCACTTGAGCCAGGGGCTTTTCCGCCAGACGCTGCTCGAAATACTCCCCCGTGCCGTGCGCTTTGGCTGCCAGATCCTCGTTTTTCATGACGTCAAGTGTTGCGATGGCGGCGGCACAAGCCATCGGGTTGCCACCGAATGTGGTGCCGTGCAAGCCCGGGTCAACGTTTATTTTGTCGTTAAGCAGGGTGGCACCTATTGGTATGCCGCTGGCAAGCGCTTTGGCAACAGTGACCATATCCGGCTGTAGATCGTAGTGTTCGCAGGCGAAGAACTTGCCGGTTCGGCACAGCCCTGTCTGGATTTCGTCGATGATCAGCAGTGCGCCGCGATCGTTGCACAGTTGGCGCGCCGCGGCGATGTATTGTGCGTCTGCGATGTTGACGCCGCCTTCACCCTGCACCAGTTCAAGCAATACAGCCGCCGTGTTTTCAGTGATCGCTGCATCAAGTTTTTCTATCTTGTTTAACGGAACATAGGAAAAACCGGGAATAAGCGGTGCGAAGGGATCGCGGTATTTTTTCGTGAATGTAGCACTGACAGCGCCCATGGTGCGCCCGTGAAACCCGCGCATAGCGGTGACAAAATCGGTGCGCCCCGTTGCCAGCCGCGCGAATTTCAGTGCCGCTTCGATCGCCTCCGAGCCCGAGTTGCAAAGGTAGGCGCGGTTGAGCCCGGTTGGTGCTGTCTCAATCAGGCGTTGAAGCAGTTCAGCACGCCGATCGTTGTAAAGGGTATTGGCCACAACAGTAAGTTGCGCGGCCTGTTGTTGCATTGCGGCGACGATGTCGGGATGACAGTGGCCAGCGTTCGCCACACTGATTCCGGCAGCGCAGTCAATGTAGGCGCGTCCTTCGGTGTCGAACACGGTGGCACCTTCGCCGCGAACAATCACAGCATCGCGCTTGGCATAGAGATTCAGGCCGTACTGATTCTCCAGATCCTTGTACTGGTCGGCATTCATTGGGTGTTTGTCTGCAGCGAGAATGGGATAAAAACTCAGCGCAATTATGTCACAATCCAGCGTCTGCCCGTAGCCGGGCGTCGGCTGGATAAAACCGGCTAACCCGAAGCATTGAGCGCATTATCCGGAGACCACTATGCCGCCAGGCAAGCAGGAAAACTTTTTCGTGTCATGGGAAGAACTGCATCGCGACACCCGCGAGCTGGCCCGTCGTCTGTTGCCCGCAGAGCGCTGGACGGGGGCGATTGCTATTACCCGTGGAGGCCTTGTGCCGGCCGCGATTATCGCCCGCGAGCTGAATATCCGGCTGGTCGATACCATCTGTATAAAGACTTACGACTATCGTGCGCAGGGTGCCAGTGAAATACTCAAAGCCTGTGATACCGATGGCGAGGGCATGCTGTTGATCGACGATCTGGTCGATACCGGTAAAACAGCGCGCGCGGTGAAGGCACTGGTACCGAAGGCTCGCTTCGTCACAGTCTACGCCAAACCGGAAGGGCATCCCGAAGTAGACGACTGCATCAAGGTGGTGTCGCAGGAGACGTGGATCAATTTCCCCTGGGACATGGAACTCAATTACGCCAGCCCCATCGTCGATCAGAACAGCGCCTGATCGCAGTAGCGCTTACTCGATGATCGTCCCATGACCACCGAGGGCGGCCTGCAGCGGGTGCTCAACGCGGCCGTCGGCGATTATGACTCTGCCTTCGGATTGTTCGAACATTTTCTTCAGCGCCAGCATTTTGCGTTTCATCCGTCCTTCAACCTGCTGCTCGCGCGCGCTGAGCTCGGCACCGGACAGGCTTTTTACCAGTGAGTTTTCGTCTGCCGGGTCATCCATAAACCCCGGCGCCTCGATAAACTGAAACACGCATTCGGGTTTGAGTGCGGAGGCCAGCAGCGTGACGATATCATCGTTTTCGGAGTTGATCGCATAGCCGTTCTCGTCAATGATTGGTATACACAGTACCGGGTTATAGCCGTTGGTGAGCAGCAGTTCCAGCAGATCGGTATTGAGCTCCTTTGGTTTGCCTGAGTAATCGCGTTTGATCAGGTTTTTACCGTTCTCTCTCACCCTGATTCCCTTGTTTCTGCGGCCTCTGACAAGCTGTCCGTCGATTCCTGAAAGCCCCACCGCATTGATACCGTTCAGTTGACAGGCTTCAACCAGTCGCTTGTTGCGCAATCCGGCGTAGCTCATCAGGATAGCGTCGATCGCCTGTTGATCGGAAAATACACTGCTGTAACCGGAAAGCGAAGTCAGTGTTTGTTTTTCCCAGCCCATCTGGCTTGCGATGCTGTCGCGCAGGGCGTTGGCACCGTGAACAATAATGAACGGCTTTCCACAGTCCGAAAGGTCCTTGATAATTCCTTCGGCGTTGATGGATTCGCCGCCGCCAATCTTGATCAGGTACACGATAAGTCTCTGCGGTTCTGCGCGCTTGCGCTAAAGTTGTACGGTGGTGTGATTGGCGATCGGCTGCCAGTCAGTTTCACCGGGAAAGGGGTCGGAGCACACCAGCAGCATGTCGTCGCGTCGGGTCTGGTGCATTTGAAAATACTCGGTATCTTCGTTGTAGTTGCACGACAGCAAATGCCGCTCACCATCAGACATAAGAATATTCATCGCACGAACATAACTGCTTCGGCGGCTGATGATATCAACCCCTTTTTCCAGTGCTGCCAGCAGATCGCCCTTGTCGAGGCGCCTGATGTAGTTGTATATTTTTTCAGCCCCGATGCGACCCTCGGATTTGATTCGCACGCCGCGAAGCTCGCCGTTGAAAATGAAAACACTGCTGTCGTCACTGAAGGGCATATTGTTTTCCACCGCGATGCCCTCATCGCGAAATGCCGAACGAGCGTGCACCAACAGCAACCGGGTTTCGCCAAATTGGGCTAGATCGTCCTGCCATACAGGGTCAATGCAGTGATAGTGGTGCCAGCCGCTTGCCGTGTGCCACGAACAACCCCAGCCATGGCCCTGATACTCACGGCTGTCGCGACTGATCGTTGCGAATGATTGCAGCAGCGGTTCAACGGGGAAGGGCGAGTCGGCGCTCGCCAGCAGTATTCGGCACATGGCCTAAACCGGATGAAGCCCGGGAAATTGCAACCCGGTGGTCTCTTCGAAACCGTGTGCGATGTTGAAGGCCTGAACTGCCTGGCCGGCAGCGCCTTTCATCAGGTTGTCGATCGCGCACATCACCACCAGACGATTGCTGTGCGGGTCGAGTTCGAAACCGATATCGCAATAGTTGCTGCCGGCGACCAGCTTGGGTTCCGGGTAGCGGTGGATGCCGCTGCGCTCCTTGACGATCCGGATAAAAGGCTCGTCGCCATAGTATTTACGGTACAGCTTCCACATGTCCTTGTCGGTCAGTTGTCGATTTAGAAAAACGTGGCAGGTTGCCAGCAGACCGCGGACCATTTCAATAGAGGTTGCCGAAAAGTGCACGGGTATATCGGCGTCGAGCTCCTGATGGATTTCGGCAAGGTGGCGGTGACCGGTTGGTTTGTAGGAGCGCACTGCACCGCTGCGTTCCGGATGATGACTGGCATCGCTGGATGCATTGCCACCCTGGCTTGATCCCGCCTTTACTTCCACCACAGTGCTCTCCACCAGGCCTTCAGAAAACAGGGGATGCAGTGCGAGGATGGTGGCGGTGGCATTGCATCCCGCGCCGGATATTCGTTTGGCGCCGCGCATTTGTTCGCGGTGCAGCTCGGGAATGCCGTAGACAAAATCCTGTAAGTGCTGCGGGCAGCTATGTGGCTTGCCGTACCATTTTTCGTAGTCGTCTGAATTGTTCATACGAAAATCGGCGGACAGATCAATCAGTACGGGTGCCAGTGCCTCGAATTCTGCCAGGCGTCCCATCACGTGACCGTGTGGCAGACCGGTAAACAGCACGTCGCACGGCTCGAGTTCACTGGCCGGGCAGAACTTGAGTTTGGTCAGCTTGCGCAGGTTCGGGTGAACCGTGGTAACAAGCTTGCCGGCGTGGCGCTCGGATGTGACCTGGACGATTTCAACTTCCGGATGGAACAGCAATATGCGTAGCAGATCGCCGCCTGCGTAGCCGGAGCCGCCGGCAATAGAGACTTTCAACGAGAGGCTTCCTGAATGGCGTGGTCAACAATTCTCGCCGGTATATCGACGCCGGTGGTATCGATGCTGTTCTTGAATTCCATGGTGTAGTTAACTTCGTTGACTAATAGACCACGGTCCGATTCGAGCAGATCAACGGCCACAACACCGCCACCCACCGCATTGGCTGCGGCCAGTGAAATCTCGGCGATTTCCGGTGTGATCTCGCAATTGCTGGCCTCTGCACCGCGGGCAGTATTGGTAATCCAGTGTTTCGAGCTGCGATAGATACCGGCAATACACTCGTCGCCTATGACGAACGTGCGAATATCCCGGCCCGCTTTTTCGATGTATTCCTGTATGTAGAATACCGAGTGGTGATAGCTGCCCAGGATGGTCTTGTGCTCCAGAATCGACTCGGCAGCATCGCGATCATTGACCTTCGAAAGCAAACGGCCCCACGAACCCACTGCCGGTTTCAGAACCACCGGGTAGCCCATCTCCTCAATCGCATCAATGGCAGAATCTTCAGTGAATGCGACACGGCTGCCGGGTTGTGCCACACCGGCCTCGGCAAGCGCTGCGGTGGTGAGGATTTTGTCGCCGCAGACAGTCGCGACATCGTGCTTGTTAATGCATTTTATGCCAATGCTTTCAAACAGCCGAAGCGCGTGCAGTGCGCGCGAGTGATTGATCGAACGTTCGAGCAGAACATCGACTTGCGGTGCTGATTTAAAATCCATGATCAACTTGCGATCGTCGATCATCACCAGTTCACAACTGGCGTTTTTGAATGCTTCGAGGAGTAGCTTTTCGTCCTTGCGGATCAGTGAGTGGAGCAGGCCGATTTTCACTCGCCCCAATCCTCCTCGGCTTCGGGGGCCTCACCAAGTTTCAATGGCTTGAGTTCCAGAACTTCAAGCTCGCAACCGCAATCGTCGCAGGTCAGCAACTCGCCGACGACCGGATCGTCGGGATTCTCTACATCGGCATCGCAGACGGGGCAGGTGGCCATCGTTAGCTCCCAGGATAGTGTTGGACGGTATACAGACTGGCGCTATTTTGCATGCCACAGCGTTACTTGTACACTTGCTTGTCGCGCTTTTCAGCTCGTTGTTTCAATCTGAATTCGCGATAGTAGGTATAGATGCCGGTGGTGGCCACAATCACGGTACCCAGCAATGTCATTCGATCGGGTACCTCGCCAAACAACAGCAAACCCAACACGATTGCCCATAGCATGATGGAGTAGCGAAACGGCGAGACAAAGCCGATATCGCCAACTCGCATGGCCATGATGCCAAATTGATAACCTGCGAGCAGAAACATCGCAGCGACCCCCAGCAGTGTGATTGCCCGTAGTGACGGTATCTGCCATTCGCTAAACAGACCGGTGAGACCGGCAACCAGGGTGATTGCCACCGCCGTGTAGAGGGTGACGAGCAAAGACGGAATTTCGGCCGACAGTTGTCGCGTGCTGAGATCGCGCAAGACCAGGAAGATTACTGCTGCCAGTGCCCACAGTGAATAGCGTGTGAATGCATCTGTGCCCGGCTGAACGAGGATGATCACCCCGACAAAGCCCGTGATAATCGCAAGATAGCGCCGCCAGCCGATTTTTTCCCGCAACACAAATGCGGCGACCAGCGTCAGTGTGATCGGAGTGGCCTGCAGCACTGCGGTAACATTGGCAATAGGCATGTGCATCAGTGCGGTGAGAAAACAAATCGTTGAAATAACTTCACCAAGCAGGCGCAGCCCGATCAGTTTTCGATCTCTGGTGGCAGGCAGGCGAATCGCCAGCCGTTGATGGCTGATCAGCACCATCACCGCGAACACCACAAACACGCCGCGTATGAAAATAGATTGAAACAGGGGAAGCTCATCGGCTGCGAGCTTTATCAATGCATCGTTGCAGCCATAGCCCAGCATGCTCATTACCATCAGACCGGCGCCGCGCAGGTTGGCCTGAGTACCCGAGTCCGGCGGGCTGTGTGTGGTAGTTTTCATGTGCTGGAAAGGTGCAATCGGCAGAGGCGGCTGAGCCGTGTTCACAGGCGTCGCGACACGCGCACCCGGGCTGGTAACATATAGGAAATTCAACGGCAGGATATGACAAATGCGACTCGCCGCCGATCAGGCATTTACCTTTGAACTCGATGATGCCGGTATCGGGCACTTCACGATAGAGCGGCCGCACAAGCTCAACGCGCTGACGCGCCCGGTGCTCGATGGCATCGCCGAGAGTCTGGATATCGCCGAGCGCGAACAGGCTCATGTGGTGATTTTTACCGGTCAGGAGGCGCGGGCGTTTTGCGCCGGGACCGATCTGGGCGAATTGCAGGGCATGACACGTGAGGCGCGAATGGCAAAAAATCACATGGCCCGGCAGCTAATGTTTCGCATCTCGCAGTCCAGCGTGCTGACAATCGCTGCGCTCAATGGTCTGGCCTATGGCGGCGGACTCGAACTGGCGATGGCCTGCGAGTTCCGCATTGCTGCGCCGCACGTAAAGCTGGCATTGCCGGAGATTAAGCTCGGCCTGCTGCCAGCCTATGGCGGTACGCAATTTTTACCGACGCTGGTCGGTAAGTCGATTGCGCTCGATATGATGTTGACCGGGCGAGCCGTGGAGACGGATGAGGCCTTGCGGATTGGTCTGATAAACCGGATTGCCGGCGACGACAGCTCTTTGCTTGCGCAGGCTCGTGACTATGCTTTGCAAATGGCGGTGTACAGTCGGCCGGCGCGCGATGCGATCAGGGCTTGCGTCGAGCAGGTCGGTTCAGAGGTGACGCAACAAGGTCTCGATTTCGAGGACGGGCAAATGCGCCAGGTGTTCGAGACTGATGACGCCGCCGAGGGAGTGCAGGCATTTCTCGAAAAGAGACAGCCTGTGTTTCAGCACCGCTAATACGTAGCTGTGTTGGTCCCCGGTTGAAATACCGGGGACAAACAATCTGTTGCTGCTAGAACGTCACCACAGAGCGTATGGATTCGCCTTTGTGCATCAGATCGAAGGCGTTGTTGATTTCATCAAGCGGCATAACGTGGGTGATCAACGGATCGATTTCAATTTTGCCGTTCATATACCAATCGACGATCTTGGGCACATCGGTGCGGCCCTTGGCGCCGCCGAATGCGGTACCACGCCAGTTGCGGCCGGTAACCAGTTGAAACGGGCGTGTGGAAATTTCGGCACCGGCAGGTGCAACCCCGATAATAACCGATGTGCCCCAGCCCTTGTGGCAGCATTCCAGCGCCTGGCGCATGACATCGACGTTACCGATACACTCAAAAGAGTAATCTGCACCGCCTTTGGTTAGATCGACCAGATAGGCCACCAGGTCGTCACCGGCTTCCTTTGGATTAACGAAATGGGTCATGCCGAATCGCTCGGCCATTTCCTTTCGTGCCGGGTTCAGGTCCACGCCGATAATCATATCAGCACCGGCCAGCCGGGCACCCTGGATGACGTTGAGGCCGATGCCACCGAGACCAAACACAACCACGTTGTCACCTGGCTGTACCTTGGCGGTGTTGATGACCGCGCCAATGCCGGTGGTGACGCCGCAGCCGATGTAGCAGATCTTTTCGAACGGCGCATCTTCGCGCACTTTGGCCAGTGCGATTTCGGGCACTACGGTATAGTTTGAAAAAGTAGACGTACCCATATAGTGGAAAATCTTGTCCGAACCGCGTGAGAAGCGACTGGAGCTGTCGGGCATCAGGCCCTGGCCCTGCGTCACGCGAATCTGCTGGCACAGATTGGTCTTGCCGGAGGTGCAGTATTCGCAAACGCGGCACTCGGGGGTATACAGCGGGATCACGTGATCGCCTTTCTTCAGGCTGGTCACACCGGGGCCGACGTCGACCACAACACCGGCGCCCTCATGACCGAGAATGGCCGGAAAGATTCCCTCTGGATCTGCACCTGACAGGGTAAATTCATCGGTGTGACAGATACCGGTAGCTTTTATTTCCACCAGGCACTCGCCCGCTTTGGGGCCTTCGACTTCAACCGTTCCTACCTCGAGCGGTTTGCCGGCCTGAACAGCGATGGCAGCTCTTGATTCCATTGGGATAACCTTGTGTTTGCGAGTGGAGACGTCGGTGAGATATTAAAGGAATAGTGCAGGTTTTTATAGTAGCGAGTGTCGGTGTGTTAAGGGGCAAGTAAAATCAAAACGATGCCCGCAACCACCAGCACAATGCCCAGCATCTCGAAACGGCTGACCGATTCCTTGAATACCCGTGTGGTGACAATGAAGGTGAAAATCAGCTCGATCTGCCCGACGGCTCGCACATAGCTCGCGTTCTGCAGTGTGAAAGCGGTGAACCAGCCAATCGATGCCAGTATGCCGGTTACGCCAACAAGGCTTGCCCAGCGCCACTGCTCGAACACCCGGCCAATCTCTCCGGGCTCGCGAAACCATAACCACAAACCCATGACAATATTCTGAATCACCAGCGCCACCGCCAGCGTAAAGGCGGCCGACATCAGTACATTGTCGTGTTGCAGCGCCAGTGAGGCACCGCGAAAAAACACCACCGAAGCACCGAGAAAGCTTGCGCATACGAGACCAACCAGCGTATCCCTGCCGCTCAGGCCGGTGATGAATGCGCGTACTGAAAGGTTTGTCTGCGCCATCGATAACGCGACGACGCCAACCGCGCTGATCGCCACGGCAAGCACGGCAAGTGAGCTCAGACCATCGCCGAGAATCAGTGCGCCAAGGGCTGCCACCATCACGACTTCAAGTTTTGAAAACGTGGTTCCAACCGCGAAGCTGCGGAACGAAAACATCCACAGCAGCAACACCGTAAAGATAATTTGCGCGACCCCGCCGGCGATGCAATAGAGCACGAAGCGCAGGTTCGCGGTGGGCAGCGGACTGCCTGTCCAGGCGGATATCGCCCAGAGATAGAGGATTGCAAGCGGCAGCGCGTAGAGGAATCGCGCATACCCCGCGCCACTATTCGACAGCTTGCCCTTGAGGTGCTTTTGCAGCGCGGAGCGCAGGTTTTGAAAAAACGCCGCGGCGATCGCGATGGGTATCCATGCCTCTAACATTTAGCGGTGGCCCTTGCCGGTGCGTGTCATCAATGCCAGCTGCCGCGTTTTTCACGGATTCGCTTCCAGGCGGCATCTGCGTGTTCCTTTTGTGTCCAGCCGCGATAGGGGTGACCAGCCAGAAGCTGCTCGTTCTTGAATACCAGGATCAGCGCAGCACCGGCGACAAAGCCACCAATGTGAGCCCAGAACGCCACGCCGCCTTCATCCGATCCGATAGAGCTGAACCCGCCGATCAACTGCACGGCAATCCAGTAGCCGAGCATGGCGATCGCTGGCACGGCAAAGGTGTAGAAAATGATGCCAAGAAAAATAAACAGGTGCACATGCACGCGCGGATACAGCACGATGTAGGCGCCCATAACGCCGCCAATTGCTCCTGATGCACCAACCATTGGAATGGCCGAGTCGGCATCGAAAAACACCTGGGTCGCCGCTGCCGCAAGGCCGCAGATCAGATAAAACGCCAAAAATCGCGCCGACCCCATGGCATCCTCGACATTGTTGCCGAAGATCCACAGAAACCACATGTTGCCGATGATGTGCATCCAGCTGCCGTGCATGAACATCGAGCTGATCGTGGTACCCCAGTCAGGGCGTCCGTCGACTGCACAAAAGCCGGGGCTGGCCGCCAGTTCAATGCCGCGAATATCGGCTGGAATCAGGCCAAAGTTGCACACTGACTGGCTGAGCCCGGGTTCCTGCCCGAAGCCCTGCAATGCGAACCAGGCGAGCGTGTTCAGGGCGATCAGCGCATAGGTGACGTAGGGGATATTGATCTGCGGATTTTCATCGCGTATCGGAAACATATGAAATTACCTGTGCGGCTGCCTTGGCGTCGACTCCATTCTAACGCCGGCAAGCAGCTGTCGAGTGTGTTTTTACTTTATGACAGGCCGCATCCGGAATCGCTGGCAAGTGGTTGTTCTCGCTGGCATTGGCGCTGTCGGCCTGGCATCGGGTCGACATCATTAAAGTATTACCGGCGAAGGCCGATGGCGTCTTCATGCCGCGACACTTTGTGTGCTGGTTCGCATCAAAGATATGTCGTTGAAATCTACTCAACTGAAGGCTTGCTCGCATGGCGACACTCATCACGGCCGGGCTTGCCCGGATTGCACACAAAATGGCGACGGTGGTCGTGGCGTGTGTTTTGCCCGCCGCAGCCGTTGCGGAGTCGGCGGCTGCCAATGTTGTCGCGAGCGAGGGCGCAATTGATCCAACACTGCTGTTACTCGGTTTGCTGGCCTTCATCGCGGCCGGCCTGCGCCGAGGTGGCGGGCGCGATTGAACGTCAGGCCTGAATCAGGTGAGTGTTTGCGACATCCCAGCTCACCCACAAACCCGTTCCGGTCTCGAGCTCGAGTTTGTCGAGTTCGCGTTGTTGCAGTTGTACCTTGAATTCAGTGCCATCGTCGGTTTCCATAAATAGCGTCACCACCGCACCGACGAACTCTTCCGAGATCACCGTCGCACGCACATGATTTGATGTATCCGGCTGTGCAGCGGTGACCGATGCCAGGTCCGCACCCACGACCAGCGTCACCGCGCTGCCATTGCCCGGCGGTTGTCCATTGAAGGCTGCCTGAAATGTCCCGGCGCTGGTTTTCACCTCGATGCAATCGTCTGGCACGGGCCGCTGATTGTGGCCAGTCTGGCCGGGTTGGGCGCGAACGTCGCCGTTTAGAATATTGTTTCGACCGACAAACTCTGCGACAAAGCGATTGGCCGGATTGCGATAGATATCGCGTGAACTGCCAACCTGGGCAATCTCGCCTTCGTTCATAATCACCACGCGATCGGCCATTGCAAAAGCCTCTGACTGCGAGTGCGTGACATAGATAAATGTAATGCCGAGTGAACGTTGCAGGCGAGTCAGAACCCCCTGCATGCGAATCACGAGATTAGCGTCCAGCGCAGACAAAGGTTCGTCGAGCAGGAGAATGGAGGGTTCGGTTACCAGTGCGCGGGCCAGCGCTACCCGCTGGCGTTGGCCGCCGGATAATTGCTCGATATGGCGCTCGGAGAATTGTGCAATCTCCATTCGATCGAGCCAGTCCATCGCGCGCGTCCTGCGCTCCTGCTCGGGCACGGCGAGCATTTTCAGGCCAAACTCAACGTTCTCCCGTACGTTCAGAAAAGGAAACAGCGCCAGCGATTGCCAGACCATAGGCGTTTGCCGCCGATGTGCCGGGACCTCATTAATGCGCTCGCCGTTGAGTCTGATTTCGCCTGCGCTGGGCGTGTCGAGCCCGGCCAGCATTCGCAGGGTGGTGGTCTTGCCGCAACCTGAAGGGCCCATCAGGGCCACGAATTCGCCGCTCTGAATTTTGAGATCGAGCGAGCGTACCGCGGTAAAGGAGCCAAAGTGCTTTTCAACCGAATCGAATACCACCAGATCATCGCCCATGCCTGTGCCCCTTGTTCTGTTTCATCACAATTAACTGCGTAATTACCACAAGCGTAATCGATATGATAAATACAAAGGTACCGATGGCATTGATCTGCGGATCGACGTTGCCCTGAAGTATTTCCAGAATAACCACCGGCACAGTCTTGTTCAGCCCGCTGACAAACCAGGCCACGGCAAATTCATCGAATGATACGGCCGCTGTCAGGCAGAGTGCGGCGATGATGGAGGGGCGTGTAAATGGAATGATTACGCTGCGCATCGTGCGCCACTCCGAGGCGCCCAGGTTCCAGGCTGCAGCTTCAAGGTTCGGATCGATCTGTTGCAGTCGCAGCCGAATGAGCGCCATCGCGAACGGCGCACACATCACGGTGTGGGCAATGATGATCGCGAATAAGGTGCCAGACAACCCGGCGCGCGACAGCCAGGCAAGCATAGCCAGGCCCATGATTACCAGCGGAATGGTGGGTGGTAACAGTGCAAGCCCCAGATACAGCGCCTTGCCGCGAAACTGATAGCGGTAGTCGGTGTAGGCCGTGCAAAAACCGATAAAGGTACCGAGTACGGCGCTGCACAGACTAACAATAACACTGTTGCGCAAGGCCTCTGGAACCGCGTCGTTGTTCCACACCGCCTTGTACCAGTGGGTTGTGAATTCCCCCAGCGGCAAACTGGGAAACCGGTCCGAGTTGAACGAAAACACCATGCTCGCCAGTAGCGGTGAAAAAACAAACACCAGTACCAGTGCGATATAGGCGCGCAGTATCCAGGTGCTGAAGCGGCCTGTCGTCTTGTTGTGCATTAGCGGCGCACCCGGCTGCGATAGGCCAGCGCCACCGCGGCAAACGCAACCGTTAACAAGGTGACGATCATGGTAATGGCGACCACTGCGGCGCGCGGCCACTGTTGTCCTGATTTGGTGGTATCGATAATCAGGATAGACAGGGTTGGCGGTTTGGACCCGCCCAGATAATACGGACTGACAAAATCCCCGAACGCCAGAATAAAGCAGAATACCGCGCCGATGATCAAGCCGGTTTTCGCCAGTGGCAAAATCACGGTGGCAATTGTTCTCACCCTGCTGCTGCCCAGATTCCATGCCGCCTCGATCAGTGAGCGATCAACCTGGCTTAACGACATGGTTTGCAGTATGACCACCAGCGGCAGTGTCAGGGTGAGGTAGCCGATTATCGTGCCGAACGCAGTATTGAGCATGGTAAAGGGGCCAATGCCAAGTGTGGCCAGGCCGGCATTGATCACACCGCTTTCTGCCAGTATGACCTGCCAGGCGTAAATGCGAACCAGAAAACTTGTGAAAAACGGAATGATCAGTAGAAAAATGATCCAGCGGCGCACGGTCTCTGATACTTTGAAGGACAGTGCATAGGCTGCGGGAAACGCCAGCAGCGTTGCAATCAATGTGGTCAGCCCGGCCAGCCCGAGTGTTCGCCAGTACGCGTTCCAGAAATACCCGCGCGAGAACATTTTCTCCCAGTTGGCTGTGACGAAGGCTGGTTCCATTCGATAATTTTTCACCAGCCAAAAGCTCATCAGCACCATAAAGCACAGTGGCACCAAGAAGAACAGCAGCTGCCAAACAGGCATGGGCCAGCGCCATAAATGGGCATACAGCCGGCTGGAGCGGCCATCTGTTATTGGCATGGGAAAAGGGTGCGGGTTGGAGAATTCGAAACAGCAGCGGGGCAGGTGGCGGGATTACCCGCCACCCGGGTCATACCATCAGGCGTCTTTATATTCCGACCAGAAGTCGTTCCAGTCTTCAAGCGATTGCTGCTTGGGGATATCGCGATAGTGAATCCGGCCTTCCTTGATCAGGCTGACGGGATGGTTCGCCGCACCTTCGACCTGGCCTGTGCGCTGCGCCTCGGCCATATTGACTTCCTGCAGTTTCTTCATGCCGGCGTTGGTTACGCAAAAACCGGGGTAGGCTGCCATTTGCGCCGAGGTTGCCTGTCCTTCGGGTGAGAGCATGTACTGGATGAATTTCTTCACGATCTCGGCTTTTTCACTGCCTTTGCCAATTGAGTAGGACTCGGTGAACTGAATGCCGCCCTCTTTGGGCACGACGCTGGCGACCGGCGCTCCATCTCGCTCCAGCACACCGGTGATCCAGTCACCGATACCGCACATGGCAGACATTTCGCCATTCTTTAATGAGGCAAAGGTGCCACCGTAATCGAAGAATCCGCCAACTTGCGGACGCAGCGAACGGGTGATGTCCTGAACTTTGGTCCACGCGCCTTCGTCGATATCGAAAGGTGACGGCGAGTTGTTGCCGCCATAGAGGCTGATCTGACCGAGGCTTGGCAGGTGCCAGTCGAAGTGGCCGACCTTGCCCTTGAGTTCCGGCTTCCAGAACACTTTGTAGCTTTCAGCCTCCTCTGCAGACACACGCTCGGTATTGTACGAGACACCCAGATGGCCATATCTGACCATCACTGACCAGAGCTTGTCGTCTGCCCAGTGACCGGGAAATTTCTGAAAATCGCTGTGGACGAAGTCATCGAACGGGTAGTCTGCGGCGTTCATCTCTTCGATGTAGCCGGCAGCGTTTAGCTGCTGCACGAACTCGGCGTCGGAAAGAATGATGTCGTAGGTGCCCGGGGGAGATTGCGCGATCAGGGCCAGCATGTTGTCGCCGCCCGCGTAGTACTTGGGCTTGAACTTGACGTTATTCGCCTCTTCGAAGGCACCGACCATGTCGGGCTCGCCGTGGCCGTACCAGGCCAGCATATTGATTTCGGTCGGGGCCGCGTGTGCCGGGCGGATGTAGGGCGCGCCAATAATCGTTGATACACCCAGCGCGGCGCCGGCTTTCAATATGCCGCGCCGCCCTGTGCTTACGGTAGTCTGGTCTGTGGTTTTTTTCATGCGGTTCTCCGGATGCGTGATGGCGGTTTGCGGTGTGCTGATGAGCTGGCAGGTGTTCACAATCGGTGTGATGAGCGTGAACAGCGTGTAATATTCTTACCTGAAGTCACCGTCCGCACAAGCAGGAAATATTGTGCGCGGCCTCGATTGCTCGTCCGGTGGCGCCTCACGCAACTGGTAAAACATGAACAAACACGATTTTCACAAGGCTTTTCGCAGCGTAGGTCCCGCGGTGCTGCCAGTTATACACGTGCTCGACGAAGCGCAGGCGCGCCGCAATGTAGCGCGGGCGATAGCCTGCGGGGCGCACGGTGTTTTTTTGATCAACCATGATTTCCCGGTCGAGCCGTTTCTGCCAATCATCCGCGATGTGCGGCAAGCCTGGCCTTCGCTCTGGCTGGGCGTGAATTTTCTCGCAGTCCCGCTGGCCGAGGCGCTGCCGACGATCAACCAGTTGCAGCGCGATGGTGTTGTTATCGATGGCTATTGGGCAGACGATGCGCGGATCGACGAGAACCGGGCAACGCACGACCAGCCTGAGGCAAAGCTGGCGGATCAGCGTCGCCGGGACTATCAATGGAACGGGCTTTACTTTGGCGGTACGGCGTTCAAGAAGCAGCGTGTGGTGGACCCTGGTGACTATGCCACCGCAGCCAGCATTGCAAGTCACTGGATGGACGTTGTGACCACCTCTGGCGTGGCAACCGGCAACGCGGCAGAGATCGGCAAGATCGAAATGTTTCGCCATGCCTGTGCAGAGTCTGCGATCGCGGTGGCCTCCGGAATTACCCCTGACAACGCTGAGCTGTACGCCCCGTTTGTGGATGCGTTTCTGGTCGCCACCGGGATCAACCAGGCCGACGACTTCTACAATATCGACGCCTCCAGACTTCGAACCCTGATACAAACCTGCTGTGACTATGGAGCAAAAAATGGCTGAATCCAGCAGACCTGCAGACATTGGTCCGCGAGACGATCGCTGGTACTTGCCGCTGATGGCGCCGAACACGCGCGGGGCGGAGTTCGCCTGGCTTGATCCCACCTCAATCTATATCAACGGCGAGGCGTTCAGTGACTTGCTCGACGATCTCTGTGCCGAGCTCGACCCGACCCGGATCGACGTGGTAGCCGGGCTGGATGCGATGGGATTTGTTCTGGGTGCTGCGATTGGTGCACGTATCGGGCGCGGCTTTTTGCCGATTCGCAAAGCCGGCAAACTTTGCGTCGCCACCGATGCCGTGTCGTTTACCAACTATTCCGGTCGCACCCAGGATATGGAAATGCGCACACCCGCGTTTGCCCCTGGCACGCAGGTGCTGCTGGTCGATCAGTGGGTCGAGACCGGCGGCACGATGGACGGGGCAATCAGGCTGGTCGAGCGGCAGCAGGGCGTGGTGGCAGGGCTTTGCGCGATCGTGTTCGAGGAAAATGCCCGAACACATGAGTACCGGCAGAAATATACCTGTACCTCAGCGGTTGTGCCGGGCAGCAGCTGGCAACAGCAGGCCAATCGACAAACGCTGGACAGCTTCGAGCACTACCGGCCCGAACTGGCTTTCCCGCAACGTCAGCAAATCAGCTGAAGGGGTAGAGGTTAGATGGAGACATCATCCACAATCGATTATCGCGATGCAGGCTGGCCGATCCGCGCAGATTTGCCGGCGGCTCACAATCGTTACTGGGCCAGGCTGCAGCAGCCTGGTAGCTGGTGGAACAGTGCGCAGCGCATTGATATCGCACGTGAGGTTCGCGCCGCCTGGCATTGCGGGCACTGCCGCGCCTGTGCCGAGGCCTTGTCGCCCAATGCTGTCAAAGGTGAGCATCAGGCTGTGTCGTCACTCCCCGATGCCGCGGTCGAGGCCATTCACCGAATCACCACAGACTCTTCTCGTCTGAGCCGCAGCTGGTATGAAGGTTTGCTCGAGCGCGGCATCAGTGAGGGGCAATACATCGAGCTCGTTGGCACCGTGGTGTCAATTGTCAGCATCGACAGCTTTGCGATCGCACTGGGTATAACAGAGCGCGCCCTGCCGCAGCCCGGCGTCGGTGAGCCGGATCAGTATCGGCCCGCCACCGCAGGTGTGGATGACGCCTGGGTGCCGATGGTCGATGAAGATAACAGCAATACCCCCGAGGCCGATCTGTGGGTCGCGAACAACACAGGTAACGTAGTGCGAGCACTGAGCCTGGTGCCGGCCGAAGTGCGCACGCTCAAAGAGCTATCGGGCGCGCACTACCTGGCGATGGAAGATGTGCGCAAACACGGTTATAACGGCGGTAGATCACTAAGCAGAACCCAGATGGAGTTAGTGGCAGGTCGCACATCAGCGTTGAACGCCTGTTACTACTGAACCAGTTCTCATGCCCAGATGCTCCGTGCGAGCAGCGAAAGTCATAGTGAAACGGTTGATTTGAATGCGGTGATGGAAGGTGGCGTCGACAGCGGTATTGTCAACGGCCGGGAACTGGTGGCGTTTGCCGAGGCGATTGTCGCCCGAGAGGCGAATGGCGTTGCGCGTGCGCGCGAACAGTTGCTCAAAGTGGTTAACGAGGCGCAAATGATTGACGCCGCCGCGATCGCATCAAATTTCCAGCGCATGGTTCGAATTGCCAATGCAACCGGCATTGGCCTGGGGCGAGCGGAACTTGCCACTGAAGAGCTCAGAGAGTCGCTCGGAATAAACGCGTTCAGACATCATGATCAATAGTGGAAGGTTAAAGCGTCAGAAATATGTGTATCGAAAATGAAATTCTATGTTTCATTAATGAAGTTCAATGAAGTTTCACGTCAAAATTGGTGTCAGAGTGCGATTTGTTTACAGAATTACCTGATTCCTTAGTTAAAATGTGGTCTGCTCAGCGCAACGCGAGCGTGAAGACTCAGTGATTGTGGTGAGCGAGAACGGTGGCTGTTTTCGAACCGTTGGCACCCGATCATCTTCCGTTCATACGCGTGTACGGCACCCCGTATCGATGCCGGCACCCGCAACCTGAACCTTGATAGTTTTTGCCGTAACAACTGTACGGCCCCTCAACACGAGACTACGATTATGGAGAAATTTCCTGAATTTGCCTTGCGAACACGCCTGGCTCCGCTGGCGCTTTCTATCGCCGTCGCCATTGGTGGCTGCTCCGGTGGAGACCAGCTAGGTACAACTAACGATGGCCTCGCAGCAGGTGGTGGATCTGTTTCTGGTGGCACGCTGGGTGTGATAGGCGGCGTTGCGCTGGTAGGTATCCTGCTGGGCCTCGACGACGACGACGACGACGGGGTTGTGAACTCTGACGGTACCGATGGCGGTACAGCGGACGGTGGTGCCGATGGCGGTACAGCGGACGGTGGTGCCGATGGTGGTACAGCGGACGGTGGTGCCGATGGTGGCACAGCTGACGGTGGTGCCGATGGCGGCACAGCGGACGGTGGTGCCGATGGCGGTACAGCGGACGGTGGTGCCGATGGCGGTACAGCGGACGGTGGTGCCGATGGCGG
>CAKZSB010000148.1 GCA_937920585.1 uncultured Granulosicoccaceae bacterium | reverse complement strand
AAACGCCATATTCTTGTAAACCGTCATATGCGGATACAAGGCGTAAGTCTGGAAAACCATCGATACACCGCGTTTGGAAGCAGCGACGTCGTTGACCTCGGTATCACCAATGCAAACCGATCCGCTGGTAATCTCCTCCAGACCGGCAATCATGCGCAGCAATGTCGATTTTCCACACCCTGACGGCCCTACAAATACAACAAATTCACCATCGACAATATCCAGATCGACGCCGTGTACAACCTGGATATCACCATAGTTCTTGCGCACATCACGCAGCGTCAGACTGGCCATTTTGACTCCATATCAACAATTTCACGCCGTAGCGTTTCGACAAATTCGGGATAGCGCGCTGGCAATTCACCCCATAGTTGACGATTGGTTAGAAAGGCATCGGTTCCCAACATGGCTTTCAGCTCGTCCCAACCAGGCTCGACATAATCGAACCCGATCTTGCCGGCGTCAACGTGGCTGGAAAAGACGTACCAGCTGGCGATACTTCGGATTGCATTGACCGGCATCAGACCCTGCTCCAGACAACCTTCGAGCGTCGGGCGAATGAAGATCCCGAACTTGGCCATGCCATCGGCGCAAATCCGGGCAACCGTGTCGCCGATAGCGGCATTGCCGAAACGCCGGGTAATTTCTTCGAGATAATCAGCCTTGGAAAACGGCAGATCGAGCGTCAGTGCAGGCAGCACTTCTTCAGTTTCAAATTTCCGGAAATGCGCCAGCAGGTGCGGCACACGCATTGCCTCATCGAATGTTCCTACACCTTCCAGTGCGGCGAGATAAGCCAGTGCGGTATGCCCGCCGTTGAGCACCCTGATCTTGGTTTCTTCGTACGGATCTACATCTGCTGTTACCGCAACCCCCACTGTGCCAAGATCCGGCATCGGTGCCGCAGCTATCGATTCCAGTACCCACTGGGAAAAGGCTTCTGCCATTATTGGTGAGGCAACTTGTTCACCGATAAGCTCCGTCAGCTCAACACTCAATTCAGCAGGACTACGGGGCGTTATTCGATCCACCATTGAGCATGGAAAAACAACATTTTCCTGAACCCAGTCCGCCAGCTCAGGGTGCTCACAAGCGCGCAGATACGCCAGAAAGTTACGTCCGAGCATCTTGCCGTTCTGGCGGATATTATCGCAACAGGCGATGGTCAATGGCGCGCCGGTAGCGGCGACCCGAGCGGCGATTGCCGCGCGCAAATAGGCGTACACGCTCTCGGTTTTGTCGCCCGCTACCTCAGCCTTGATCGTTGGATCATCGAGATTTAACTGGCCATCGGGATCGGTATAGTAACCACTTTCAGTTACGGTTATGGTGACCAGATGAACCGAGGGCAGCGACAGCAAAGCCTCACTTTCGTCGCGCATCGCGCTCCAGTCAGCGAACAAAACATGGCTGCGAACGCGCCGAAGTTGCACGGCACCATCGGGGGAATAGGTCTTTAGAAAGTAGCCATCGTGGCGAAGTGTGTCGGCTTGTGCCGCTTTGAACTGCTCAGCTTCAGAGGCGCGCAGATTGACCGCAGCGATACCCCAGCGTAGGTCGCCGGAACGATCCATGTAATCGTCGAGGTATACAGCCTGGTGTGATCGGTGAAACGCACCGAAGCCCAGATGCACCACCCCGGGCTGACTGGCCACCCTGTCGTATTTAGTGGCAGAAACAGTGATATTTTGCAGATCGCTCATGATGATTTCTCACGCTTTGGTGCGAGATCCTTGCGCGCTGTTTCACGGTACTCTGAAGGGGTCATCCCTCTGAGTTTTAGAAAATGTCTGTTGAAGTTGGCAAGATTCTTAAACCCCGCCTCCTGCGCGATAGCGGTGATTTGATCATCCGACGCGTAAAGCATCCCGCAGGCTTGCCCGATACGAATGCGATTTAAAAATTCCACAAAGCTGTGTCCGGTAACCGTTTGAAAGTTTCTGCTGAACGTTATCTCCGTCATATTGGCCATATCAGCAGCCTGAGCAACAGAAATCCCCTCGTAAAAATTCTTGGTAACGTGGTCTACCACCTCGGCGATACGGGCGTGCTTACTACCGCCTTCTGGCTGAATCAGTTTAGTAATTGACAGCGTTTTCTTTTCCGCGTGTTCATTCAGGCGGACCAGGAATCTCACAAAAGCAAGAATACGTTCAGCACCGGTATTGTCGCGTATCGACTCCATATGACCCCGTGCGAAAGTGGGATTGAAGCCCTCGAAAAAAATACCGGATTGGGCGAGCTGCAGCATCTGCAATACCTGCGAAAATTCAGGAAAGCCCTCTGCCAGTTTTTCCACGCTATCGTGACTGAACTGGATCAGCATATCTCTGATTTCAACCGGATTTGTCCACACCTGATCGGTAATCCAGTTGTGCGGCAAATTGGGGCCCGTCATGAAGAGATCACCGGCTTTGAAATCACCGATATGATCACCGACAAAAGCCTTGCCGCGCGTTTCAACAACCAGATGAAGCTCGTACTCTTCATGAGCATGCCAGCGGCACAGATCAGTTGGCCAGCCATGCTCCAGATAGCGAATGGATCGCGTGCTTCGATCGACCTTTTCGATTTCAGGTTCAATAATCGACACGATACTAAACGACTACCTTTGCGCCGCTGAAATGCAACGAGGCATGCCGCAGAAACAAACACGCTTCGCAGCACTCACTTGACCGCTCCGAATGTCAGCCCCCGAACCAACTGTTTCTGACAGAACCAGCCAAGGACCACGATCGGCCCGACCGCGGCGGTAGACACCGCTGACAGGCGACCAAAAAACAAACCCTCAGGTGCGCGATTACCTTCGATCAATTTTGAAAGCGTAGCCGCTTCGGTTGTCGTCAGGCGTACGGTCCAATAAGCCTCATTCCAGCAGAATATGAAGCACAGCAATGCGGTCGAGGCGACGCCGCCCCAGGCAAGCGGGATGAGAATGTCCTTAATTTCGCCCCAGGTACTGACACCGTCCATCTTGCCTGCTTCGATAATCTCCTTGGGTATTTCCTTGAAGTAGGTGAAAAGCATCCAGATCACGATCGGGAGATTAATCAGGCACAGCACGAGGATAATTAAAAAATGGGTGTCGTAAATCTGGAGAAAATTCTTGGTGAGAAATGTCATCGGATACAACACGGCGGCAGCCGGCAACATTTTCGTCGATAACATCCAGACCAGAACATCTTTGGTGTGTCGGCTGGGATTAAAGGCCATAGCGTAGGCAGCGGGCACGCCAACAGCCAACGCAAAAAGGGTCGCAAAAGTTGCGGTAATGGCTGAGTTGATGGCAAATCGCCAGTAGTCGTAGTTCTCGGTCATGTTGAGATAGTTCTCAAGCGTGGGCTTGAAAACGAACAGATGCTCAGGCTTAACGGCATCCGCATCTGTTTTGAAACTAGTGAAGACCATCCAGAATATGGGAAAGAAAAACACCAGTGCGACGACCCACGCCAACACGGGCCAAAACACATTTCCAAACCGGGATGTCTGTGCGACTGCAGCCATATCGTAATCCTGTCCGGGCTAGTGCTCTAACAACACTAAAAATTGGAATACAGTATGGCCTTTGATGTACCGGTTACGGCCCGGTTCAGTTATCACACCGGGAGTGCGGCACATCAAAAACCATCCCCTGCGGGCGAGCGCTAAAGCTGCCATCGCGGCGTTGCGCTCACTCACAATAGAACAACTGGGGCCGCCTAGGTATTCCTCAATCGCGCGCCTTGCGCTGACCACTTTTTCACTCGCTGTATCCCAACTTTTAACATTGTCAAAGCACTAGTCGACGTCTACGCTGTTGAGTATCTGGTTCGCCGCTGTGAGCCCTGCGCGCAACGATCCCGCCATTCGATGGGCGGCGACGTACGGGAAAACCGCCTGAACATCGTCGGGCAAAACCATCTCGCGCCCGTCTATCAGCGCCCAGGCTTTGCTGATCGAGAGCAGATTCAGGCCGGCCCGCGGACTCAGTCCAGCGTTCCCCGATCCGGCTTCTGCCTGCTTCCGGCTGAAAGCGAGCAGTCGCTGAATGTAGTCGATTAGTGGTGCAGCGGTATGGATCTGTGCCGCTCGCGCCTGCCAGAAAAGCACGCGTTCAGGGCTTGCGACCGGTTCGATCTGCGCCAGTTGATCACGGCCACTGACGCCGGTGAGCAACGCACGCTCGGTTTGTGCGTCGGGATAGCCCAGTTCAACAGTAGCCAGAAAACGGTCGAGTTGGGATTCAGGTAACGGGTACACACCCAGCTGTTCGGCCGGATTTTGCGTTGCGACGACGAACATCGGGCGCTCGAGCGCATGGGTTTCTCCATCCACTGTGACCTGGCCCTCTTCCATGGCTTCAAGAAGTGCGCTTTGCGTTTTGGGTGGCGCCCGATTGATTTCGTCCGCGAGAAGTAGTTGGGTAAAGACAGGACCGGGGTGAAAGCCAAAACGCTGTGTGCTGGTGTCGAAAATGGACAGACCCGTGATGTCTGCAGGCAGCAGGTCACTGGTAAACTGAATGCGGCCGTTGGCCAGTCCCAGCGTGGCGGCCAGCGCTCGCGCCAGCGTTGTCTTGCCAACGCCTGGCAGATCCTCTATCAGCAAATGCCCACGAGCCAGCAGGCAGGCGATGGCGAGCCTGGTTTCGCGGGGCTTGCCTACGATAACCGCGTCGATGGCAGTCAGTACTGACTGCAAATCGTCACAGGTTTCGGGTGAGGCTGACGGCTTTTGGATCATTGGCATCACTTTATAGTTTTTATTGTATGCGCATTCTCGGGCCGTCCGCTGTTCGGCTCGTGAGGTGGCTAACGGCCCGACTTGTTTAATCTTGAAAAATCTGCCGCTTAGCTACAGTAAGAGGCGTCGTGGTCGCTTATTCTTAGTCCATCAGGACTGTTCATCGGCCCGCCAGTGGCGAGATCCGGCGCTTACTGGTTCGATAAGACCCGAATCGCGGCCAAGTCATTCAACGGAGCAACACATGTTTGGATTTTCAGGCGGGGGGAACAACGTTTTCACGCTCGAAGTACCGGGTCGAGCCGGCTTGATAGGCATGTCCGCCTGCCCGGGCGTTCGCCTGGAAACCGCACGCCGTGGCAACCCGGTGCGAAATCTGAAGAAAGACATCCTGGCTTACCAGGAGTGGGGGGCGACGGGTGTTGTGACCCTGGTCGAGGAGCACGAACTGGTCGATTGGGGCGTGCCCCATCTCGGCGAGGCGCTCGAAGAGGCTGGCATATGGTGGAAGCAACTGCCCATTGTCGATATGGACGTGCCCACACCTGAATTTGAGCGACTCTGGGCAACCGAGAGTCCGCAGATCAAATCATCACTGGCGATGGGTGAACGCATTGTATTTCACTGCCTGGCAGGCCTTGGCAGAACAGGCATGATGATCGGCCGCCTGCTGGTAGAGTTCGGGCACACGCCGGCGGAAGCGATCATGCACGTGCGGCGTGTTCGGCCACGTGCCATCCAGACTCAGGCGCAGGAAGATTACGTGCGAGCCTGTGGTAAGAAAAAGAGCAAAGACAATCGCTGGTCTCGTCTGCATCGCAGTACAGGTGACGGCCAGGACAAAACCGAAGGCGCGGCCTGATCTGATATTTTCAGACTCAGTGCCCGGTTTTAGCGCCGGGTGCGGTGCTGGCGCGCTATAGTGGTATCGCCCACAAGGAGACCAGAATGCGTGTGCTGAACACCGCTTTAATTGCTACAGGGCTGGTTTGCCTGTCTACACTGCTCGTTATCCTGCCGGACAGTGCATACGCAGGTTGCACGTCCCGGGCGCTGGCAGGTGTCGACTGGTCTAAATGTCGTAAAACGCGCAAAATGCTGGATGGTAAGGATCTGTCCGGCTCTACTTTTGTGCAGACGGACTTCGGTTCTACGGACCTCTCTGATGCCGATCTGCGCTCCGTTGATATGACTCGCGCCGATCTTACCCGCACCAAACTGAACTCTGCCGACCTGCGCGAGGCGGTTCTTATCAAAGCGATCGGTTTTCGCGCGGATTTTACTGACGCGTCGCTTGCCGGTGCCGACCTGACCAAGGCCGAGATCTCGCGGGCGCGAATGACCAACGCCGACTTGACAGACGCGCTGTTCGATAAGGCCGAGAGTGGTCGGGTTGACTTTGCTGGCGCAAAGCTTGTCAATACGTCCTTTGTATACACCAACCTCGCTCGCGCCAACTTTCTCGGTGCAGATGCCCAACGCATTAATCTGACCGGGGCCTACCTGTATCTGACCCGAATAGCCGGTGTTGATTTGTCTTCATCTGTTGGGTTGGAACAGTCACAGATAGAGATGGCCTGTGGTGATGAAAAGACCATTCTGCCCGCGGGATTGACCCCCCCGACGACCTGGCGCTGCGATTATTCGGACGATTGAACAGTAAAATAATGCATTGATTTTTGACTGGGCGTTCAATCTGTTATTTAATCACAGCGGGCGCCAGTGGGCGCATGACCACCATAACAACAGAACACGCTCGCGTGGAGGATGACCCTAGTGCAGAAATCACTACACATTGACCCCGGTAAGTGCACCGGATGTTTACAGTGTGAAATGGCTTGTTCGCTTGAAAACGAGGGTGTGTTCAACCCTTCAAAGTCGCGAATCAAGGTATTCACCTTCCACGAGGAAGGGCGTTTTGTTCCCTACACCTGCACCCAGTGCGACGAGGCCTGGTGCATGCATGCGTGCCCGGTAGACGCGATTGTTATCAACGCCGTAACGGGTTCCAAGGACGTCAAGGCGGATCTTTGTGTTGGCTGCAAGGTCTGCACGATTGCCTGTCCGTTCGGCACCGTAAATTACAACGCCGATTCCGGCAAAGTTGTGAAATGTGATTTGTGCGGCGGCGACCCCAAGTGTGTTTCATCCTGCCCGACTGACGCGATTACCTACGTCGACGCCAACGCGACCGGTCTGGATAAAATGCGCGCATGGGCTGCCAAAACCGATAACAGCGTTAGCGCTGACGCCTAAGGGGAGCATAGCAATGGCCTGGACAAGACAACTACTGCGCGTGAACCTCACTGACGGCACTTGTATCGCTGAGCCGGTCAACATGGAGTGGGCACGTCAATACCTCGGACAACGGGGGCTCGCTACTCGTTATATTGTTGACGAAGTCGACCCCAAGTGCGATGCACTGAGCCCGGAAAACAAAATGATCATGGCGACCGGTCCCTTGACTGGCACCATGGCGTCAACCGGTGGACGCTACTCCGTTATCACCAAGAGCCCGCTCACTGGCGCGATCGCCTGTTCCAATTCGGGTGGTTTCTTCGGTGCTGAAATGAAGAGCGCCGGCTGGGATATGGTTATTTTCGAAGGCAAGGCCGCATCGCCGGTTTATCTGTCGATTGAAAATGAAAAGGCTGAATTGCGACCCGCCGATGATCTCTGGGGTAAGTCGTGCTGGGAAACAGACGAAATCCTGCACAACAAACACCAGGACCCTCAACTGCGGATAGCCGTGGTCGGTCGTTCTGCCGAGCAGGGCTGCCTCTACTCCTCCGTGATCAATGATCTTCATCGTGCGGCCGGTCGATCCGGTGTCGGTACCGTGATGGCCTCCAAGAACCTGAAGGCAGTAACGATTCGCGGTACCCGCGGCGTCACGAACATTGAAGATCCTGCGAAGTTCATGGAAACCGTCAATGCGGGCAAGAAAGTATTGGCTGAAAATGCGGTAACGGGCGAAGGTTTGCCAGCGCTCGGCACGCAGGTTCTAATGAACGTAATCAATGAAGTGGGTGCGATGCCAACTCGTAACATGCGTGAGTCCCAGTTTGAAGGGGCACACAAAATTTCGGGCGAGGCGATGCTCGAGCCACGCAAAAGCGATGGTAAGCCCAACCTCACTCGCAACGGTGGTTGCTTTGCCTGCACGATAGCGTGCGGTCGTATCTCCACGATCGACAGAGAGCACTTTTCTGTAAAGGAAAAGCCTCAGTACTGGGGTAACTCTGGTGGCCTTGAATACGAAGCGGCCTGGGCGCTGGGCTCTGATACCGGTATCGATGATCTCGACGCGTTGACCTATGTCAACTTCATTTGCAACGAAGACGGCATGGATCCGATTTCCTTTGGCGCCACAGTTGCGGCGGCTATGGAGTTATTCGAGGAAGGTGTGATTAACACCAGTCACACAGACGGTGTTGAACTCAAGTTTGGTAATGCGCAGGCACTGTGCTGGGCCGTCGAGCAATCGGCGATCGGCACTGGATTTGGCGCAGACCTGAATCTTGGCTCGCGCAAGCTGTGCCAAAAATATGGCCGTCCCGAGCTGTCAATGACAGTGAAAGGGCAGGAGTTTCCGGCTTACGATCCGCGCGGCATTCAGGGCATGGGTCTGACCTACGCAACGTCTAACCGGGGTGCTTGCCACCTGCGCAGCTATACCGTTTCTTCAGAGATCCTGGGGGTTCCGGAAAAGACCGATCCGCTGGCAACTGAAGGTAAAGCGGGTCTCGTCAAAGCGTTTCAGGACGCCACGGCGGCTGTGGATTCAGCCGGTTTGTGTGTCTTCACAACTTTTGCCTGGACACTCGACGACATCGCTCCGCAAATCGACGCTGCCTGTGAAGGCGACTGGTCGCCGGAGAGATTGGTTGAAGTTGGCGAGCGAATCTGGCAGCTGGAACGTGATTTCAACCTCAAGGCTGGAATCTCCGGCGCTGAGGACACATTGCCCGATCGCTTGCTGAAAGACGCAGCCAAGTCAGGCCCGGCCAAAGGGATGGTCGCCGGTCTCGACAAAATGTTGCCAGAGTATTACGAGCTGCGTGGCTGGACTGCCGATGGTCAAATTACGGCGGAAACTCGTAGCAAGTTTGGTCTGCCAGGCTGATTCTGTCGACCGCCGACAGTCGGCGGTTCGGTTGACCGCATAGCGACAGGGTGGCCTTTGCCACCCTGTTTGCAATAGGCAGCCGTAAAATCTGATGAATTCAATTTAAAACCGGGAAAAAACTATGCTTTACGTGATAGTTGGAGCTGGACCTGCCGGCGTAGTGGCCGCCGAGCAATTGCGCAAGCTCGATCCGCTGGGCAATGTAACGTTGATCGGCGACGAGCCGGAAGCGCCCTATTCTCGCATGGCAATTCCGTACTACCTGACTGACAAAATCGAAGAGCAGGGCACGCATCTTCGCAAGCAATCGGGCCATTACGATGCTCACACAATCGACGTCGTCCAGGACCGTGTCGTGTCGATTGACACATCGATCAATGAGGTCCATCTGGCGAGTGGCGACAAGCGCCGCTACGACAAGCTGCTGCTGGCCACCGGCTCCAGCCCAGCAGTGCCGCCGATTCCCGGCATTGAGCTGGCTGGTGTACACAACTGCTGGACCCTCGAGGATGCCCGGGCAATCGTAAAGCTTGCCAAACCCGGTGCGAGTGTCGTGCTGATGGGGGCTGGCTTTATTGGATGTATCGTTCTCGAGGCGCTGGCGCTGCGAGACGTGAAGCTCACTGTGGTGGAGATGGAGAACCGCATGGTTCCCCGTATGATGAACGAGACATCCGGCAACATGATCAAACGCTGGTGCGAAGAGAAAGGCGTGGCAGTGCATACCTCCACGCGTGCCGAGTCAATTGAGCAATCCGGCAGCGGCCTGGTGGTTAAGCTCAGCAATGGTGAAAACGTGGCTGCCGACCTGGTGATCAGTGCGACCGGTGTAAAGCCCAACATGCAGTTTGCAGCCGACAGCGGGATAGAGACCGATCAGGGCATTCTGGTCAACCATTTCCTGCAGACCAGCGACGAAGATATCTACGCCGCCGGCGATGTGTGCCAGGGCAAGGATTTCTCGACCGGCGAATTCACTGTTCAGGCGATTCAGCCTACCGCCGTAGAGCATGCTCGCGTTGCGGCCAGTAACATGGCGCGTGGCCATCACTCCGAGCACGCCGGCAATGTCAACATGAACGTGCTGGATACAATCGGCCTGGTGTCGGCGTCATTCGGATCGTGGATGGGCACCGAAGGCGGCGATTCTGTGGAACTTGTCAATGAACCGGCGTTCAAATACCTGAGTCTTCAATTTGAGGACGATGTGCTGATTGGCGCCAGCAGCCTGGGATTGACGCAACACGTAGGCGTTTTGCGCGGACTTATTCAGTCGCGGACCCGTCTGGGCGACTGGAAGGAAAAGCTCAAGGAAGATCCGCTAAGAATAATGGAAGCCTATCTTGCATGTGCTCAGGGCCAGTCAACGTCGATGACGTGATGCAGTCCGGCCGTACCGCCTGTACATCATTTGTGAATACAGCATCCCAGGCTCGCCGCTGCAGCGCGCGGCGGGGATTGTCCTTTCAACCCCTTAGCCTGAAAATATGAAAATCACGTTCAAGCTGTATGCTACATTGCAAGGGCACTTGCCGGCCAACGCCGTCAACAATGCGGTAGAGGTTGATATCGAACCACAGGCTACACTCCATCAGGTGATCGACAGCTTTAGGGTTCCCCGCAAAGACGCCCATCTGGTTCTGGTCAACGGTACCTACTTTGGCTTTGACGATCGAGACGATGCAGGTGTGTTGAAAGAGGGCGATGTGCTCGCGGTCTGGCCACCGGTCGCCGGGGGATAAAGTGACAGATATCAGCTTCAGCCGGGAAATGGGCTTCACTCGCGCTGAATTTCTTCGCATATTGCCGGCCGCATTAAACGATCAAGACGCACAGATCTCCGACCATGAGGCGTTGGTCGGGATCGACAGCGGTCAATTGCAGATTCGCATCAGCGATCAGAAGTACCGTAAGATTGCGTCAATCAGCCTGCCCTATCTGGAAGTTGATTTTTCATTCACGGGGCTGGAGCAGGAGCGCATCGATCAATTCATGCGGTTTTTTGATCTGCGCTACCAGAGGGGCGGCGGCTAGCGGCGTGACGTCATCAGCGTTTTGTTCAGTGCACACTACATAACATATTCGCGCGGCCATGCCTGTCAAACTGGGCTGTGAGTTTTTGATCAACGGGTGATAATTGATGGCGGTGTCTGAACAATCGGTATTGAAGGATGGGCTTGGGCGCGAATTGCACGATTTGCGTATCTCTGTCACCGATCGCTGCAATTTTCGCTGTGTTTATTGCATGCCAAAAGAGCACTTTGGCCCGGGCTACAAATTCCTGGCGAAAAAAGAGCTGCTCAGTTTCGAAGAGATTGAGCGGCTTGTCCGCTTGTTTGCCGGTATCGGGGTGCGCAAAATTCGGATCACGGGCGGTGAGCCTTTGGTGCGCAAAGAGCTTGAGAAGCTGATTGAAAGGATCGTCCTGGTGGACGGCATTGACGACATCAGTCTTACCACCAATGCTTCCCTGATCACGCCGCGTCGAGCGCAGAGCCTTCGATCCGCCGGGTTGGGGCGAATCAATGTCAGCCTCGATGCGCTGGACGATGAGACCTTCAAGGCGGTCAATGACGTCGGTGTGTCAGTGCAAAAAGTGCTTGATGGGATCGATGCGGCTGCCGATGCCGGCTTCGAGTCGATCAAAGTAAATATGGTGGTGAAGAAAGGGCTGAACGACCATTGTGTATTGCCGATGGCGCGTTACTTTCACGATACGCCAAGAATTTTGCGATTTATAGAATTCATGGATGTGGGTAATACCAATCGCTGGGATGACAGTGCCGTGATGACATCCGCCGAGATTGCCGAGGTGATTCACGCGGAAATGCCGATCGAGCCGATTGAGCCGAATTATCAGGGCGAGGTGGCGAAAAGGTGGCGCTATCTCGACGGAGGCGGTGAGATCGGTATCATTTCGTCAGTGTCGCAACCATTTTGTGGTGACTGCAGTCGCGCTCGATTATCAGTGGTGGGCAAGCTATACACCTGCTTGTTTGCCGCCGATGGTTACGACCTCATGTCACCGATCAGGGCCGGTGAGAGTGATGATCAGTTACTTGAGCGCATCACCGGGCGCTGGCGCAGTCGCAGAGATCGCTATTCTGAAACGCGCACCGTTGAATCAGTGCTGCGCCCTAAGGTTGAAATGTCACACATAGGTGGTTGAGTTGGACGAGCAACAACGTGCAATGGCACTCGACACACTGCGTTGCTTCAACTCGATGGAGACAACCAAACGTCGCCACATCGATTTACTCACCTTGCTTGATAGCAAGAAAAAACGCTTCAACCTCGATCCCACCGGCGACGAAAAATTGCTGCTTGAGGCCCTGTTGCGTGATCACGATGGAGAAGTCGCCGCTTTTGCCAGTGCGAGTGCGGCACTGAAGGCTCGCGATGCTGCTGCTCACGCCGCATTGTTTGTATACATCGGCAAGTTGGCCGGGGCTTTGGCAGAGACCGGTGGTAAGGTAGAGCATTAGTCCGCTGGTTTGAACAGAGGCAGCCGGAAATCGCCTGCCGCTATTCACCGGGCTTTGCGTAGGTCTGGCGCGGAAAATATTTCTACGATCACTGAATTGTAACCCGCCTGGACGATCAGTCGCTGCGTGTCTGCAGTATGCTGTCGGTCTGCCGTGTCCTGACGTTTCCACGTTGCAAAAAAATACATTGTTTTAACGAAAATTCATTGATGGCACGTGACCTGGACCCGCTTATTGCGTGAGCATTAGTCGCCCGGATTGTTCGCTGATCAACGCGGCAGTTTCGGTCCTAAGTCTGTAGTTTGCAATGGCAGCAATGCAATGTGGGAGCGGCACAAAATGGCCGCAATGAGAACCAGTTTGCCGGTGTGTTACCAGAGTCCGGAGGTTATACGGACACCGGTCATATAAAAGTTGCCGAGCCTGTCGCTACATAGGAAAGCGACTGTGAAACTGGTGGATTCAGTTGGGAGTCAGAGCCAGTGGTCAGACTGCACGCAAAATCGAGCGATGGTGGCCAAATTTGATGAATACATTTAAATCTGCGTTTCGGGCAATAACAAATGTTGCCTTTGTAGCGTTTTTGACAGGTAGTCTGTTCGGACAGGCAAATGCTACGGATTACCGGCTTAGTCCGGGTGACGAGGTCTCGATCGTTGTGTTTGGTGAGGATGATCTCTCCATCACCGATCGGCTCGATGGTAACGGAGTATTGAACTATCCGTTGCTTGGTGCATTGCGAGCGTCAGGTAAGACAGCCTCTGAGCTTGAGCGCCAAATCACCAGGAGCCTGACTGGAAAGTATCTGGTCGATCCGGACGTACGTGTGTCTGTCGCAGAGTATCGCCAGGTGTTTATCAATGGTGAAATCAACAATCCTGGCGGATATGCCTATCGACCCGGGCTGACCCTGGACAAAGCCATCGCGCTGGCTGGTGGTTTTACACCCGAAGCCTCTCGCGAACGCGTAACATTAACAAGAGTGCTTAACGGGACCTCGCAGCAATTCAGTATGCGTCTTTCGGATGTCGTGCTGCCAGGCGACATAATCTCGGTCGCTGAGTATCTGCAGGTTTTTGTCAACGGCGAGGTCAACAGTCCAGGTAACTTCCGTTACCAACAGGGGCTTACTGTCGAAAAGACTATTGCACTGGCCGGCGGTTTTACCGGTCGCGCTTCCAAAAAGCGTGTCAGGGTGTCGCGGGAAATTGAAGGGCGCCAAACGGAAGGTAAAATTCGCATGCGTGATCCGGTCTATCCCGGTGACATCATTTTGGTGCCGGAAGGCTTCTTCTAGAGTATATGTCAATGAAATCGCTCCATCCTCTGGACAGCACTTACGCTGATCTCAAGAAAGACGAGATCAATTTTAATCTGCAGAGATACTTCCAGGCCCTGTGGGACAACAAATGGCGCATGGCGTTGTTTGTGTTGAGTGTGCTGGTTGCCGCGTATTTTGTGATCAATAGTCTGCAGCCGCAGTACCGTGCTACTGCCACCATCCTGATCGAAAAGAAGGATGCCAACGTTATATCGGTGGAGGAACTCTACGGTCTGGACAAACAGAGTGAAGAGTATCTCGCCACAGAATTTGAGGTTTTGCGTTCCAGACCTCTGGCCGAAAAGGTGGTTGATAAGCTGGATCTGGGCAATCATCCGGTATTTGCCTCGTCTTTCGACGGCAAGCCAACCCTTGCCTTCCTGCACGATTGGAAACAGAAAGCACTGTCGCTTGTGGGTGCTGATTCTGGCGAGCAGGCCAGTGTTGATTCGCAGCTCGTCGCCAGTGAAATAGCTCGTCGCGAGTTGATCAAAGACTACCTTGACCGTCTTGATGTCAATCCATTGCGCGACACGCAGCTGGTTGAAGTGAGTTTTGAAGCTGCCACGCCGGTGCTCGCGCGTGATGTAGCCAATGAGCACGCACAGTCTTACATTGAAGCGGATCTGGAAGCGCGTCTTGAGCGCACGGAAACTGCAGCCACCTGGCTTGCCGGGCAGGTTGAAGGCCTAAAGCAGCAACTCTCCTCCTCAGAGCGGCAGCTGCAGGAGTACACCGAGCAAGAAGGTGTGATTGACATCGAGGGCGTCACTGCGCTCAGCTCACAGGAGCTGAATGATCTGACAACCAAACTGGTTGATGTTCGTCGTACCTTGTCCGAAGCTCGGGTTCGTCGCGCGCAGGTTCAGAGCGCTCGCCGAACCGGTACGCTGGAATCATTGCCAGCGGTCCAGTCGGACGGCGTTGCCCAAAAGCTGAAGCTCGATGTTATTACCGCCCGGCAGGTCAGGGCGGAACTTAGCAAGCGCTATGGGCCTCAGCATCCAAGAATGGTTTCGGCGAACTCGGATCTCGCCACCGCAGAGGCAGGTTTGCGCGATCAAATCGAGAAGATTGTCGAGCGGGTAGAGTTTGAATACAACGCGGCGCAGTCGGAAGAGGCGGAACTGCAGTCTGCAATTGCCTCTGCCAAGCAGGACTTTTTCCAGACTAATCGAAAGGAATCCAAGTACCTCGAATTGCAACGCGAAGTAGAACAGAATCAGAATCTGTTCGATCTTTTCTACAAGCGTACCAAAGAGACGACTGAAACCATCGATCTGCAGAGCGCGCATGCTCGGGTACTTTCGCCCGCTGAAGATCCACTGCAGCCCAGTAAGCCCAAAAAGCCCATGTTGTTCCTGCTGGCGGCGCTGGGAAGTCTTATCCTTTCAATGATGTACTACATTCTGCGTGAGCTGTTCAGCACCGGAATACGCGATGGTGATGATGTAGACCAGCGAATCGGTTTACCGCTGCTGGGTTCACTGCCAAGCATACGCAAGAGCTTTGTTCGACCGGCAATCCTGAACACCCAGGATGACAATGAACGCTCCAAAGACGGGGCGATTTTCAAGGAAGCCGTCAATACAGTGCGAACCGGATTGATGCTGGATCGCGTAGACCGACCGCACAAGACAATCATGGTTACCTCAACCATTGCCGGCGAGGGTAAGTCCACGATTGCGGGTCATCTTGCCTATAGCTATGCCAATGTGGGTCGTACACTGCTGATCGACTGCGATTTGCGCACCCGTGGCGTGAGTACCATGTTCGGCGTTAACAAGACCGACATGGGTCTTCGGGAAGTGCTGTCAGCAGAAGCGTTGCTGGAGCAGTGTGTGATCGGTATCGACAACAATCTGGATCTGTTGTGTGCCAACTTCACACCGCTCAATCCATTGAAACTGATCAGTTCGCCGCGGTTCCAGGCGCATATCAAGGAAGCGGCCAAAAAGTACAACTACGTGGTACTCGACGCTCCGCCTGTGCTGCCGGTAAGCGATCCTATGGTACTGGCTGGATATGTGGACGCCGTGATCTATGCCGTGCGTGCCCGATCTACTCCGTATCACCATATCAACAGATGCCTGACTCAATTGGAGCGAGTAGAGGCGCCCGTGGTCGGTGTGGTACTGAATCAGCTCGATATGGGTGGCGCATACTATTCGTACTACAGCTACGGCAATCAGTAGTCGTTGTTTGGGTGTCATTCCAAAATAAAGGTGCGAACTAGTGCGTAGCGCGCATAACAGGGCTCCGTTGACGATATCCATGACGACATTGAGCGGAATGCTGAAAGGCATTCCGATCATTTTGCTGGTCGTCTGGGTAGCGCAGATATTCAGCCCGGATCTAGACGCGAAAGCGGGCCTGATGGCCCGCGATCTCGAGCTTCGACTGGAAATTGTAAGTTCTGGCGCCTCCTTTGTGCAGCAATTGATGCTGCCACTGTTTCTGATGTGTTGTCTGCTCTTCATCGTACAGTCGCGCGCGATGCTAACGCGATTTATGCTGATACTGGCGCCGTTGCTGATTCTTGGCGTTTTTCTGCTCGTATCCTACTTTTGGTCCGACTCTCCGGGCGATACCCTGCGCCGAGCCGCCAGGCAAGTCTTTTTGTTTGGTGCAGTGGCTGGTGCAGTGGTGATATCCCGATCGGATGGCCGGTTTGTCAGCTATTTGCAGGTAACCTCGCTGATTGTATTGCTGGTCGAGGCATCATTCCTCCTGCTTCCCGGTATATCGTGGGATCCGCATGGGAATTTCACCGGCATTCACAGCTCGAAAAACGAGTTTGGCGGGGTCGCCGGAACCTTTCTCCTGATGTCGATTTGCATTTTGCGCTACTACGCTGAATCGCCCGTGGAGAAACGTATGGCGATTGTCGCTATCGTGGGCTGGATCTTACTGCTCATCCTCAGTGGCTCTAAAACACCCATTGGCCTGGTAGTTTTCTTACTGCCTTTTCTACTCATCCACCATAAATACCTGCGCATTGTTTCACTGGGTGTAGTGGCACTCTGGTTAGCCATACTGGTTTTTATACCCATGGCACTGATCGGCGTTGGTGAGGCACCGATCGATTTCTACCGCAGTATTTTGCCTGAGGAGGCGCTAACCGGCCGTACCGGTATCTGGTATCACCTGTTGTTCGATTTAAAAAAGAGCTGGATGTTTGGCACAGGTTACGGCGCCTATTGGGGCGTGGGCAGCGTGCCCGCAGCACTGGATATCAAGTGGAGTTATTATCAGTTGCTGCACACCGGCCACAGTGGATTCGTGGATCTTTGTATGGAGATCGGCGTAATTCCCACAGCATTGCTGTTGGTCGTGCTGGGAGCGTTCATCGTGGTGACGCGCGAGTCAACTGATGCGATCTCTGCCACATTGTTAACATTCGCGCTTTTGCATAACTGTCTTGAGACATCCTTTTTGCATGGTATGCATTTCGTATGGGTGATTATGTTGATCGCCATATTTAATATTTTATGCACAAGCAGCCAAAAAATTGGCGCAGGGGCTCGGCTCCGGCGACCTGCCTCGGCACGTCGCAAACCAATCGGTGGTGCTGCTTCTGGAACAGCTTGAGGCTATATGGGTCGGAAATCCTCGATATTGGTCATTGCATCCGCTGGGGGGCATCTGACCCAGGCCATTTGTGCCACCAGCCTTGTCAAGCAGGACCTTGTGCTGGTTTGCAACAAGAATATGTTGCTGAACGATCGGTTCAAACGAATCCATACGATCAGGGATACCCAGCACAGTGCGTTTGTACACGCGCTGAATTTCGTGCGGGGCATATGGATACTTATCAGAGAGAGACCCAGTGCAATGTTCAGCACAGGCGGGCCAATCTGTTTGCCGTTCGCACTGCTGGCGAAACTAACTCGCACTCGATTCGTCTACCTGGATACGCTCTCGCGTGTTACTGAGTTGTCTAATTCGGGAAAGATGATCGAAAAATACGGGCTGGCTGACACATTTCTCAGTCAGTGGGAACCGGTTGCAACTAAATATCGTGGAGTTGAATATCATGGTCAAGCCTTTGATCTTGGTGACCATGGGCACCAATGATTACCCTTTTAACAGACTCTACAACTACATAAAACAGGATCCGTTATTTAAATCAGATAGCTGCGACTGGTTTATTCAGTACGGTGCTTGTGAGCTCGCAGATAAACCGCAGTCGGGTCAGGTTCATCAGCTGATTCCCCGCGCAGATATGGAAGCACTGATCAAACGGGCTGCTCTTGTGATAAGCCATTGCGGAATTGGAAGCCTGAATCTGGTTCTGCAATATCGCAAGCAGGTGATTTTTGTACCACGGGTACAGAAGCACGGAGAATTCTCCGACGATCACCAGCTACAGATTGCCAGCAAAATCACTAACCGCAGAATGAAAGTGGTAATGCCTGGTGACAAGTTTCCATCGCTTGATCTGGAACAGATCAAGGCCGAAGCACCACAGACAGAGCCCGTAGATATCACCAACTATGATCTGGCGAGAATTATCAACTATAAGCTGACGGCTTGAACGAAATGCTGATCTCGGTATGTCTCTGTACTTATAAACGCGATACTCTGCGCAAGACACTGGATAGCATCGCTCAGCAGGACCTGCCTGCCGATACCCGGCTGGAAGTCGTGGTGATGGATAATGATGTAGAAGAGTCGGGTAGAGCGATAGCAGAATCGTTCACCCAGCTCGATTTGCATTATCAGGTGTGCGCAGAACGTAATTTGTCAGCGGTTCGAAATGCTGCCATCGAAGCCGCAACGGGGGATTTAATTGCATTTATCGATGATGACGAATGGGCTAAACCAGACTGGATAGCCACGCTCTGTGCTGCGATGGACCGTTATCAGGCAGATGCCGTATTTGGTTATGTGGATGTGAGATACCCCGACGATGCTCCGGAGTGGATTGTATCGGGTCATATGTTTAGAAAAGATCACTGTAAAACCGGCACTGTCCTCACCAAGGGCGCAACGTCCAATGCGCTATTGAAGGCAAAGTGGGTTCGCGACAACAAGATTCGCTTTGATCCGGTGTTTGGCAAGAGTGGTGGTGAGGATACCGATTTTTTTCACCGCATCCACCAGGCTGGCGGTAAGCTCGTGTTCGAGAATGTTGCAATCGTGTCGGAAGTTGTGGAACCGCACCGGCTGAATCTGGAGTACCTGAAAAAGCAAAATGTGCGAATTGGTCAGACCCACTGGTCGTATCTATGGTCAAAACAAAGCGGGCTGTCGTTTTGGAAGACCGCGGCGTTTGTAGTGGCACAAGTCGTCGCGTCGGCCATCCTGTACGTGATAAACAGACCCTTTGGCAAAGGCCGCTACGCCCGCTGGTATTTGCTTCTGGTGAGAAACGTTGTAAAGCTTAAAACGGCCTGGGCTGGAGAGGCGCAGGCGGTAGAGCTATACGGTAACCACTGAATTAGTCGGTAAGTCGACAACCCCCATCCAACGGGTTGTCTCCGTTTCCCTGAATTCCGTGCTGCTCAGCTGGCAGCTTGTAGTGGCGGCATTGCTTCGCCACCCTTGCCTTTGTCGTTCTCGTCGCGTTCGAATTCTTCGCATAGTCTGGCTGTTACAGCACGCCAGTCGTATTTCTCCTCCACCAGGGCTCGCCCGGCGGCTTCCAGACGTTGCCGATCTGCTTCGTTTTCCATTGTTGCAACAATCGCGTCGGCGAACGTTTGAGGGGTATCCCTCAACAGGATGTTTTGCCCGTCGGTTATATCGATACCCTCAGCGCCCAGGCTGGTAGAAATAACAGCCTTCTCCATAGCCATAGCCTCGAGGATCTTTAACCGTGTGCCACCGCCGATACGTAGTGGTACTGCAACGACTGAAGCCTTCGCGTAGTAATCACGCATGTCATCGACCGATCCGGTCACCTCGATGGAGCTGTCCTGTTGGGCAAGCTTGCAAACTTCAGCAGGTGGTCCTTTGCCTGCGATGCAAAAGACAGCCTCCGGCTTGGCTTTTTTAATGAGCGGCCAGATGTTTTGCGCGAAATACATGACCCCTTCTGTGTTGGGGTAGTAGCTAATCGTTCCGGTAAAAAGAACCATATTGGGATCGATTTGGGTTTCACTGCCCACGAAAAACTCGCTGTCTACGCCATTGGGTACGACATGGCATTTCATCTCGGGCGCTCGCTCCTGAAGAATTTCGGCGTCTCTGATCGACGTTGTGAGACAGGCAGTGAATTTCCTGCAGTTCTCTATCTCGTGATTTCGATATTTGCGCCATTCCGACCATGCCAGCAATTTTCGCAGCGGGTTGCGTTCAGACTGGAATGTTCGCAGCATGATCTCGTATTCGACGTTGTGCTGGTCGACGTAAGTTGGAACATCCGTCTTGAATTCGTAGTAACCCATCTGTGAAAACTCAACAATCACAAGGTCGTACTCGCCGGATGCCAGATGCCGGTCGATTGCATCCTGCATCATGGGTGAGTGGTATTGGTGATATTGATAAGTTTTCGAAGAAAAAAGCGAGCGCAACTGGTACTTCCGCTTGTTTCTGATCAGTTGATTGTCAGCTACCGGAACCGTCTCCACGGTAATGCCACGTTGTTGCAGAACAGGCAGGCCGGCAGATTGAGCGTCATTGTCTGGTTCCATGCAGAGCATGGTCAATTCGTGACGACTGGCGATGTTCACTGCCAGTTGGTGTACCCGTATTAGTCCACCATTGTTCAGCGGGTAGGGTAAATAGGGCGTAACAAAAAGAATTTTCATACGAGAAAAAGGCGTTATTTTGATGATTCGGTAGGTTGGTCGCTGATTGTCGTTCCCTGTTGCAAGCCAACGTTAAATTTGTTTCGCGCAGCGGTAGTTACAATAGCGAGGTCCCATCTCAGCTCGGGGACGAGCGCCAGACAAACAGCGATGAACATCGGAAATCCCAACAGCGCATAGACCAGGTTGCCATCGAACCAGTACACCCAACATACGCAAAAAAGGCATGTCAGCAATACAATCACCGTGGGCTGGTAGTGGATTCGCAGTCCCTCGCGGCGCAAGCCAAAGTAGTAGAGGAAGTTCATCAGAAGCTGGGTGAAGAC
>CAKZSB010000147.1 GCA_937920585.1 uncultured Granulosicoccaceae bacterium | reverse complement strand
CTTGTTCAACCGATCGTAGAATTCGAATTCAGATGCATCGGCCGATTTATATTGCTCGACGGCCGCTTCGGTTTCGATCAGCGTGTAGTGCTCTTCCGGCATACCCGACAGAAACAATACAAAGCCTACGATAAAACCCACCATCAGGCCGAGCGTCAATAACACCCAGCCGTTGCCAAACCCTTTCTGACTGTCACTGTAGAAATTCAATAGTTTTTTCATTTTATAGTTCTTTTGGTTGCCCTACATTGCTTCCGGTGCTGTTACGTCGATAAGGGCCAAACCGTTTCTCATCACCTGCCTGGCTGCCACAATCAGGTTCAGGCGCGCGTCGCGCAGCG
Organism: uncultured Granulosicoccaceae bacterium; assembly: GCA_937920585.1. GTDB lineage: Bacteria > Pseudomonadota > Gammaproteobacteria > Granulosicoccales > Granulosicoccaceae > CAKZSB01. The sequence goes on along the minus strand of CAKZSB010000147.1, from coordinate 2,363 downwards.
CCGCATCTTCAACCAGAAATTGTTGAGCGTTGTAGTAGGTGTGAAAGGCGTTGGCCAACTCCCGCAGGTAAGCGGAAATCTGATGCGGCTCGATGGCACTGGCTGCCGCTTGTAGTATTTCGGGATATCTTCCGAGTACCGTCATTAGATCAGTCTCGTGAACCTCTGTTAACAGACCGAGGTTTGCATTGCCGTTGTCCCTGTCGTGCGTGAGCTGTTTGCCTTCCAGCTGCCGCAAAACGCTGCATACCCTTGCATGCGCATATTGCACGTAGTAGACCGGGTTATCCGAAGATTCGGATTTCGCCAGATCCAGATCAAAGTCCATATGTTGCTCGCAACGTCGCATGGTGTAGAAAAACCGTGCGGCGTCGGCGCCCACTTCATCACGCAGCTCGCGCAGGGTGACAAACTCACCCGAGCGCGTAGACATTTTTACTTTTTCGCCACCACGGTAGAGCGCGGCAAACTGCACCAGCAAAATTTCGATTTTCGAGGGATCGTGCCCCAGCGCCTCGGCACCCGCCAGCAGTCGTTTGACATAGCCGTGGTGATCGGCACCCCAGACATAAACCACGCGTTCAAACCCGCGTGCGAATTTATTGTTCAGATAACCAAGATCAGAGGCAAAGTAGGTTGCCTGGCCGTTGTCGCGAACGACGACGCGATCTTTCTCGTCGCCAAACTCTGTAGATTTGAACCACAGGGCACCGGACTCTTCGCGCAGGTAGCCGTTGGCCTTCAGCTTTTCGATAGCCGCGGCGACATCGCCAGCGTCGACCAGTGAACGCTCGCTCAGCCACTCGTCGAACTCGACCCGGAATTCGGCCAGATCGCCTCGGATGTCATCGAGGATGGTATCCAGCGCGGCATCGAATACGATGCGGTATCCGGCCTCGCCCAGCAGTTCTTTGGCTCTGCCGATCAGGCCATCGATATGCGCCTCGGCATCGCCACCATCTGGCAGATCGGCGGGCACACCCTGCATGACTTCATCGATCGCGTGGCGAAGATCATCGCCCTGCTCGCGGTGCACAGTGGCAGCGATATCCCAGATGTAGTCACCGCGATAGGCATTGCTGGGAAAGACGACCGTTTCGCCCGCGAGCTCCAGGTAACGCAGCCAGGTGCTGGCGGCGAGAATGTCCATTTGCCGGCCGGCGTCGTTTACGTAGTATTCCCGCTGTACATCAAAACCGGCAGCATCCATTAAATTGGATATAACCGCACCGGTCGCCGCGCCACGACCATGACCGACATGCAATGGACCGGTCGGGTTGGCCGACACAAACTCGACCTGAATACGCTTGCCGGCACCGAGATCGGAGCGCCCAAATTGATCGCCCTTCTCCAGCACCTCGCGTACCACGGCGTTCTGGCTGTCGGCGGCTTCAAAGAAGTTGATAAATCCCGGAGGCGCGACCTCGACTTTTTCTACTCGAGGCGATTCGGGCAATCTGGCGGCGAGCTCGGCTGCGATATCGAGCGGCTTGCGGCGGGCGGTTTTGGCCAGCATCAGCGCCAGATTACAGGCGTAATCGCCATGTGATGCATCACGGGTGCGACTGATTTGAATGGCAGGCATTTCTCCACCCGGGAGCAAGGCTTCGCTCTGCATCGCCACGACGGCATCTGCAATCAGTTTTTCTAGATGATTTTTCAATGTTGGTCAGATGGTTACCGGCGCTTGTTATTCTAACGCCTTAGGTATGTTTACGAAAGCAATTCGGGACATATTTCAGCCGCTTGCGAGGCCATGTCAAAGATTCTGTTAATCTTTTGAAAAGCACTATATCTAGATCAAAACACCCAGGACTCAAAGCATATCGTGTGGATCAACATCGAGTGACCAGCGCACTTTACGTGAAGATGGTAATTGTTCCAGAGCGGGCCGCAGCCAGGCCAGCAATCGATGCAACGCCTGGCGATCCTGCGACGAAAACAACAGCTGGGAACGATAGCGCCCGGCAATCTTTTCCATCGGTGCATGCGCAGGCCCGAGCACGTTGACGGGCCCCGTGCCAAATGCCGTCGCACGGTCTCTCACTTCGACAAGGAAATTTCTTGCCATCTGCGATACTTCGGCGTCCGCGCGCACCAGTGCAATACGGGCAAACGGTGGCCACTCTGCCTCGCGCCGCTCCGACAATAAGTGCCGCGCAAAGGCGTCGTAACCCTTATCAATCAGCAACTGCAACAACGGATGATCCGGGTCGCGGGTCTGAATGATGACCCGGCCGGGCTTGTCTGCGCGACCGGCGCGACCGGCGACCTGCACGATCATCTGCCCCATCTGCTCCAGTGAGCGAAAGTCAGAGCCAAACAAACCCTGATCCGCATCGAGGATGCCGACCAGCGTGACA
>CAKZSB010000146.1 GCA_937920585.1 uncultured Granulosicoccaceae bacterium | reverse complement strand
AACCCCTGCGCGTCGCCGTCGCTGGTAACGGTGCTGTTGCAGCCGCGTTGATTCGCAACCTGCGCCTGCTGCCGTGCCGGCTTGTATGGCTCACATCCACGACTCCGATCGATAGCGGTGTGCCACTCGCTGCATTGAATGCCGGTTCAGTGGACCAGCTACCTGACTACTCACACCTGCTTATTGCCAGTAACGATCACGAACTGGACAAACGGCTTTGCGCACACGCTCTACGACACCCGTCCATAGGCTTTATTGGCTGTCTGGGGTCGGAGAAAAAAGCCGCGCTGTTACGCAAAGCGCTACATGAAGAAGGGCTGGGTACTGTCGATACCGCGCGTATCATCACACCGGTCGGACTGGCCGATATCAACGGCAATCATCCATCGATCATCGCGCTTAGCATCATTGCACAATTGCTGACGCGAAGCGTTTCCGGCGCCAGTTTGCCTGTTGATTCAGATCGCGATTGATCCGCCATGAACCAATCAGTCAGGTTAGGGCTCAGGTGCGAACTCGAGCGCTCGCGACAGCCCCCACAAGGTGAACTTCACGTCGGTCTGTACATCGGAGTAGTCGACCCAGCGCAGTAACAGAGATGTTCCCCTGCGCAACTCACGCAACAGTGACTGCGCATTTTCAGCGCGTTTCAAAACCACCCCGTCAGACACCTTAAGACGGGTTTCGGCAGGACTGAGACGACGATCTGCTACAGGCTTTTGATCGACATAGATACCCACATCGCGCCCGATCCTTACGTTCTGCGTTCTGGGTAGCAGTACGATTTCATATTGACCGTCACTGGCGGGATGTATCTGGAGTTGCCAGATGTTCTCAGCAGTAGGCTCGGAATCCGAGAACGCGCGACAAACCCGTTTACCACTGGTTTCACAGGCGGCCGCCCAGCCCTGAAAATAGCCATACATCAGCTCATCAGACGCATTGGCGAGAGTGCCGGGCCCGGCGGCTGATGCAGACGCGCTATCGGCAGGCTCGGTCGCTTGCACTGTTTCAAGTGATGGCGATGAAGATTCAGTTTGTACAGATTTCTCGACAGACGGCTCACTCGCGACAATCGGTTTCTGTTCTTCAACTTCGGGGACGATCTCGGCGCTTAGTGGCAGTTGGCGATCCGCCGGCAAGACCTGCGAAACTGACAGGGTTGAGGCGCTGGTGTCGAGTTCGCAATCACCGGCAACGGCCGCCCGCAACTGCGTAATGCCAGTTGCCGCGAGGCCGGCACCGCTTCCGGATCGGAGTCGGCTTCCAAACAACTCGGCGTAAACCACAGGGTTGGAATCAGCGGAAACAGCCTGCAGGCGATCTTCCAGCGCCCGGAATAACTCACCGTCTGCGGACACTGGCCACTTCCGGGTTGACCCGCAGGGTTGAAAGCTGAGTCCGAACTGCATTCTTTGCAGAAAACCACGCACGGCGTAACCGCGTTTTTTCTGCTCCTGACGCCGCTTTAGCTGCGCGCGCAGATCATCAATACGACTGCGATTCATCCCTACCCGGCAAGAAATTTCCCGCCACGCTGTCTCGGCCGGCTCAAATACTCTGGCAATCCAGCTACAGCGATTGTCCCGATAGGCTCTGAACTGCCCGCGTTCGGCATCGAAACTGACCAGTGGATCCGGCTCCGGCGCATCGGCTGGTTTTGTCAATGGCGTGGTGTCATCGTCGGACAACACAGACTCATCAACCGATGTAGCCACACCGTCAATAATGGCAATCACCTGCCTTCCGGTCTTGCCCGACTTTGCTTCTGCAGGCGCCTTCGACTGCGCCCAGAATTCAGTCAGTGAGCCACCGATGCTGTCATTCCTGTAGGTTGTCCCGAGCAGGTTGCCGAAACTCTCCTCGATGCCCGCGAGCGCCACTTCGGTTTCCTCGTGTTGCAGGGAAAGACAATTTGCAATGGCAATATCGCCGGTTTGATCGCTTCGGCACTGCTGCAGCGCCGCATCGGTGGCGGGATAGGCCAATGATCCTGCAAATGTACAAACCACGCACACCATCCATCGGTTAAAACAAAACATCAGCTGGCTCTCATCAGATGGAAAAATTCAGGTGAACCGGGAATTACTGCGCCGCGTGAAAAGCTGGCTCGCCGCGCTACTAGCCGAATTGTACGAAAATGCCTGCACCATCGGAACGATCGTTTGTGGTCGCGTCGCAAATATGTCAAAAATCGTCAAATTTCTGGCGAATTCACAGCCGTGACGTCATATTACTGTAACCGACAACCGGGCCGCTGCTGCACAATCGCCCTGACCAGTGCCGATACTTTCGTTGTGGTCAGGGTCGATGTGCAACAGTTTTGCTAATCTCGCCGGCTTCCGATTGATTCGACTACACTATTCCTCACAACTATGAACGCGACCAGGCCAGTCGAGTTTGCCAGCGCGTTTGGCCGCTGTTCACGCCAGCTATTAACTACAATTTTAAAGAGTAAACGCAATGCAACGTCGCGATAGTACTCCGGCAAAAACGGGAGGATTTGGAACAACGCTTCTACTTTGGCTGCTGTGTGCCTTACTCATACTCGCTGTATTCGCAGTGGCGGTCGACAGCCTTGTGCCAAAGATTGAAAGCGACCTGCGCTCCAGAAGCGCCCTGGCCCTCAGTGGCACGGGCATTACCGCTGATAACATCGAAGTCGACGGCATGGACGTCGTTCTGACTGGCGGTATAGATTCTGCCCCGTTGCGCGATGAGGCCGGAAAAATTGTCGCGTCGGTCCACGGGGTGCGCAGCGTGCGCAACTCACTGAATCTCGACACCGGAACCAGTCAACCAGCCGGTGCAAGTAAACCGGACGACTCGACGGCCTCCACCACTACCGCGACGACGAGCGAGGCAAACAACGCCAACCTCGATGTTTCAATCGCCGAAGACCAAATCACTTTGCGAGGCACACTGGCCAGCGACAACGATGTGAACCGCATCGTCAGCGCGCTGGAAGGAAAATACGGTACTGGCAAGATCGACAACCAGTTGCAGGTTGATGCAAATGCATCTCCTGTGTGGCTTGACAGCGCGATTGCGGCAATCGATCAGTTCGACAACATCCAGAATCCGGCTCTGGTGGTATCGAATGGCAAAGCCAGACTGTCGGGTGACGTATCCTCGGAGACGCTGGGCGCACAGAAAATCGCATTGGTGCAACGCTTGTTTGGCGACGACGTGGAAGTGCAATCGAGCATAGCTATCCGCCAGCAGTCCGCGAATTCGGCGCTGACTGGCAGCAAATCGACCAGCAAAACAAACAAACGCCCGGGCTCACTCAAGCTCGCCAATCAGGACGGCCGCCAGATTCTCAGTGGGGTGGTGAGCAGCCAGGAAGAACTGGGTGAAATCATCAAGGCTGCGCAGGATATCTACAAGCCCAGCGCACTCGAGATCGCGATCAAGGTCGACGAATCGGTAGAATCCATTGACTGGGCCGACAAGCTGTTTGCCGCGGCAAACGATCTGAAAGACATCGACAACCTGGGCCTTAGTGTCAATAGCGGGCAACTGGTGCTCAGCGGCAACGTCGCGAGCCGTGACATCGCCGAGGCTGCCAAAGCTTCCGTTCGCGACAAAATGAGCGGCTCACTCGATGTTATTGATACCTTCTCGGTGCCGTCGGCACTACCGGCCGCTGATCTGATCGAATCGACGGATTCCAGTACCACGGTACTGGCGCAATCGAGCGACACAATCGCCGCTCCCACGCCACAGGCAGTGGTTTCGGACAGCGACGACGAAGAGCTGCAAACGCAGCAGCTCGGCATTCGCCTGGCTGCGCTTGATTTGTCGCAAATCCGCTTTGAACGCAGCAGCAGTCAGCTGACGGATGGCGCAAAAAGCATACTGGATTCAGTTGCCAATGCGATTCTCGACTACGCTAAACCTGCAGTCGAAATAGCGGGCCACACAGACTCCGTCGGCGACGCATTTACCAACCTGGAATTGAGTAAACAGCGAGCGGATGCCGTTCGCCAGTACCTGATCGGCAGGTCCGTGCCGGCGGCACAGATACGCGCCATTGGTTACGGCGAAACCAAACCGGTTGGCGACAATGGCACACCTGCGGGGCGTGCTGCCAATAGAAGAATAGAAATCAATCTTTAGTGGAGACAGTAATGTCATTCCTTTCGTCCATCAGCCCGTCAATGTCGTACCTGCTTGGCAACATGCTGATATTTTTGGCGCTGGCCGGTTTTATCGGTTTACTCATTGGATGGTTGATCGGCCGATTGGGGCGCCGACGCCAGGCCACTCAACTCGAGGCGAACTGGCGTCAAACACTTGCCGATACCGATGACGAACATCGGCGATTGACGCAGCGATTTAAACGAAACAATCAGGCTCTCGACGAAGAGAACAACACGCTCAAAACCAAAATCGCTGCACTCAACAGCAAAATTGATTCGAATCGCGAAGACTACGAACACATTAAAACGGCCGGCGAAAAACAAGCGGCTCAAACGGCAGACGTGAGCGCGAGACTGGATGCCGCCAACGCGCGAATCACTGAAGAGCAAACCAAGAATCAGAAGTTGCAAACACTGATCAAGGCTCTCAAATCAGCGTCCGATGAAAAAGATAAAAAGACCCGCCAAATGGTTGTAGAGCTCGAGGCAGTTCGATCAGAAGTGCGGACAAGCTCGGTGGAAAGCGATGCCAGCTTCAAGGCGATGCAAGCCGAAAACACCGAAATGAGAGGCGCCATTCGGGAAAACGCTGATTTGCATCAGCGCGTAGCGGTTGAGGCGCGCGAAAAGGAGGAGGCACTGGCAGAGCTACATGCCTTCAAACAACGACTGGCCAGCACCGAGCGCGAGCGCGATGAATATCGTCAGTGGACGCAAAAGATGGAGCAAGAAAAGGCAGGTGCTGACGAACGCACCCAACACGCGGTTGAACAAGCACTGCGATCCAGTGGCAGCAACGTTAGCGAGCTTGAAATAGAGCTGGCTCGACTCCGGCCGATGGTCACGTCTATGAACGCCGAAATCAACAGCCTGCGCAACGAAAACCAGGCTTTGACAGCACGCCAGTCCGCACCACCAACCACCGATTTCAGCGGCCACGCCGACTTGCAGGCGACAGTCAGAGAAGTGTCATACGAGCGTGACCAGCTCAAACTGCGCAGTGCCGACTACGAACAACGCATCGCCAGCCTCACCTCTCAGCTCAATGGGCAATCACCCTCACAAGACCTGTCAGATCTGCGCCGCCAACTGGCCGAACTATCGGCGGAGAAAGGACTGATGTCGGCAAAGATCGAGGAACTGGAAACCGCAATGCGGTCATAAGCCTCGACACCGCAAATTGAATAGCCACCTGTCGGTAACAGCAGCGCTGCTATCGATCGGTGGCGCGGACGTTAAGCACTACTGACATTTCTGCCTGGGTCGCGCAAAGATCCGGGTGTTGCTTCTGCCTTATACCTACCGCCAGTGCTTTTTCGGCGAAAAAAAAGCCATTCGCCCTACTCGGTGCGAATGGCCTTTGGCTTCTTTTTCGTCTCTCCTGCTCGGCTAAACAGGAGAGTAAGAGGCTAGCTGAGGCTAACCCGCACTCTCTTTAGCCACCAGCATATCGAGTACCTTGATCAGTTCGGGATAGCTACCGGCATGAGAGCCACTGGTCTTGTACTTGCCGTTGACAATTACTGACGGCACAGCAGAGATCTTGTAGTCCCGCGCCTTCTGCATCGACTGCCGGATCTTCGCATCAACGGCGAATGATTTCATATTCTTCTCGAACTGTTCACCATCGATGCCCAGCGTCTCAACGAAGCTCGCCACATCAGAAGGTTTTCGCATTCGCTGCTTGTCACGGTGAATTGCATTGAACATGGGCTCGTGAAACTGCTCGGTCACGCCCATCAGCTCTGCGGCATAGAATGCCTGTGAATGAACCTTCCACGCCGGATTGAGCGGCGGAGCCATGCGAATGAACTCAACGTTGTCTGGCGCTTTATCGTGCCACGGACCGATGTAGGGTTCGAATTGATAACAGTGAGGACAACCGTACCAGAAGAACTCTACTACCTCGATTTTTCCCTCTGTGGAGGTCTTTTGTGGAGCGGCCAGTTCCTCGTAACCGTTTTGGGCATGTGCCACGCCGAAGGCAAGCATCAACGCTGCTGCGGCAACCGCTTTCCTGATGAATCCCATGGGATCTCCAAATTGATCTGTTAGCAAATGTTCGGCATTTGCGCCAAATGCCGACCGCGAGTTATGCGGTACCTGCAGATGACGCAGACAAGGTGCCATTATTCCAGAAACGACCTGAACAGGTGCTTTCCAGCGCTGTTACGGGCAGGAAATGCGACAAGTTTTTGAAAATACCGGCAACCGGGCGCTCGCCAGCGAGGCCTGACACCACCACTACAGTGTGCCAGGCGCCGAGTTCCGGCTGCGCCTTTTTACGTGCAGCTAGTGGAGCCCCTGAATGTAGTTGGCAACCGCTGTAATTTCCTGATCGGTCAATCGCTTGGCAACGCGCCCCATCATATTCTGTGGGTCGTTGGCCCTTTCACCTGAACGAAAACCCTTCAGCGTAAGCGCGGTATACTCGCTGTTCTGCCCGGAGAGGCGCGGAAACTTGGCGGCATCCATACCAGCACCGGCCGGACCATGGCAGCCCGAACAGGCGGGCACTCCGGCACTGGTGATGCCACCGCGATAAATCGACTCACCCAGTTCAATGTCAGTGGCGTTAGAGACACCCTCTGGCGGTGTTTGAGCGGCATAATAGGCTGACAAATCGAGCATGTCCTGTGGCTCCAGTGCTGCGACCATGCCCGCCATGACGGCGTTGTTACGCACACCGGATTTAAATTCTGCCAGCTGTTTGTTCAGGTAGGCCGCGCCCTGCCCCGCCAGATGGGGATAAGCCGGTACACTGGCCATGCCGTTGGCACCGTGGCAAGCGGCACACACCGCCGCTTTGCTCTCGCCAGCGGCGGCATCACCCGCGGCCAAAGTGGTCGGCAATTTACTTTCGTCTGGCTTGGCCGCGTCCTCAGCCACAACCGGGCCGGACAGCAAAGACAAACACAAAAGGGACAGACACAATGAATTTCTCATTATTGGAAAATCCGGATTCAAGATTTCAAGAAGCTCGCTTCAACAGATTGAAAGCGCAGGGAAGTTTGATCGCGCAGTGTATCAAATACTTGACCGGGATACCGACTCGGAAACACTCCTGATAGGCTTTATCGGTTCATCCATGCCAGTCAAGAATATGCCCAATCCGATCTACTTCAACACCCAATTCATATCCAGCGCACACAAGCTTTCGCAACTGCCGCAAGACAGTGAGATTGAAGTGGCTTTTGCCGGTCGCTCCAATGCCGGCAAGTCCAGTGCCATAAATGTGATCACCAACAATAAAAAGCTCGCGCGCATCAGCAAAACACCCGGTCGTACCCAGCTTATCAATCACTTCGAAGTGACGCCGGGCCGCTATCTGGTGGATTTGCCGGGATACGGTTACGCCAAAGTGCCCAAAAGCCAGCGCCTCCACTGGCAAACGACGCTCGGGGATTATCTGCTGACCCGCGAACCGCTGCGCTGCCTGGTCATTGTGATGGACCTTAGACGGCCGCTGACCGATCAGGACTGGAACATGATTGAGTGGTCACAGTCGGGCGGCGTGGCCCTTCACTGCCTGCTGACAAAGAGCGATAAACTCAGCCGGGGAGCCGCACAGAAAGCACTGCTAGGCGCTAAGCGCAGCCTCGAAACAGCCGGTGTCGAATGCACTTTACAGTTGTTCTCGGCGCTGCACAAAAGCGGTATCGATGATGCCCACGAACTGCTGGACATGTATCTGGCAGAGCCGCTGGCAAGCGATTAACCTGGTGCGCGATTACCGATGTGTCGGCTGCGGGGGCAATAAAATGACAGCGCAGAATAACCGGTACACAATAAAAAGGAACAACAGTGGGAAGATGATGGTCTGTAGTGTGAATACCACTATCATGTTAATCGCGTGCTCACTGACATTCTCTGCGGCGGCTTTGTAGTCATCCAGCATCCCTGTCAAATCGAACTTGCTGGTTACCGAGTTGTAGGCCATTTTTATTTTTTGCCCAATACTCTCCGCCTCCTCCGGCTGTTCACGCGATCGCGCCGCTATCTCCCTGATTCGTTCACTGGCACTGGCCAGCTGTTCGGATGACTCCTCGTATTTCGGTTGCAGAAACTGCTGGAATACCCAGTCATTGGCCAATGCGCCGACAGGAATCAAAAAACGGATTAACACCATCGCGAGCAATATACGACTGGCGATTGTCGCCAACCGGCCAGCGGCACCACCGGATTGCAGGCGAATCAGAAACCAGAATACCGCAGCGCCGGCGAACAGGTAGGAAATACCCTCCCAGCTGCTGGCTTTGAGCAATATCTGCTGAATACCCAGTGATGTGCTGGCAGCCAGCATCACCCAGCTGAAACGCTCCACCAGATCATTAACCGGATCGAGTATTTCACCCGGCGAAAAGTTTACGCCGATACCGGCTGGCTGGACGGCAAACTCGGTACCCTGTGCGACCGAAATCACACCATTCAGGGTGCGGGCAATACCAAAGCCAATCAGCGCTCTGGTGAAGGCATCATCCAGCTGAGACTCGCCTGAGCGGTCGATTGGCCTGGCAAACGACACGACGATCATGGCGACCAGCCCTGCCCCCAGCACGATGTACCAGAGACTGGATTTCCACCTGTGTGACGGCCACTCGGCTTTGGCTCGATGATTTGCAGCGGTGCTATTGGTCAACATAGTATTTTCGTAGACAGTTTGTGTCAGCTGAATGAAGACAGCCCGACCGATTTATACAACTGCGCCAAAAAGACGCTACTTTGCTCCCTGGCACGCTCCGCGCCCTGCTGCAGTATTGATTCAATCTTTGCTGGTTCCTCCAGCAATTCCAGGTACCGCTCACGCGGCTCACTCAAAACGGAGTTCAACAGCTCGAAGAGTGTCTGTTTGGCTGTACCCCAGGCAATCCCCTGCTCAAATTCCCGGCGATACTCAGCGGTCTGCTCCGGAGTGGCAAAGGCGCGGAAAATCTCGAACAGTGTGTTGCCATCGGGCTCCTTCGGCTCTCCGGGCTCCTGCGAGTTTGTCTTGATTCGCATGATCAATTTGCGCAGTTGCTTCTCAGGCACAAACAAGGGAATTGTATTATTGTAGCTCTTGCTCATCTTTCGGCCATCCAGCCCGGCCAGAACTGCCGCGGAGTCATCAACTTGTGCTTCGGGCAGCACAAAGTGCTCTCCGTAGTGATGGTTGAATCGCTGGGCAATGTCCCTCGCCATCTCGATATGCTGAATCTGGTCCCGACCGACCGGAATGACGTGCGCCTTGAACATCAGGATGTCAGCAGCCATCAACACTGGATAGCTGTATAGGCCCATATTGATTCCACGATCCGGATCCTGATCCTCAGCCTGCTCATTCGCCTGAACAACCGCCTTGTAGGCGTGCGCACGATTCATCAGTCCCTTGGCAGTGACACAGGTGAGCAACCATGTCAGGGCCGGAATCTCGGGGATATCGGACTGCCGGTAGAACACCGCCTTGTCGGCATCGAGCCCCAGTGCCAGCCAGGCAGCGGCAATTTCGATCCTTGACTGCGCAACCGAAGCAGGCTCCTGGCTTTTGATCAGGGCGTGCAGATCTGCCAGGAAATAGTAATTTTCAGTGTCTGCGCGCTTGCTGGCTTCAATCGCTGGCTTGATCGCGCCCGCGTAGTTGCCCAGGTGTGGCGTGCCAGTCGTGGTTATGCCGGTCAGATAGACCTTTTTCATTAATTTTGCTGTCATCGGGGGTTGAAGTTACTGGATTTACATATTACCAGCTGCACATAAGGAAATCGTTCTAATTCAATCATCTAGGACAGGAAAGCATTACGAATTCTACACACAGCAGGGGCTGGGGGAGCAATACTGAAAATTCACTCGAACCTGCGATATGTCGTGCGGGCGGGAAAATTGCCAACGGATCCCCGACACAGCTCACAACAATGTCTGTCAGACATGCACATACGCCTATCGAAATTCGCCGGAATGCCGATAGCAAATTAAATAACTCGGGCCCCGCCGACGGTGTGTGACAATTCACTCACTTCGACAGGCCGGTTACTTGTCAACTTCTAGACAGCCAAACTGTTACTGCATCGGCCGAAAGAGATCAGATCAGCTGCGGCACTGCACTTTTGACGGTTCATTGCATGTGCCAGCGCTAACTGGCTTTCGAAACTGCTGAGCAGCGCCTATTATCAGGGTTGCCAGCTCAGCACCAGGATGCGGACTCCAGAGCTACCGATGAGTATTAACGAAGACAATCAACTGGCTCCCAGGGGGCCGCGCATCGCAATTGTTCACGACTGGCTGCCACTCATCGGTGGGGCTGAGCGTGTTCTGGAGCAATTGCTCAAGCTGTATCCGGATGCGGATCTCTTCACGCTGTTCAACTTTCTCGATGACAACGACGCGCGCTTTCTGGCGGATCGCAAGATAACCACCAGTTTCGTGCAAAACGCACCCTTCGCCAGAAAGCACTATCGCAACTATCTGCCACTGATGCCGATGGCGGTTGAAAATTTCAACCTGTCGGGTTACGACCTGATCGTTTCGTCGAGCTCGGCAGTCGCGAAATCTGTGCTCACCGGACCTGATCAACTGCACGTGTGCTACTGCCATTCACCGATGCGATACGCCTGGGATCTGCAGGAGGAGTATCTGGCGCAAACCGGCATTGGTTCGGGGCTGAAGTCGACAATTGTTCGATATCTGCTGCATCGCATTCGTATTTGGGATGCAATTGCTGCCAACCGCGTCGATGCGTTCATTGCCAATTCGGGATATATCCAGCGGCGGATTAGAAAGACTTATCGCCGGGAATCAACCGTGATTCACCCGCCGGTTGATGTTGATCGATTCCAGATCAAGACCGAAAAAGAGAATTTCTACCTGGCGGCATCCCGACAGGTGCCTTACAAACGCATCGATCTCATTGTGCAGGCGTTCCGCGAAATGCCGGACAAGCGTCTGATCGTCAT
>CAKZSB010000145.1 GCA_937920585.1 uncultured Granulosicoccaceae bacterium | reverse complement strand
TCCGGAAGTTTTACCAGTTGTGAGAGGTAATTGTGCCGTTGTTCTAATTTGTGGTCGCTGTGTTACGCAGTCAATCGGCCCACGTCATCGGTAAATAGTGCAAGGTTCCTTCAGCGGTATGCTGAACTGGAAATGACGAGGTGTAGAGTAATCTTTCGATCTGCTAAAAATTCCTCCTCTGTTCTGCGCCATCATAAAGTATCTCCGCCCAGTCGGCGTTGATCTGATCACGCATGGCAACATCCTCTGGCGCCATATCAATCGCTGGGCGGCCGAGCAAATCGAAATTTTGATGCGTGTCGGTACCGCGGATAAGTTGCGCACCGGTGCGCCTGATCGTCTGTTTCACATATGGGGGCATATAGGGCTGGATCACGAAGCCAATGCGTCGGTCGCTACTGTTGTTTGGCTGCGATGCATGTATTACTCGTGCGCTGTGAATAGACATCTGGCCTGGCCGCAGGTTTAGCGATACTGCCAGCGTATCGTCGACATCCTGAATTTCCTGGCCGCGGGTAAGAATATTCTCTTCGCCGTAGGTATCGTTGTGATCTTTGATTACGCCGTGGCTGCCGGGGATCATCTGCATGCAACCGCTCTGTTCATTGCTGTGTGAGAGCGCCACCCATGCTGTGATACCCACATGGGGTTCCAGCCCCATATAGCGTGCATCCTGGTGCCAGCTAACAAAACCGGGGTCGTTTGCTTCCTTAATGAATAGCACTGTGCCGTAGTTCAGAATGTCGGGGCCGATCAGGTCTTCTATTGCATCTACCAGTGTTTCGTTGTGAACGATTTTATCGAGACATTTGAGATTGAGATGGGCGTTGTTGCGGGCAGCGCCCTTAAAGGCCTCCGGCCATTTTGCCTCTGCCGCTTCGAGTTCGGTGCGCAGTTGCAGGGCTTGTTGTTCGGTGAATACGTCTATCGGAAAAACAAAACCGTCGCGATGAAACGTTTCTATTTGTGCTTCGGTCAGTTTCTTGCCCATCTCTTTTCTCCGATCGTCAGCTATCGATAACGTAGACGTCGCGCGGGAATTGCGTGAGACACACCGCGTCGTTCTCGCGCACGTGAATGGTTTCGCTCAACTCCATGCCCCAGCCTTCCATCCACATGCCAAGGATAATATGCACGACAGCATTTTCAGGTAACGGGGTATTGTCCCCGGGACGAAAACTGATGCTGTGCTCACCCCAGTCCGGCGCATAGCCAACGCCAATGGAGTATCCGATCCGGCTTTTCTTTTCCAGTCCGTAGCGATCCAGCACGGCCTGCCAGGCGGCGTGTACATCGCAACACAATGCGCCCGATTTCATTGCATCCAGTACAGCTTCCATGCCCTCGCCAACTGCTTTTGCAGTGGTGATGAGGGTGTCGTTTGGTTTGCCAAGATGCACTGTTCGGGCAAGCCCCGCGTTGTAGCGTTTGCGGCAGCCACCCAGTTCAAAGGCGACGGTTTGATTTTGTTCGAACGGTGCGTCTGTCCACATCGGGTGTGCGGTTGATGCGGCTTCGCCAGCCAGTACCAATGGGTGCAGGGCAGTGAGATCGCCGCCGAATTCCGGTGTGCCGCGAATCATGGCGGCGGTTGCTTCGGCCATCACATCGCACTGGCGCACGCCGGGCCTGATGTGATCGTAGGCTGTTTGCATGACGCACCCGGCGATCTGTGCCGCTTGCTGCATCATCGCGATCTCTGCCGGGCTTTTGGTCAGGCGTTGCCAGTTGACGAGCTTTTCGCAGTCTTCCCAACTCGCGTTTGGTGTGCGCGCTTTGAGATGCTCGACTCCGGCGGGCGTTAGATAGTACACATCGCTCTCGTAGCCAATTCGTTTGCCGTCACAGCCATTCGCTGCCATCCAGTCTCCCATGAATTGGGCCGGGTGTGCACCGCGCAGTTGTACCAGCGTTTCGGGGAAGGGCACAACCTGTTCAGCTGGCAGATAAGTGGTGAAGGTGGCGGCGCCGGCATCCATCTCGCGGCCGAGCCAGGTCGGTTCGATCTCCAGCCCGACGACCATGATCTGTGGTGTGTAGAAAGACCACGCATCGTATCCGGTCAGCCAGTTGACGTTGCCTGGATCACCGATAACCAGAACATCGAATCCGCGCTGCTGCATGGCCCTGCGTACGCGTACGAGCCGGTCGGCATATTCAGCTTTTGAAAAGGGAGGGGGCATGAGCTGGCTTGCTTCCTGATGTTCGTCCATCGAAGTGTACCCTTCAGACCTGACCTGTGGCACCCTGATTGTCAATTTTTCAGGCGTACAAAATTTCCTGCCCGCGCCGGGTATTTGTCTGTCTATATATATTGTGTGCCGAGCCGGCAGCCTGGTGCGAACGCGAGACAGGATTAAGCCCTGTCTGCGCGTCTGGCCGGTTTTAACGTTTTCCGGCACTAATCTCCGAAACCAACCTGTAAAGCTGATCGTTATGGTGGTAACGCTATTCACAACCGGGTTTTGCACTCTCTGCAGTGAAACGGTACGCTAACGATTATCAAACCTGCGCAAAGGGATGAAACGGGCAAGGGATGCTCTGGCCGTATCGATTGAGTGTCGTAAGATTGCCGGGTGATACAGACAGGGTATGCCTGTAAGCAGTCGCTGATGCGGCAATGTACACAACCAGAGAAAACAAATGCCTGATGCGCTGGATAACGCCGTTGAAATTCTCGAGCAGCTGGTGAGTTTCGAGAGTCTCTCGGGGCGCCCGACGCATGGCATCGTCGGGTTTATTGATGAGTATCTGAGTGGCCACGGAATCGAGACAACGCTCAGCTACGACGCTGCTGGCGAGCGTGCCAACTTATTCGCCACTATCGGGCCGCAAATAGATGGCGGGATTGTGCTCAATGGCCATACTGATGTAGTGCCGGTCGAGGGCCAGCCATGGAGTAGTGACCCTTTCACGCTGACCCGTAAAGGTAATCGACTCTACGGGCGCGGCTCGGTTGACATGAAAGGTTTTCTCGCCTGTGTGCTCGCCTCGGTGCCGACGTTCAAGGCTGCCAATCTTGGTAAGCCAATTCATATCGCATTTTCGTACGATGAGGAGAATGGCGGGCACGGCATGCCGGTTTTACTGGAAAATATGGCTTTGAATTCCTTTCGGCCCGAAGTCGTCATTATCGGTGAGCCGACTCAAATGCAAATTGTCACCGGCCACAAGGGCGGGTTCGAGATGCGTACCGAGATCACTGGCGCTGAAGTGCATTCCTGCGATCCGACTAAAGGGGTCAATGCTATCTCTGCGGCGATGAAATTGATTTCAAAGATTGAAGAGATCGGCGCGCAGCGCGCTGCCAACCCCGCGGGTAACTCGCCATACACGCCGCCGTACCCTACCTTCAACGTTGGCACGATTGAAGGGGGTGTTGCGCGCAATGCAACAGCCGGTTGGTGTCACTTCAACTGGGAGTATCGTCAGATGCCCGGTGAGGACGGTAGAAAAACCATCGCTGAAATCGAAGCCTATGCCGCAGACGAGCTCTTGCCCGCAATGAAAGCCGTCAGCTCACGCGCAGACATACGAATCATCACCGAGGTCGCCGTGCCGGCGCTGGATGATCGCAATGCAGAGGAGGCTGCGGCGTTCGTCAGTGCGGTGACCGGTCTTAATAGCCGCGGTGTGGTCTCCTTTGGCACTGATGGTGGCTACTTTAGCGATGCTGAATATTCAACCGTTATTTTTGGCCCCGGCGATATAGGCCGTGCGCACAAGGCTGATGAATACATCGAGATAGACGAACTGGTACAGGGATTGGACTTTCTGGGTAAAGTGACAAAGCGCCTGGCGAAGTAATATGGGGCGATTGGCGGTCGCAACCATTTGCGGAGATTATCTTGGGATTTGAAAAACCCTTTCAGCCGGCGGAATACGCGCGCCGTGTTGGTGACGTAAAAACACGGATGCAGGCGGCGGGCTTTGATCTGCTGATTTGTCAGGACCCGGCCAACATGGGCTGGCTGACCGGATTCGACGGCTGGTCGTTCTATACACCTCAAGTGGTGCTCGTGCATATTGCCGAGGAGTGGCCGCTGTGGTTTGGCCGCGACCAGGACGCGAAATCGGCACACATAACAACGAGCCTGCCCGCGGAAAACATCATCCCGTTTTCTGAACCGCTGGTGCATCATGCGACGCAACATCCGTTCGATGAGCTGTGTGAGTTGATTGAATCACGCGGCTGGGGCAGTGCGCCTATCGGTGTCGATTTCGATGCACATTACTACACCGCCCGTGCGCACCATCACCTGGTTGGCGGTTTACCGAATGCGAGAATTGCCGACAACCGGGAGTTAGTGAATTGGGCGCGGTTGGTCAAGTCTGAAGCGGAACTCGTTTATATGCGGGAAGCGGGTCGTATCATCACGGATACAATGGTCAATGCGCTCAATCGGCTGAAGCCCGGTGTACGACAGTTCGAGGTAATCGCAGATGTCTATCGTGATCAGATCATGGGCTATGACAACTGCTACGGCGATTACACTGGCCTCTGCCCGCTGATACAGGTTGGCGAAGGTACCAGCACGCCCCACTTAACCTGGTCGTCGGAACCCTTGCCGGACTCGGGCCTGATTGTGATGGAGCTGGGTGCTGCCCGTCGCCACTATCATGCGCCACTGACACGCACCGCACATATCGGCCCGCCACCGGACGATATGAAGCGCCTGGCGGATGCGATTGTCGAAGGCGGTGATCGTGCGATTGAAGCGATGAAGCCGGGGGTTAGCTGCGAAGAGGTGGAAGCGATATGGCAGCGGGTACTCAGGCGGCATGGCTATGAGAAAAAGAGCCGGGTCGGATATTCGATTGGCCTGAACTATCCGCCGGACTGGGGCGAGCGCACCGCGAGCCTGCGCCAGGGGGATAACACCGTATTGCAGGCCGGCATGTGTTTTCACTTTCAATCAGGTGTTTGGCTGGCGGACTTTGGTGCCGCGATTTCGGAACCGGTTGTGGTTACCGACAGCGGTGGAGAACGGCTTTGCAATGTGCCGCGTGAGTTGATCGTAGTGTAGAGGCCGGACCAACATGATGCCGAACATGTCCCTGCTGGAGTTGCTCGCGGCAGTACGTGGCAATGCCGAGCTGCCGAGTGATCTGGCCGAGGCAACGCCGCCGCAGGTCTACTCATCGCCCGAGTTCCTCGAGCTGGAGCGCGATCAGATTTTCAACAAAGAGTGGATTTGCGTTGGCCGCAGTGATGAATTCTCCAACCCGGGTGATTTTCGCGTCACCACCATCTCGCGCGATGAAGTGATCGTGCTGCGCGACCGCGATGGCGTGTTGCGTGCGATGTCGAATATCTGCCGCCATCGAATGATGAGTTTACTCGGCGGTGAGGGCAACATCCGCAGCCAGATTAGCTGCCCCTACCACGCCTGGACATACAAGCTCGACGGACAACTGGCGGGCGCGCCGCACATGCGCGAAAACTTCGACAAAAGCACTTGCCGGTTGCCACAGTTCGCCGTGGAGGAATGGCTGGGCTGGGTTTATGTCAATCTCGATCCGCAGGCAGCGCCGCTTGCTCCGCGGCTCGCACCGCTTGCCGAACGACTGAAAAATTATGATCTTGCAAGCTATCGAACCCTGTTTCGCGTAGACGAGACATGGGATACCAACTGGAAGATTCTGTTTCAGAACTTTATGGAGCCCTACCACCTGTTTGCGATCCACAGGACGACCGTTGAGCCCGCATTGCCAACGCGGCTGGCCTTCGTGCAAGAGGGTGGTCCGGGGTTTTGTCTCTATACGCAGGGCAGAG
This sequence comes from uncultured Granulosicoccaceae bacterium, assembly GCA_937920585.1. Taxonomy (GTDB): domain Bacteria; phylum Pseudomonadota; class Gammaproteobacteria; order Granulosicoccales; family Granulosicoccaceae; genus CAKZSB01. Next base: position 61 of record CAKZSB010000145.1, on the reverse strand, counting down.
TTGGCGGTGTCGCTTATGAGTACGGTGAGGCGATGCAGAATCCGAATCCCGCGCTGACAGA
>CAKZSB010000144.1 GCA_937920585.1 uncultured Granulosicoccaceae bacterium | reverse complement strand
GATTAAAAGTTGGGATACAGCGAGTGGATAAGTGGTCAGCGCAAGGCGCGCGATTGAATAATAGTTGTTCTATTGTGAGTGAGCGCAACGCCGCGATGGCCGTTTATACGCTCGCCCGCAGGGGATGGCTTTTGATGTGCCGCACTCCAGGTGTGTAGCTGAACCGGGCCGTAACCGGCACATCAAAAGCCATACTGTATTCCAATTTTTAGTGTTGTCAGAGCACTAGGGTATTGCGTTAGGGAAAAACAGCTGCTGCCCGTCGACCTGATACTTTTCGATAAGCTGCTGACCGGCGTCGCCGGTCAACCAGTCGATGAACTCGCGACTGGCGTCGATTTCAACATTTGAGCAATGCTTCGGGTCGACCGCAATGACACCGTATTGATTGAACAGTGCGGCGTCACCCTGGTACAAAATCTCATGGCTCTGGCGATTGCCGAAGTTCAGCCAGGTCGCGCGATCGGTTAGCGTATAGGCCTGCATGCCGACGGCAATGTTGAGCGTCGCCCCCATACCTGAGCCGGTTTCGCGATACCAGCGATTGTCTGCAGCGTGCGGTGGTTTGACGGTCAGTTCCCAGAGCTGTCGCTCCTTCTTGTGAGTGCCCGAGTTGTCTCCGCGCGAGGCAAAGACCGCTTCGCTTGCCGCGATTGCCTGCAGTGCCTCGATGGCGGTTTGCTGATCGCGCAGCCCCGCGGGATCATTGGCCGGGCCAACTATCACGAAGTCGTTATACATGACATCGTGGCGCGCCTCGCCAAAGCCATCGGCGACAAAACGCAGCTCGGCGTCGGTGGCATGCACTAGCAGGACATCGCCATCACAGTTTTGCGCATTGCGGATTGCCTGGCCGGTGCCGACGGCCACTACGTGTACAACAATTCCCGAGGCTTGCGTGAAATGCGGCAACAGGTAATCGTACAAGCCGGAGTTGGCCGTTGATGTGGTGGATTGCAGCAGGATTGCCGGGCGATCCTGACTGGCGATGGCAGGGTTGCCAAAACCGAGAATGGCAATTATGAGCGCGGTGAGAACGTTGGGCTTGGGCATGGTTATCCGGTTGAGCGGTCAGTTACAAGTGTGCCAGACAAATAGGCGCGTGCAGCGCTGGACGCCGGTTGGTCGAAGAATGAGTCGTGTTGACTGTGCTCTGCGAGCTGGCCGCGATCGAGAAAAACGATATCTTCTGCCAGTCGTCTGGCCTGGTGAATGTCGTGGGTGACCAGAATGATCTTGATGTGCTGGCTGGCGGCAATCAGCATTTGTTCGATCCTCGCCGTCGAGCCCGGGTCGAGGTTGGCGCATGGTTCGTCGAGCAAGAGTACCTGTGGTTGGGTCGCCAGCGCCCGGGCCAGGCAAAGGCGCTGTTGCTCGCCACCCGATAACGAGTGCGCAGGCTGTTTTGCACTTGCCAGCAGATCGGCTTCTCGCAGCAGTCGATCGCGCTCGGCGTGACCGCCGAGTTTGCGCAATTTCAGCACGTAATCAATATTGGCGGCGACGCTGCGGCGCAGTAGGACGGGTTTTTGAAACACCATCGACTGATGACGTCTGGTGTCGAGATCGGCCGCGGTGCGATCGTTCCAGGTGATCCGGCCGCTGTTCGGTGACAGCAGCCCGTGCAGCAAGCGCAGAAGCAGGCTCTTGCCGGCGCCATTGTGACCCATAATTGCCGTAACGCCGCGGCTGTTCAGGCGCAGTGACAGATTCGCCAGCAGGGCTTGCCGGTCGATGCTGAAGCTCACGTCGGCGACGACCAGCGGCAGCAGTTCGATTGGCTCAAGCATGGCCGAGTGGTTGCCCGGGCTGACGAGTCTTTAGCGCCATAACTGTCGCATTGACCACAAGTGCGATGGTCATCAATACCAGGCCCAGTGCCAGCGCCAGCGCCAGTTCGCCCCGGGATGTCTCCAGCGCAATTGCGGTCGTCATTACGCGGGTCAGGTGGGCGATGTTGCCACCGACAATCATCACTGCGCCGACTTCGGCGATGGCGCGACCGAATCCTGCCAGTGCTACGGTTAACAGGCTATAGCGGGTTTCGTAGAGCAGCGTGAGCACGGCACGGGCCGGCGCGACGCACAGTGATTGAAGTTGCCAGTGCAATTGCCGGTGCTGCTCGCTCATCACCTCGCGCGCAAGAGCCGCCACAATCGGGGTGATCAGAATCACCTGCGCCAGAATCATCGCTCGCGGTGTGTAGAGCCACTGCAGCCAGCCCAGCGGACCGGCACTCGACAGCATGATGTAAACCAGCAGACCGATTACCACGGGCGGCATGCCCATCAGCGTGTTGACGATCAGGGTCAGCACCCATTTGCCGCGGAAGTCACTGGTCGCCAGCAGAGCGCCCAGCGGCATGCCGAACAGGCATGCGAGCACGGCGGCACTGAGGCTGACTTTCAGCGACAGCAATACGATCTCGAGCAATGTTGGATCGATGGGGTAGACCAGTCCTAGCGCCAGCTCAAAGGCCAGCCGTAGATCTGACAATGCAAAATTTCCGGGAAAACGTGTAAGTCGGGAAATTTTGCATAATTATGCATAGCAATGCAATTAAAGCGTGTGGTATCAGGTTGGGCCGCGAATCAGATTCAGAAACTCGTTGCGGGTGTTGATGTCGGTTTTGAACCGGCCCAGCATGACTGAGGTAGTCATGGTTGAATTTTGCTTTTGCACGCCGCGCATCATCATGCACAAATGTTTCGACTCCACCACCACACCAACGCCCTGACCACCGGTGACAGTCTCCATTGCGTCTGCGATCTGTTTGGTCAGATTCTCCTGGATCTGCAGTCGTCGCGCATACATATCGACGATGCGCGCGACCTTCGAAAGCCCGATTACCTTGCCGCGCGGCAGGTAGGCGACGTGACACTTGCCGATGAATGGCAACAGATGATGTTCACACATCGAATAAAGCTCGATGTCGCGCACAATGACCATCTCATCGCTGTCGGATTCAAAGACTGCGTTGTTCAGGATCTGCTCCAGGGTCTGGCCGTAGCCCTGGGTCAGAAATTCCATCGCTCGTGCGGCTCGATCCGGTGTTTTCAACAGACCCTCACGCTCGGGATCTTCACCGATCTGCTCGATTATTTTCTTGTACTCGTTATGCAAAGTATTGCTTCCGTCGGCTCGTGATTGTGAGCTGGCAGGGCAGGGTAGCCGCCTTGTCACTGCACAGCATTGTGCGCCAAGCCATGATTAGATTCAATTTGTCGCAGCGGCGACGGCACAAACCCCGCCGGAGGCAAAATAAGGTGTGTCTTGTGCAATAGCTTTAGCTCCGAACCCGCAATTTGTGATGCGTCCAATGACCCTGTTGATCTGTCTGTTAATCCTGCTGGTTGCGATCTACATTCTCGCAAGCTTTCGCCATAGTCTGGCGTCGATTACCGCTGTGGTGACCGGCGCGCTGGTGTGCTTTACCCTGATCGGGGTCACCGGGCCGATTGCCGGTGTAATCGTGTGGCTGGCGTTTGCGGTGCTTGCCATCGGGCTCAACGTGACTGGCATACGCCAGCGTGTCCTGAGCCAGCCGTTATTGAGTTACGTAAAAGCAGTGCTGCCGCCAATGTCGCAAACCGAGCGCGATGCCATTGAGGCGGGCACTGTCTGGTGGGAGTCCGAGCTATTTCGTGGCTCACCACAGTGGGCGAAGTTGCTCGATACGCCCGCGCCGGCACTATCGGCGGAGGAGCAGGCGTTCATGGACGGCCCGGTTGACGAGCTGTGTGCGATGCTCGATGACTGGGAGATCACCTATCAGCGCAATGACTTGCCGCCACAGGTGTGGGACTTCATGAAAAAGGAGCGCTTTTTCGGCATGGAAATACCGAAAAAGTACGGTGGACTGGAATTCTCCGCCTACGGCCACTCGGCGGTCATAACCCGTATCTCAGCCAGAAGTGTCACCGCCGGATCCACCGTTATGGTGCCCAATTCTCTGGGCCCCGGCCAATTGCTGCTGCACTACGGTACCGACGCGCAGCGCGATTACTATCTGCCGCGCCTGGCAGCGGGCGAGGAGCTTCCGTGTTTTGCGCTGACTGGCCCCAGCGCCGGTTCGGACGCTGCCGCCATTCCGGATTTCGGCATCGTTTGCCGCGGACAGCACGAAGGACGCGAGGTATTGGGTTTGCGCGTCAACTGGGATAAGCGCTACATCACCCTGGGGCCGGTGGCGACGCTGCTCGGGCTGGCCTTCAAAGCCTATGACCCTGACCACCTGCTCGGCGATCAGGAAGAGCTGGGCATTACCTGTGCGCTGATTCCAACAGATACCGCGGGCGTTGAGATTGGACGTCGCCATTTTCCGCTCAATCAGGCGTTCATGAATGGACCGAATCGCGGTGTTGACGTCTTCGTACCGATGGACTGGATCATTGGCGGGCAGGAACAGATCGGCCAGGGCTGGCGTATGCTGATGGAGTGTCTGTCCACCGGGCGGGGTATTTCGTTGCCCAGTTCAGGCGCTGCAGCCGGAATGATGGCCACCCGTACGACGGGCGCGTATGCCAGGGTGCGCAAGCAATTCAATCTACCGATCGGGCGCTTCGAGGGAGTTGAAGAGGCAATGGCGCGCATCGCCGGCCTTACCTACCTGATGGACGCTGGACGCATGCTCACCTGTGCAGCGCTCGACGGCGGCGAGAAACCCTCGGTCGTGAGCGGTATTCTCAAATACTTCAACACCGAATACATGCGCCGGATTGTCAATGATGCGATGGACATCCACGGCGGCAAGGGTATTTGCATGGGACCTTCTAATTATCTGGCCCGAGCCTATCAGGGAGTGCCGGTAGGCATTACAGTTGAGGGGGCGAATATCCTGACTCGCAGCATGATTGTGTTTGGCCAGGGTGCGATGAGATGTCATCCCCATCTGGTGCACGAAATAGAAGCGGCCTCGATGACCGACGAGAAGCAGGCGCTGGTTGCCTTTGACGGCGCGCTGGTTGGCCATATCAGCTACGCGGTGAGCAGCGGCGCCCGAGCGTTGTTTCACGGCCTCACGCGCGGAAGATTTGCTGATAGTCCGGTAACTGACGGCACTGCCAAATACTATCGACGCCTGGCCAGAATGAGCGCCGGCTATTCGTTTCTTGCCGATTTTGCCCTGTTGTTCATGGGTGGTGCGCTGAAGCGCAAGGAAATGCTGTCGGGGCGATTTGCCGATGGACTCATCTACATGTACATGTGCTCAGCGGCCCTGAAGCGCTATCGCGACGAAGGGCGGCAGAGTGCCGATTTGCCGCTGGTGGAGTGGAGCGCGAAGTATTGCCTTTATCAGACTCAGGTCGCACTCGATCAGATTCTGCGCAACTTTCCAAACAAGTGGGTGGGCCTGGCGTTAAGGGCAGTGGTGTTTCCGCTTGGGCGTCGCTTTCGAACGCCGAATGATCGGCTGTTGCATAAAATCGCCAGCCAGATGATCGAGCCAGGTGAGGCGCGCGATCGCCTGACCCACGGGCTCTATGTCAGCACGGATCCGGATGACATTACCTGTCAACTCGAAAAGGCTATGCTCGCGGTGGTGGAATCCGACAAGATCGAGAAAAAGCTGCGCGATCTGGATCTGCGCTGCCCGTATGATGTGCCCCGGGATGCCTGGGTTGCGAAACTTGTAGCGGATGGATTGCTCAGCGAGGGCGATGCGCGCACGATGACAGAAAGCGCGCAATTGACGCGAAAGGTTATTATGGTAGACGATTTTCCTCGCGATTTTCTCCAGGGCCAGGCTGAAAATCAGCCTCCTGAGTTGGCCAGAGCCAGCTAGAGTAGCCGCCGCAGATGAACGCTGGACCGGAAATCCCGGCAGATACGGGTGAGGAGAATTGGCGAATAATGAGACGGATGATTGAATCCGGGGAATACGTTGCCATATTTTGAATAGATTCGATTCCCGTTCTAGAGCATGATCGGGTTGACTATCAATGGCCTATTGGCGTTATCTAGTGCACAAGACTCTCATGGGTGAGAAAGGCGCTATTCAGGTGTTAATCATGGTGTCGAAAGTAATATCGTAGGGTTATGTCAGAGAAAGAGTACTCCGAAGATGCCGGCACGGCAGTAGAGCTTGCCAAACCGGCGCTAAAAAAGCCGCCCTTGTACAAGGTCGTGTTGCTGAATGACGATTACACACCCATGGAATTCGTGGTGACTGTACTCGAAAGTTTTTTCGGTTTGAACCGGGAAAAGGCAACGCAGGTTATGCTGCATGTGCACAGGCGGGGCAAGGGGGTCTGCGGGGTATATACACGTGAGGTTGCGGAGACTAAAGTGGTACACGTGAATCAATTCTCGCGGGACAACCAGCATCCTCTCATGTGTGATATGGAGGAGGCTTAGCCGTACCTTTTACGATAATGAAAATAAATAAACTTATAAAAGAGAGAATCGTGAGATGTTGAGCAAAGAACTCGAGTTCACGTTAAACAACGCGTTCAAGGAAGCGCGCGAGAAGCGTTATGAATTCATGACGGTCGAGCACCTGCTTTTGGCACTGCTCGACAACCCGACCGCCGCCCAGGTGCTGCGCTCTTGTGGGGGAGAGCTGGAGTCACTGCGTGCCGAGCTGGTTGAGTTTATCGACGAAAACACACCGTTGCTGGAAGATGCCGACAATCGCGAAACGCAACCGACGCTGGGATTCCAGCGGGTTCTGCAACGCGCAGTGTTCCACGTGCAATCGTCCGGCAAGAAAGAAGTTACCGGTGCCAACGTGCTGGTGGCGATCTTCGGCGAGCAGGATTCGCACACGGTCTACCTGCTCAACAAACAGAACATCACGCGCCTCGATGTCGTCAACTACATATCGCACGGCATCTCGAAAGTATCCGACGACGAAAAGGGCGAACTCGAAGACCTCTCCAGCGAGAGCTCTGGCGAGGAGGGCGAGGCTGAAGCCTCACCGCTCGACAAGTACGCCACCAATCTCAATGTCAAAGCAAAGAACGGCAAGATCGACCCGCTGATCGGACGCGAGAAGGAAGTCGAGCGCTCGGCCCAGATTCTCTGCCGTCGCCGCAAGAATAATCCGCTGCTGGTGGGTGAAGCAGGCGTGGGTAAAACCGCAATCGCCGAAGGGTTGGCTAAGAAAATCGTCGATGGTGATTTACCTGAAGTGCTGCTCGGCAGCACCATCTATTCGCTCGATCTCGGTGCGCTTGTCGCCGGTACCAAATATCGCGGTGACTTCGAAAAGCGCCTTAAGGCAATCCTCGGGCAGCTTCAAAAAGAGGAGGGCGCGATTCTGTTCATCGATGAAATCCACACCATCATCGGCGCCGGTGCGGCCTCGGGCGGTGTAATGGATGCTTCTAACCTGATCAAGCCCATGCTGGCCTCTGGTGAGCTCAAGTGTATCGGCTCTACTACCTACCAGGAATACCGCGGCATTTTCGAGAAGGACCGGGCTCTGTCACGTCGATTTCAGAAAGTCGATGTGACCGAACCGTCGGTCTCCGAGACCCTGGAAATCCTCAAAGGCCTGAAGATCAACTTCGAAGAATTTCACGACGTCAAATATTCCAACGGTGCGCTCAAGGCCGCTGTGGAACTGTCTGATCGCTACGTCAACGATCGCTTTCTACCCGACAAGGCCATCGACATCATTGACGAGGCAGGCGCGAGCCGTCGGCTGCAGTCCAAGCCGTCCAAGAAGCCGATCGGCGTCAAGGACATCGAGACTATCATCGCGAAGATTGCGCGCATTCCGGAGAAAAGCGTTTCTTCCACTGATATGGAAAAGCTCCGCAACCTCAGCCGCGATCTCAAAATGCTGGTGTTCGGGCAGGATCCGGCGATCGAGCAGCTGGCGTCGGCCATCAAGATGGCGCGCTCCGGTCTCGGACCCGATGACAGGCCCATTGGCAGCTTCATGTTTGCCGGGCCGACTGGTGTAGGTAAAACCGAGGTCACCAAGCAGCTGGCCAAAGTGATGGGCATTGAGTTTCTGCGTTTCGATATGTCCGAGTACATGGAACGGCATACCGTTTCACGACTCATCGGTGCGCCTCCGGGCTATGTCGGCTACGACCAGGGCGGCCTGCTGACCGACGCGGTTATTCAGAACCCGCACTGTGTGTTGTTGCTCGATGAAATCGAAAAAGCACATCCCGATGTCTTCAACCTGCTGCTGCAGGTGATGGATCACGGCACACTAACCGACAACAACGGTCGCAAAGCGGACTTTCGCAACGTGATCCTGGTTATGACCACCAACGCCGGCGCGGAGTCTATCACCCGGGCCAGCGTCGGATTCACCGTGCAGAATCACGAGACCGATGGCATGGAGGCGATAAACAAGTTCTTCACGCCCGAATTCCGCAATCGTATTGACAGCATCATTCAGTTCTCGTCGCTCGATAGCCGCACCATTCTCAGCGTCGTCGACAAATTCCTCTTCGAGCTTGAAGCACAGCTCAACGAGAAAAATGTCACCATCGACATTGCCGACTCAGCCAAGGGCTGGCTGGCCGAAAATGGTTTCGATGCGAAAATGGGCGCACGGCCGATGGCGCGGATTATCCGCGAGAACATCAAAAAGCCGCTCGCCGACGAAATCCTTTTCGGCAGTCTGTCCAAGGGCGGCAAAGTGCGAGTCGAGCTCGACGACTTTGGCGAGCTGTCGTTTAACATCGAGGATTCGGAAGCGCTGGCTTAACGACACCAACGCAGTGCCCCGGTAGCGCAGGGTTATCGGGGCATTTGTAGGTCGTGGTGATACTGGCGCAAGACTGTGCCAGCCGAAGGGGAGTGTGAAGGTCGGAAGGACTTAGCGGCTACGGTAGGTAATGCGGCCTTTGGTGAGGTCGTACGGGGTCATTTCCACCGTGACCTTGTCACCCGTCAGGATTCTGATGTAGTGCTTGCGCATCTTGCCCGAGATATGAGCCGTGACGACATGGCCGTTCTCGAGCTCCACCCTGAACATCGTATTCGGCAGTGTATCGACTACGGTGCCATCCATCTCAATTGCTTCTTCTTTTGCCATTAATTGTCTCAGTAGCTAATAGTGTATTGCGCTAACCGGCGTCGACACCCACGACGATAATTGTTCAGTGCGAGGACGATGCTCAAAATGGTAAGCGCGGGCGAATAGCAGAAAGGTTCTGCAGCGCCCGACAAAACAATATGCATGCCAGGCAGATAATTAAACACTGGCAAGGTAAAACGTTACAGTCTATTGCAATCACTGTGCGATTGCACTTCAAAACTGAACCTCATCGGCGCAAAGTCGGTCAGGAGCGACGTCTGCCGTAGTTTCGACTTATTTTATGGGGCACAGAGTGCAGATGCCCTACAATGGGCGTGCTGAACAAACACCGGACTCGACCTACACGCAACCATGTACTTTTCTGCCCAGCCTCGCCCAAGGACCTCAGCGCGCTTTTGCGATCTGATGGAATTGTACGAGCAGAATTACATGCTGCTGCGATTGCTGGTACCGGAACTGCGAACCGGCGCCACAGGTTCTGCCGTGTCCAGTGTGCAGGGTTGTCTGGATCTATACCTCGAACTGACCGAAAAGAGCCGCTATACCTCAACGCTGCGGCTGACCCATCGCTTTGTCGACGGTAATCGCGCCACACTCGAACCCGATCTCTATGTACGCATTTACTATGATGCGCGCACAGCGGAAGTGGTTAGCGGGGTGCTGAATGGCTCCCGCTACGGCGAGCGACGAGGTCGCAGCCTCGAAAGCTCGCGCGAGCCGAACCGCTTTCTCTATAAGTGGCTGAGATTTCTGCTCCATCGCGGGCATCGATTCGATGCACTGGCAACCTCGCAAGACCTGTCAGCCAGCTGACGCGAATCATTTCGCGTTGCGGCACTGCGCCTGATACAAGTCGGTCTGCTCCTGCAGCGCCATTACTGCCTGATCCATCTCGGCATTCGAATTAGCACGTGCGAAGCTGTTTTCCAGCCCGGTGATCAGGCGGCGTATTTTCATGCACTCAGTGAGATCGGCGACGCCGGCTTTGGCCTGGCTGGTCAGCTCATCCTTCTTGCTTTTACGTACCGGGGCTGGCTGCCCGCCGGTGGCCGGGGCGTCGGTAAACACCACCGGCTTCCACTTTGGTTTGGCGGGTTGTGCGTTGGCGGTCGCTGTGGCGGGGGCCTCTGCCGCAGGTTGTGCGGGCTTGCGATAGCGCTCTATGGGTTCAAGGTCGGGACCTACAATGGTGTAGACCGTGCCCGGTGGCGGTGGGTCGGGTGAGTAGGTCGGTGTGCCATCCGCGCTGTTCCAGGAATACAGGTTGCCGGCGTTGGCCGACAGGCTGAATGCCAGCAGGCATGCAAGTGCACCTGGTACGCGCAGATTTTTAGTCAGGTGCTTCATAATGCAGACCCGGTGTGGTTAGTTTGGCGCTGTTGGTTGCATTGACTATGCCGATTTCACACCGGACCACCCGTTCAGGACAGTTTCGACGATGAAAATCTATCTGTTGGTTGCCGCCGGTGGTGCCGCTGGTGCGATCGGGCGTTACTTCCTCGTAAGTGTGGCGGCTTCGTGGAGTGTCTCGTTCCCGCTGGGTACGCTTGTGGTCAACGTTTTGGGATCTCTCGCTATTGGTGTGTTCAGTGCCTGGATGCTGGCCGGGACGAGCGATTTCAGCGCTGCCCGAGCGCTGTTTCAAACCGGATTTCTCGGTGCATTTACAACGTTTTCGGCCTTTTCGCTCGACACGCTCCATCTGTTTGCCGCAGGGCAGTTGCGCGCAGCCTTGCTCAATGTTGTGCTAAACGTTTCACTTTGCCTGGTTTTTGTTGCGATCGGATTTGCCATTGGCGGTGCAGCACGCGCCGCAGTGGCTTAAAACTTCCGCGGCAGAACGGCTATCCGTTGTTATACTTCAGGGTCTTGTTTCAACGCCGTTTTCAAGGCCACCATGCTCGACGCAAAACTTTTTCGCAACGATCCTGACGCGGTTGCAAAGCAACTGACACGGCATGGATACACGCTGGACGTAGAATCGATAAAAGCGCTCGAGCTGCGCCGTCGTGAACTGCAGTCCCGAACTCAGGAGCTGCAGAGCGAACGCAACACCCGATCGAAAGAAATCGGTGCTGCCAAGGCCCGTGGTGAAGACATCGAACCCTTGCTGGCGGCTGTTAACGACATGGGCGACGAGCTCAAACGGTGTGAGCAGGATCTCTCCGGTCTGCAGGATAAACTGCAGAGCATCAGCCTGGCGGTGCCAAACCTGCTGCACGAATCGGTGCCGGACGGATTATCCGAGGAAGACAATCAGCAGCTTCGGGTCTGGGGCACGATTCGGGAGTTCGACTTTGAACCGCGTGACCACGTCGATTTGTCGAGTGGCGGGGGAATCGATTTTGAAGCCGGTTCGCGCCTGGCGGGCTCGCGCTTTGCCGTGATTCAGAATGAAGTGGCGAAATTGCATCGGGCGCTGGCCCAGTTCATGTTGAACACCCATACCGGCCAGCATGGCTACACCGAAATCAACGTGCCGGTGATCGTCAACAGCGATTCATTGACTGGTACTTCGCAATTGCCCAAATTTGCCGAGGACCTTTTTGCCCTGCAGGGTGATGCCGGTTACTACCTCATCCCGACCGCCGAGGTACCGTTGACCAATCTGGTACGCGATACCATTCTCGATCCCGCCGAACTGCCGGTCCGCATGACAGCGCACAGCGCCTGCTTTCGCTCCGAGGCCGGTTCCTATGGAAAAGACACGCGCGGCATGATTCGCCAGCATCAGTTCGAAAAAGTCGAGATGGTGCAGATTGTCCATCCCGACGAATCATGGGCGGCACTCGATGAATTGACCGGCCATGCCGAAGCCATTCTGCAGCAACTTGAATTGCCCTATCGGGTGATGGTTTTGTGTGGCGGAGATACCGGTTTTGCGTCGGCCAAAACGCACGACATCGAAGTCTGGCTGCCAGGCCAGGATGCCTATCGTGAAATCAGCTCGTGCAGCAATTGCACAGACTTTCAGGCACGTCGCATGCTGGCGCGCTACCGCAACGAACAGTCAGGCAAACCCGAGCTTGTCCATACGCTCAACGGATCCGGTCTGGCGGTTGGCAGAACGCTGATCGCCGTGCTCGAGAACTATCAGAACGAAGACGGCAGCGTTTCTGTGCCAGCGGTACTGCGTGACTTCATGGGCACCGACACTATTCTGGCGTCGCGCCAATAGCATTTTTCAGCTCAGCTGATTGACGATGTCGCGGAGCGCGGAATAACCGTCAAGCAGCCGTGGTGATGGTCTGCCCAGGTGCGCTTCTGATATACAGAAAATCTGTTTGTTCTTTACCGCCCTGCAGTGTTGCAGGGTCGGGCGCTCGTATAGCACCTGCGGGCGATACTTTTCCGGTTTAACGCCGCACCACGAGATCACCCACGCATCTGCCATTGCCAGCTGTTGATCGTCGTCTGCGACCGGGGTGCTGCGCTCGGCGATATCTGCCATGGCATCTTTGCCGCCCGCCATGTGGATGAGGTCGTGAACCCAGCTGTCGCGCGCGGCGGCAATGATCGGTTTTGGCCACCACTGCACCATGATCGATGGCCCGGACTGCGGGTCACTGTGGTCTGGCATCGTCGCCTGCATTTGCTCAATCAGTGCTTCGCCGCGGGCGCGTACTTCCAATAGTTCAGCGATGTCGGCGATGTCGCGATAGACATCGTCAAGGCCAATCGTGCGCGGTGCGAAAACATTCAACCCGGCGGCCTGCAGGCTTTCGATGACCTTGTCGTGCCCGGGCACCGTATCTGAAGCGAGCACAAGGTCTGGTGTCAGCTGCTGTACTTTTTCAGTGTCAATGGACAGATCGGGTCCTACTCGGGGTAAATCTGTCAGTAGCTCGGGTGGGTAGTCGGAGTAATCGTCGGTGGCGATTATCATATGGCCGCAACCCAGTGCATGAACGATTTCTGTATTGCTGCAGGTGGTGGTGATCAAACGCATGTCGGTGCCCGGGTGCAGGAGCTCGGGTGACGCTATCACGATTTTCCAGCCGCAGGTTAATATCGGTGGCATTTGTCTTTACGTGCAGGCAACCTTCGTTTTTTGTTGTGTTACAGTTCGCGGAATGCGGGACGAGGCCACTGCTTAATGCAACTACCTGAATATTTCGACAAGCTGGAAACACGCGATGAGATGACGCGCCGGCTCGCTGTGCAAATGGAATTGCCAAAGCAGATAGCCTTTGCACGAGACAACGCGCCGGCGTATGGCGAAATGCTGGCTGACGTCGACCCATCCGAGATCACCTCCGTCGAGGCGCTGGCTGGACTGCCGGTGACTCGCAAGGACGAGCTAATGCAACGTCAGGCGCGAGCCAGACCCTTTGGCGGGCTCGCCACTGCAGCGGCTGGCGAGATGCGACGCGTCTATTCATCTCCCGGGCCAATTTACGAGCCCGAGGGCCACGTACCTGACTACTGGCGCATGGGCCGCGCACTGTTTGCAGCCGGCGTGCGCGCTGGTGACCTGGTACACAACACGTTTTCCTATCACTTTACACCAGCGGGTTTTATGTTCGAATCCGGTGCTGCGGCGATCGGCTGCGGGGTCTTCGCCGCGGGGGTTGGGCAAACCGAACTGCAGGTGACAACCATCGCCGATCTGCAGCCTTCCGTCTACGCTGGCACGCCTTCGTTTCTCAAGATAATTCTCGACAAGGCTGCCGAGATGGGCGCAGATGTGTCCAGTCTCAAGCGAGGCGTGGTGGGGGGAGAGGCTCTGCCGCCTTCACTGCGCAATGATTTGCGCGATGCAGGCATCGAAGTTCGGCAAAGTTATGGTACCGCCGATGTTGCCTTGATCGCCTATGAGAGCGACGCAATGGAAGGACTGATCGTCGATGAAAACGTTATTGTTGAAATCGTGCGCCCGGGCACCGGAGATCCGGTTGACGACGGCGAGGTAGGTGAGGTGCTGGTGACAAGCTTCTCGCAGTCTTACCCGCTGGTGCGATTCGCCACCGGTGATATGTCGGCGGTAATGCCGGGCGAGAGTCCCTGCGGTCGAACGAACATGCGTATTGCCGGCTGGATGGGGCGCGCGGATCAGACGACCAAAATTCGTGGCATGTTTGTGCGCCCGGAACAAATCGCCGCGATTCTCGAACGCCATCCCGAGCTCGGCAAGGCAAGGCTTGTTGTCGACCGCGAAGGCGTCAATGACACCATGACACTACACTGTGAACATGAGAATGCTGATGAATCGCTCGCACAGGCCGTTGCTGGCAGCATTCGTGATGTTTGCAAACTGCGCGGTGAAGTTGTGCTGGTTGCCACTGGCACGCTTGCGAACGACGGCAAGGTCATCGACGACATTCGCAGCTACGAATAGAAATCCCCTCAAAGATCGGAAAAACACGTGACAGATCCCTACGATTATCCGCTGCCCGAACTTGCGGATTTGCCGCAGGATATCCGCGAGCAGATCGAACAGGTGCAGGAGAAAGCCGGCTTTGTGCCCAACGTTTTCATCAGTCTGGCGCGCAGACCCGATGAGTTTCGCGCATTTTTTGCCTATCACGATGCCCTGATGTTGCGAACTGAAGGTTCGCTCAGCAAAGCCGATCGGGAAATGATTGTCGTGGCCACCAGTGCGGCCAACGAGTGCCAGTATTGCGTTATCGCGCATGGCGCCTTGTTGAGAATCTATTCAAAGAATCCGTTATTGTCCGATCAGGTCGCGACTAATTATCGCAAAGCTGATATCTCCAGTCGCGAGCGTGCCATGCTCGATTACGCCATGAAAGTTGCGCTGCACTCCGGCCAGTTGTCCAAAGATGATGCACAACCGTTGATTGCAGAAGGCTTTTCCGAGGAAGATGTCTGGGATATCGCAAGCATCGCCGCGTTTTTTGGCATGTCGAATCGACTGGCCAATGCCACTGGCATGCGACCCAATCGGGAATTTTATTCGATGGCGCGATAGCCTGCTTGCTCGCCTACTGTCGATTCACGTGTAACAGGTAAAAGCATGACCGAGCCACTCTGGATACCTTCTGACATCCGGATTCAATCGAGCAATATGGCCCGTTTCGAAAGCGAAATGAGTGCACAGGTCGCACAGCCATTCAATGATTATTCCTCTTTGCATCGCTGGTCAATCGAAGACCCGTCCGGATTCTGGTCTGGCATCTGGGAATTCTGCGGGGTCGTTGGCAGCGAGCGAGGCGACAGCGTTCTGGTCGATGGTGACAAAATGCCGGGTGCCAAATGGTTTCCGCAGGCGCGTCTGAATTTTGCCGAGAACCTGCTGCGTTATACCGGAGCAGGTGAGGCGCTGGTGTTTCGTTCGGAAGATACACAGACGCGCAGCCTGAGTCGGGACACATTGCGATCCCAGGTGGCAGCCGTCGCAAAGGGCCTGCGTGGCATGGGTGTGGAATCTGGCGATCGCGTTGTCGGGTTCTTGCCCAACATGCCTGAAGCGGTGGTGGCAATGCTTGCTGCAACCAGTATTGGTGCGGTCTGGTCGTCTTGTTCACCTGATTTTGGCGTGCAGGGAGTCGTTGATCGGTTCGGACAGATAGAACCCAAAGTACTATTTACCGCCAGCGGTTATCGATACAACGGCAAGTTTCACGATTCGCTTGCAAAGGTTCGCGAATTTCTCGAGGCCTTGCCCACAGTGACACACAGTGTCGTGATTCCCTTTGAAGATCCAGCGGCACTCACCCAGCCGTCGCTTGCTGATGGTGTGGCTTATGGTGAGTTATTGCAGGCGAACCAGGGCGCAGAACTGCGCTTTGAACAGCTTCCATTTGATCATCCGCTCTATGTGATGTACTCCTCCGGAACCACAGGAGTGCCCAAGTGCATTGTGCATGGTGCGGGCGGCACGCTGTTGCAGCACCTGAAGGAGCATCAGCTGCACTGCGATGTAAAACCGGACGATCGACTTTTCTACTTTACAACCTGTGGCTGGATGATGTGGAACTGGCTGGTGAGTGGCCTGGCATCCGGCGCCACGCTGATGCTCTACGACGGTTCGCCTTTTTACCCGAATGCCAATGTGCTCTTCGACTATGCCGAGCAGCAACGAACGGATATTTTTGGCACCTCGGCCAAATACATCGATGCGATCGCCAAAGAGGGTATCGCCCCGCGCCAGACCCATGATCTCAGTGCGGTCAGAGCGATACTATCGACGGGCTCGCCGCTGGCGCCGGAGAGCTTTGACTACATCTATAGCTCGGTAAAAAATGATGTTTGTTTGTCATCAGTATCGGGTGGCACTGACATACTGGCGTGTTTTGCCGGTGGTCATCCTGGCTTGCCGGTATATCGAGGTGAGTTACAGTGCCTGATGCTGGGCATGGCGACTAACGTCTATGATGATAGCGGCAAAGCCGTACTCGGCGAAAAAGGTGAGCTGGTCTGTACTCGCAGTTTCCCCAGCATGCCGATCGGTTTCTGGAATGACGAGGACGGGCAAAAATACCACCAGGCGTATTTTGAACGGTTTAAAAACATATGGTGTCATGGTGATTTTGTTGAGTTAAATCAACGTGGCGGCATGGTGATCTTTGGCCGCTCCGATGCAGTGCTCAATCCCGGTGGTGTTCGAATTGGCACAGCGGAAATTTATCGCCAGGTAGAACAGCTGGACGAAGTGCTCGAATCGATGGTGATTGGGCAGCAGTGGCAGCAGGATACCCGGGTGGTGCTGTTTGTAAAACTGCGTGAATCAATAAAACTTGATGAGGCGCTGATAACGAAAATACAACAGCATATTCGCCGCAATACCACACCGCGTCACGTACCGGCGAGAGTGGTTAGCGTGGCAGATATTCCTCGTACCAAGAGTGGCAAAATCGTTGAGTTGGCGGTTCGAAATATCGTGCACGGCGATCCGGTGAAAAACCGTGAGGCACTGGCTAATCCAGAGGCACTCGAGCACTTTGCCAACAGAGTAGAGCTGCAGAGTTAGCAGTGCTCGTTTGTTTGGTCACTAGCTATCCGGTTGCCAGGCTTTCAACTGTTCCCACAATTTCGCGGCCTCGATTTTGCCGAGCATCTTTTCGATGTGCTTGTGCGAGATATACGACATATCGTGCATATCGGACGGTTTTGTTTTTTCGGTGATCTTGCTGAGCTGAAAATCGTTTAGCGCCGATTCCAGTGGCATCTCAAGCCATGCATCGCGCCAGCCAATTCGATCGTAGTACGATATTGCGTTTTCCAGTTTGACGACGGCAATGCCCTGTAGTGCAGGTGTTAGCGTTTCAAAAAAGCGGCCGCTCAGGACGTCCTCCTCGATGGATACGCCCTCCGCAATGGCGGGTTTTACCCGCTTGATGGCATCGAACATATCGCGTTTTAGACGATGTTCGAGCATGATGTGGTCGCCGCCTGTGATGCGGGCCGCTGTTTGCTGAATCGGGTCAGGCATCAGTTGTATCCATCAGAAGAAATAGCTTAGATCGAGGCGAATAAAGCTCTCGTCGCGAAATGCATTGAGCGCCGGGTCATCGTCGGTGTTGGCAAAAATTCGCGTCTCCACGCCGAGCCTGAACGAATCAAAAATGCGTCTGCTGGCTTCAAGCGACAAAGTGGTGGCGCCACCGTCGAGGTCCTGAACCACGCCTAGCAGTGCATCGGTCGATTGCTCGTCGTTCAGTGCAAAACGAAAACCGGTTAGTAAATCACGCTGAAACGGATGGCCTGCGTTGTCGCTGCGCTCATCCCACAGGAATTCCACGACGATACCCAGATCCATACGATCGTTGCAGATCAGGCGGCGAAGCATACCGGCATCTTCAGCCAGACACTTCTCGCTCGAGATGATGTCATTTTCCTGCAGGCCAGCCAGCAGTCCCACGAAAGTGTACTCAAAGCCGGTAACCAGTTCGATGTGATCATCCAGTTCACGGCCACTGCGGTGCACGATTTCGGTTTTTAGCAACCAGTCATCGTACAAACCCTGAGCGTCCAGTCCGATCTGATCCATCAGTATATAGCGTGGAATCAACGCCACCGACTCGCCACGCAATTGCGGAATCAATACCGGATCACGTGCGGTGCCATAAAAATAATGCAGCCCGAGATCCCAAAAATCGAAGCTGCGGCTCCAGCGCACGGCGGTGTCGATGTGATCGGAGCGGTCGCTGGACTGATACTGCACGGCGTCGGTGTCGACTAC
Organism: uncultured Granulosicoccaceae bacterium; assembly: GCA_937920585.1. Lineage (GTDB taxonomy): Bacteria > Pseudomonadota > Gammaproteobacteria > Granulosicoccales > Granulosicoccaceae > CAKZSB01. The sequence continues at coordinate 47,909 of CAKZSB010000144.1, read as the reverse complement.
GGCGCCGATAAACGGACGGCCGTCTGCGCCAGGGAAGGTGCGTTCGCGAAAATGGGGTAGCAGGTAGAACTCGTAGTCACCCGAATCTCGAAACAGCTTCAGGTTAAGCATCACCTGGCCAAGTTTGTCCTCGCCATCGACGCCATCGACGTTGTCGGTCTGGTTGATCACATCGACCAGATGTCTGGATTCGGTTACGCCCCAGAATACAGTATCGATACCGCCGTTGAATTCCCAGTTATCGCCAACGGTCGTCAGCACGAGTTCGCGGATATCGGCATGGCTTCGTTCGTCATCGCGCTGATCGAGCCGAACAAAAGGGCGTACCGTGAAGCTGACCTCGTCAGACAGGTCGCGGTAGTACTCGATATCGGCCGCAACCGAGGAACTGGTTTGCCAGTTGTCCTGCGATTGCGATGTCTCGGGGAAATAACTGAACTCATAGCCCACATTACCGCGCCAGTCTGCAGCCGCGGCGCTACTCAACAGTGCCAGAACTGGCAGTATCCCTGTGTGACGCAAGCACATGCCCGCCATTTATCTCATCCGTTTGAGAGCGTTCTTGTTGAAGTCTGCGTCTTTCAGGCCGGTTTGAAACTTATAATTGGCGAAGGTCAGCGTGGTTGATTTGCCCGACTGGTGGTTGGTCATCTCCATGCGCAGTGGGCGCCAGAATTTATCAAGGTACTGTTCGTATTCACTCGGGACAAGCGTCTTCAGCAGGGCGTTTTTGCGATCGTAGTAGTCAACCTTCAACATGATGTAGCGCTCCTTTTCGATCCAGCTGACCTGCTTTTTATAGCCGCTGTTCTTGTCGAGCGGAATCCGTTCAACGATGAATGCATCTGCGCCGTCGATTACTTCATCGCCAAGGTATTTGTAGGAGTATTTGTCCACTTCCTGTGAGCCGATATCCTCGAATGCGAACTCGCTGCCCATGAACGGACCGGATTTATTTTTCGAGGAAATTCGCTTCACGCGTTTCAATGCCGGCAGGTAGAGCCATTGCTCATCTGGCTTGGTTGAATGCGCCCAGGTCAGGCTGGCAGTGCCTTTCACATCAGCGGGTTCATCGAACACCGACAGGCTTTTGTCGCCATCGCCTTCAACTTCCAGAGAAAGCGCACGCATGGTTCTGGTGCTTTCCTTGCCGGCGCGATTCCGCAATATCATACGCATGTCGGAAGTGCTGTCGACGTAGCCCTGATCGCGCTTGTCGCTCTCTATGGCGATGGCAAGGCCCTTTTCTTCGGCAGTTTCAGCGTTTGCAGCAAACGGCATCACCATCGTGGCTGCCAGCAGGGTAAACGCACTAAGTCCAGTTAGTTTCATCATGATTATCCGGCGATTCGTAGTGTAATCAGGCCGCTGAGGCGGATGGGAGCGGTGCTGATTCGGATTGATCGTCGCGATCAATACGCATGAGCAACGGTGGCAAAAAGAGAAAGTCGACGAACAGGGCGATACAGATCGTGATAGCGGTCAACAGACCCATGTTGGCGTTCACCAGAAACGTTGATTGCGCCAGTATCATGAACCCTGCTGTCAAAATCACCGTGGTAATCAGCAAGGCGACGCCAACGGTATTGAAGGCGTAGCGTATTGCGTCTTCTGTGTTCATTCCCTGCTCGCGCCTTGCGCGAAGATACTTACTGAGAAAATGAATCGTATCATCAACCACGATACCCAGCGTCATTGCAACCACCACAGACACCGCCAGGCCGATCTGACCGACTGTGATCGCCCAGAGTCCAAATGCCATACCGGCGGGCACTAGATTCGGGATAAGGCTTAACAAGCCGAACTTCAGTGAGCGCAGGGCAATTATCAACACGACGGAAATCAGCACCAGTGCGATGGTCGTGCCGCTGAGCATGCTGAGAATATTTCGTTTCGAGATATGCGAGAACATAACAGTCGGGCTGGAGCCTTCGCTTTTGAGCTGCGGCGTGTTTGTCTCCATCCAGTCGGCGACTCTTTTCTCGAAGGCGATCATTTGTTTGGTCGATATCGTTTGCAGTGATGCTGTCAGGCGGGTGGCCGACTTGTCGATATTGAGCTGATTGTTTAAATCCAGTCCATAGGGCAGGGACATCTCGTACATCAACAGGTACTGGGCCGCGAGGTCACGGCTTTCGGGTATTCGATAGTAGCTTTGGTCGTCGGCATGCATGTTCTTGTTCAAACGCCGAAACACCTCAGACATCGCATTGACATGCAGAACTTCCGGTTGCTCGGTGAGCCAGTTTTCGAACGCCTCGAGCTGTTGCAGATATTCGGGCTGGTTTATGCCGCTTTCTTCTTTTGAGTCCAGCGAATAGTCAACGAAGTACATGCCGCTGAGTTTCTCTGTAATTAGATCGGTTTCGGCACGAAAGGGGAGTGTTTCATCGAAGTAGTTGACGAACACATCGTTCAATTCATTTCGCGGCAGCATTGCGATCAGGCCAATGATCAAAAGGCCCACCGACCAGAACAGAAACCTGTGTGAGCGCAACACGAAATTAGCGAACCGGTCCATCAGGGTAGACTTGTTGCTGACTCGTGCTTTCACTTTCACCGGCAGCAATGCCATCAAGGCCGGCAGAAAGAATATCGACAGAAAAAACGCGTACATCACGCCAATGGCAGTGATGGTGCCGAGGTCGCGAAACGGTGGTGAGTCGCTGAAATTCATGCTCAGAAAACCGATTGAGGTAGTCAGCGAGGTCAGGAAAATCGGGTTGAAGTTGAGCCGTATGCTCTCGCGTATCGCGGCCAGCTTGTCTGAGCCGGCGCGCATTTGCTGGAACATTGTGACCAGAAAATGCACGCAGTCCGCCACCGCCAGTGTCAGTATGAGCGTTGGCGCCGATGCTGATGGAGGGGTTAACACAATACCCATCCAGCCTGCAGTGCCCATTGCCGCGGCGATCGACATAATCATCACGATGAGCGAGGCAACCGTGCCCCAGATGTTTCGGGTAAATAGCAGGAAGCCGATCAGGATCACCAGAAAGGCGGCTGGAATCAGCGTGCTCATGTCCTTGAACGAGGCCTCGGGGAAGGCCTTATTCATCACGACAACACCTGTCTTTGCAGTTTTAATGGAGGGGTAGCGTTGCTCGATGTCAGCCAGTGTGGCATCGATGTAGGCCATGATCTCGCTCGACTCGGCAAACGGATCAGCATTGGGCAACTCGAAGGTGATGTTGAGTCCGGTTACATCGGCGCTCGGTGAAAGCAGGCGGTTGACCAGCAGCGGTTGCGCCAGTGCAATTTCGCGCAGCTGCTGCATCTGTGCGTCATCAATTGAATCCGGGTCTTCGATCAGATCTGTCACGATCAGATCGTCTTCCTCGGCGTAGGTGTACTGGAAATTACTGAGTGAGTCTACGCGGGTGGAGTAGGGGGTTTGCCAGGCTTGCTCGGTTAGATCGAGCACGGCCTTCAAGGTTTCGGGGGTAAATACGTCGCCGCCCGACGGTTCCAGCATGATCAGGATATTGTCGTTTTTGGTGTAGGTTTCCTGCAATTGCTGAAACGCCTGCAGCTGCGGATTCTGTTCGCCAAAAAAGACTTCGTAGTCGTTAGTGAAACTTAGTCGCTGCCCGCCGGATGCGAGCGCGAAAACTGCGACAAAACTGATGAGAAGGGCGATTACCGGGTGACGGGTGAGCCACTGCATATAGCCATTTAGCACGTTGATTTTCCGTTTTGATCTTTGTGTTGTCGCAGGGACAGAGGCGGGTGCAGCAGAGACTCGCTGCCGGGTAGAGCGCAGCATTGACTCCCACGTACCATCGTGCATGGTAAGGCCGAAATTTTGTTTAATCAATCACATGTCATTGTAAAGAATGTATATAGCCAGAACACGGTAAACACTGTGGTTAACCCTTATCTCAACCACGCGCTTACGCCTTTAGAGTAAGGTGTTACTGCAGAAATCGGGCGTTGCGCCGAAAAAGTGGTGCGTCCGCGACGACTGTTGATTGAAGAGGGTGACAAGTAAAGGCTTCCACCTTCGCCGGCGACGCAACTTATAAGCAGATCTGGTATTGCAGCCAGGCAAGAAAATTCGTTCCAGCGCGGGGTAGATGATGTCGGAATTTGCACTAAACAGATTGACTTCAGCACTGGGGTTCTGTAACTCCGGTGAAACGAGATTGGCTGGCCAATCCATCGGTGTCGCGCGCGCGGCGTGCGGCACAGCACGGGTGGTCCACGATGAATCCGAACTCGATGCTTTGCGCGAGGGCGACATCATGATCGCCAGCACGTACCAGCCATCCTGGCGTCCCTCGCTGTCAATGCTGCGCGGCGTAATCGTTGCCAGCGAAGACAACCACGCATTACTGAAACAAGCCTCGTATGAGCTGGATTTGCCCGTTGTTTGCGGCGTTGCCGACCTGCTCGAGACGGTTCACACCGGAATGATCATCACCTGTGAACTGGATGGCACAATCAGCCAGCTCGATGAGCGCCGTCGTCCGGATTCGCCCATGCGTATGGCGACACCGGCGGCTCGTACCTCGCGACTGCGCCTGGCCGAGGGGCCAGGTCACTTTGCTGCTGCCGTAAGCTGGTCGGTTGTCGACGGCGGGTCGACGAGCGCAGAAGAAAAGTCAGACTGACCTTTGAACGGTTGTTGTAGGCGCCGGGAGCTGTTAGCTTGCGGTGGCTATGAGAATCGTCAGCCAACTGTCGACGGTGTTGCTTGCTCTGGTGCTCGGCGCCTGTAGCGCCGTTGTGCCCCTGGCAAATAAACTCAGCGTCCCCGACAAAAGCGCATTGCCCGTGGGCGAGTCCCGGGCGGGCGTCAACCAGCTTCGGCCTTTCGACGGTGCGTTGCGTACCCGCCGTGTCGGCAAGCTCGGTGATCCGGCTCTGACCGAGCTCAGCGGCCTGGCGGCTTCGGGCCGTCACAGTGGGGTTTACTATGCGGTGAACGACAGCGGCAACGAGCCGCAGTTGTTTGCCATAGGGCCGCGGGGTGAACCACTCGGGCGCTGGCTGTTGCCGGTGAACAATGCAGACTGGGAGGCGCTTGCGACGTTTTTCTATCGCGGCCGGCACTGGCTGATGATCGCCGATGTTGGTGATAACCTGCGCCACCGTGCAAGTTACGCGCTGCATTTTTTTGAAGAGCCGGAGTCACTTTCGCAGCGCGAGATTCCGTTTGCTCGCACCCATCGCTTCGTTTTCGAAGGCGGTGCGCAAAATGTTGAATCGGTGGCTGTGTCCGCCGCTGATCAAATGATTTATCTGCTTGCGAAAACGGTGCGGCGTCCGATTTTATACGGGCTGTCGCTGGAACAGTCCCTGGCTGACCGGGGACTGGCCGGTCAGCAGGGCAGAATCGCGTCACTGACTAAAACGGCGACGGATGGGTTTTTCGAGATGATGCTGGCGGGGCACATTCTGCTCACTCCGACTGCCATGGACATCAGTGCGGATGATCGATTCGCCATCGTCGCCAACTATCGTCACGTCTATCTGTATCGGCGCGGGGCTATGCAGACGTGGTCGCAAGTGCTTTCCCAAACCCGGCCTCAGGTCATCAGCTCGCACCGCCTGAGACAAAGTGAGGCGGTATCCTTTGCCGGCGACGGGCGGTCGATCCTGCTGGCAAGTGAGGGGCGATATGCGCCCGTGCTGCGCATCGCCCCGGTGGTTCAGGCGCCTGCGCACCAGTGAAAAATCTAACAGCCGACTGGTTTTGTGCTTTTTCCCGCAAAGGCCTGGTAAATCTGGTGTTCAGATAGGGTAGGATTGGAACCGGTTTTGTCGCGAACAGACAAGCCTCTTCCAATCCACGGCGCGTGCAGGCGCTGATCAACGACCACGCACGAAAGAGTTGCGAAGCAAATGAATGCACTTTATGACAACGTAGACCCGCAAGGGCTGCGTGAATTTTCCGTTGTTTATACCGATCGGGCATTGAATCACATGTCTGGCAACTTCCAGGCAGTGATGTGCGATATATCATCTAACCTGAAAGCAGTTTATAGCGCCAGTCAAACGGTGCTGATTCCCGGTAGTGGCAGCTTTGCGATGGAAGCGGTCGCGCGGCAGTTCGCCAACAACGAGCATTGCCTGATTATCCGCAATGGCTGGTTCAGCTATCGCTGGACGCAAATTCTGGAGGCGGGGTCTATCGCCGCGAGCACCACGGTGCTGAAGGCCTCACGGGTTGCCGGCAGCAATACTGCCGCGTTCGCACCGTTCGATATCGAAAAAACGCTTGCACAAATCGCCGCAGAAAGGCCCGCCGTGGTCTTCGCGCCGCATGTCGAGACTTCCGCTGGCATGATATTGCCGGATGACTACATCACAGCAATTGCCGATGCTGTGCACGACTATGGCGGGCTGTTTGTGCTCGATTGTATTGCGTCCGGGACCGTGTGGGTGGACATGCAGGCGACTGGCGTCGATGTGCTGATCAGCGCACCGCAAAAGGGCTGGAGTGGCCCGCCGTGCTGCGGTATCGCGATGCTGGGCCCGCGGGCAGTAACTGCGCTGGCGCAAACCGAGAGCTCGAGCTTTGCCTGCGACCTGAAGAAGTGGTCGCAAATCATGCAGGCCTATGAAACTGGCGGGCACGCGTATCACGCCACTATGCCAACGCAATCGTTGCGGGTTTTTCGCGATGTGATGCTCGAAACTCGCGAGTTCGGTTTCGATCTGGCTTGCCAGCGGCAGCGCGAACTGGGGCGCCGCGTGCGGGCCTTGCTGGCGGAATTTGGTTTCCAGAGTGTTGCGGCGGCAGGCTTTGAGGCCCCGGGCGTGGTGGTAAGCTACACCGATAATCCGGCCATCAGTAGCGGTGCGCGCTTCGCGCAGGCCGGTATCCAGATCGCCGCCGGTGTGCCGCTGATGTGCGATGAAGGCGATGATTTCAGCACCTTCAGAATAGGGTTGTTTGGCCTCGATAAACTCGCAGAGGTAGACCAGACTGTCGCCTGCCTGCGTGAGGCGCTGGACGGCATTGTCAGTCGTGAAGCTAAAGCGCTGCAGCAGCCTGTGCCTGCCGATTAGCTTGAGGTCGGCTGGATGCGTGTGTCGGATCTGAATTTGGCTTATGATCGCGCCCCATTGAACAACCAGAGTCAGAATCGGAGCAAATATGCCGAAAATTACCTTTGTCGAGGCCGACGGGACCGAGATCGTCGTTGAGGCGAGATCCGGAATCAGCCTGATGGAAAATGCCATCGCTAACAATGTCGATGGCATCGAGGCTGAATGCGGTGGATCCTGCATGTGCGCGACCTGTCACTGTTATCTGGCAGATGATCAGGCCGGGCTGTCAGTGATGCAGGACGACGAAGATGAAATGCTGGGTTTTGTTGCCAGTGAACGCAAGCCGGGTAGTCGGCTGAGTTGTCAGATCACAGTTACCGATGATATGGATGGCATGCAGGTGCATCTCCCGGCAGAGCAGAACTAATGCCCGGGCCGGTGCTGATTGTCGGTGGCGGTCAGGCTGGCGTTCAGTTGTGCATGGCGCTGCGGCGCGAGAAATACCAGGGCGCGATCAGCTTGTATTGTGAGGAGCCTGAATATCCGTATCACCGCCCGCCGTTATCTAAAAGCTATGTCACTGGTGCCACCGACGATGACAAGCTGCCGATGCGCCCGGAGTCTTTTTACGAAAAGAACGCGATAGACGTGTACCTTAATGCACCGGTCACCAGTGTCGACATTCACCGCAGTGAAGCCAGTGTGGGCGGCACCGCGGTTGGATATAGCAGTCTGGTGCTCGCCACCGGGGCCAGGCCGCGCCGGCTCGATTGGCAAAACGATGCACCCGCTGGTGTGTTTTCGCTGCGCGATCTCAGCGACGCCAGGCAGATCCGCGCCGGCTTGCAGAATTGCAAATCCCTTGTGGTCATAGGTGCCGGGTTTATCGGGCTCGAACTGGCTGCTGCGGCCTGTGCGGCAGGCGTGCAGGTAACCGTTTTTGAAATGGCTGATCGGGTCATGGGGCGGGCTGTTGCACCGACGATTTCGACGTTTTTCGAAGCCACTCATCGTGCCGCCGGGGTGGATATTCGCCTGGGTGCTTCAGTCTCCGGATTAGAACATAGCGATGGCCAGGTCAGCGGTGTTCAATGCGCTGACGGTACTACCCTTGCGGCCGATATGGTTGTGGTGGGGATCGGCGTTACTCCGAATGTGGAGCTTGCCGAGCAGGCGGGAATCAGCTGTGACAACGGCATTCTGGTGGATGAGCATTGTCGTACCGAGGCGTCGTCAGTCTTCGCCTGTGGTGATTGTGCTGCCCATCGCAATCGTTTTGCCGGTGGTCGTAGCGTTCGACTGGAATCGATACAAAATGCCACGGATCAGGCCCGCACGATTGCGGCGTCGATTGCGGGTGAGCCCAAACCTTACACGGCGGTGCCGTGGTTCTGGTCTGATCAGGGATCGCATAAACTGCAAATGGCCGGTCTCGCGTTCGATGCCGATAGCTATATCGAGCGCGGTGATCGAGAAGGCGGACGATTTTCGATATTTCACTACCGTGGCGATAAACTACTGGCGGTGGACAGTGTCAATGAGTCAAGAGATCATATGGTCGCCCGCAAGTTGATTGAGGCCGCCATATCGCCTGGCCAGGATCAGGCCGGTGACCCCGGCTTTGACCTCAAGTCGCTGATTTAGGCTGGCGCCTCGATCTTCCGTTTTACGCATAGAGGAGTTTGCCGATGCTGAATAGATTGATCAAACTGGCAGCCACGGTGCTGCTGGTCGTTGCGTCGCTGGCAGCGCAGGCACAGCTGGCCGATACGCAAGCGCCGACACTGGTTTATCGGGCGGCCACCACAGGTGGACCCGCCGGCGAACTTCAAACCTTTGTGGCTCGCGCGTCCGATGAATCGGGGTTGCGGTCAGTGGCGCTGTTCTATCGGCAGGATCCCGCCGCAGCCTACCAGCGTATTGAGATGCGTCGTCTGTTCGACTCGATTGATGAATACATGATCGCAATCGAAACGTCGCGAACCGCGTCAGCCAGGATCGATTACTACCTGGTTGCCACCGATAAGGCGGGAAACGTACAGGGCCGTGGTAGCCTCGCCGAGCCGCTGGCACTCGAGCTGTTACCACCGGCAGCCCCCGTGGCGCAAAGCTCGCCCGTGGCCAGCGCGCCTGTCGCTGAACCGACCACCCGACCAGTGGGCTGGATTATCGGCGCCGTCGCACTGCTGGCTGTGGTGGCGCTTGCAGGTGGTGGATCCGATTCCGGCTCAAACTCAGGCGATACGGTTCCACTGACTATTTTCAGTCCAACACCGAATCAATAACGATGATGGATAAAGCGCAGGCAGGTGGATTCCGGGTTGCCCGGTGGATTGTGGCTTTGATGACGGCTGTGCTGGCTCTGGGGGCCTGTACAGGCGGCGAACAGCAGACTCAGATTATCGAGATGCCGTTGCCGGAAAGAATTCGCAACGTACAGGCACTCGGCCCGGTCAGTGCTGTTGTGACGGTCAATGGCGCGCTCACTAACATGCAGGCGGTCAGTGGTGGTTTCCAGGCAACGGTCAATGTGCCGGTCGACACCACCAGCACCGTGCAGGTTCAATACAGCGAAGCCTTTGAGGGCACACAACTGACCCTGGCAAGCTACAGCGGTGAGGTTAGCGTCACGAATCAGAGCAGTCGGCTGGAGTTACGTCGCTCGCTGTTCAACTACGACTTGCACGACGACGACGGTGATTCGGTCAATAACCTGACCGAACGCGAACAGGAGACGGATCCGCGCAATGCTCAGGACCTGCCCGAGATGGTAACGGTCAATGTGCGGGCCGACCGGCCGCTTGAATTATTGCAAAGCACTTTCACACGCTTTTTTGTCGAAGCCACTGTAGCCGGGCTGACCAGGCGCCTGCAACCGGCGGGCAATAACTTTTCGGGCAGCTTTCGGGTTCCGGTGGCGGTGCCGGTAATCGCCAGCGTCGATGTCGTCGAATCGGCCAGCGGAGCGTCGCTGGTCATCGCCCGGCAGTCGCGCACGTTGAACAGTCTGTCCGATCAACTCAATGTCGATTTTAGCTCGGCTACCTACGACACCAGTGCCGATCAGGACTCGGACGGCCAGTCTGATCTGGCCGAGCTGATCGCGGGAACAGATCCGCTCAGTGCGGGTAACAGTGGCAATTCACAGGGCACAGTGAACGTACAATTCACGGTGCCGGATCAAATTGGCAACGCGGATCAGGTGTTCGGACAGTTACTGGTCAACGGCGATGACCAAAGCGCGCAGCTGGTGCGAACCGGCGATAGCTTTGCGGCCTCGGTTGAAGCCAGTCTGGGGCAGGCTGCGGCGATTTCGGTCGCCGTGCTCGACAACTTCAACAATCAACCCTATCCGCTCGCGAGCGGATCGCGCACGATTTCGGCGGTGGCAGACCAGCAAAATGTGACTTTCAATGCTGGTGAGTTGCTGCTGACGCTCGACCGCGACGGCGATGGCCTGCCCAACTATCAAGAGCGAGAGCAGGGCACCAATCCGTTCGTCGCAGATGTAACCTCATCGCTTGATTGTAGCGTTTCCCAGCTGCCTGTCCTTAGTGCAGCACCGGGTGAGGCAGCTGTTCTCAGCGCCATATCGAGTTACATAGATTGTTCCGGCGAGGCCTACGCGCTGGCGTCCACTGATACCGGGTTCGTCTGGAATGTAGCCGGTGACACCGTGCGCTGGACAGTGCCAGGCAACAGCACCGCCGACAGCATCGATGTAGCGCTCAACGTGGTTAACCCGGACGACTCGGGCGATGTCTATGCATCGGTCGCCTTGACCATACTCGTCGACAATTCGGGTTGTTCGGTAACTCCGGTTCAACTGACTTTGCAGCCAACACGCGACGCCTATGTAGACGGCAGTCAGCTGCTGAACAATGATCTGCTGCGAATGGATGCCGGTGGCCGACAATCGGTCATCGCCTTTTCGCTCGACACCGATCTCGGCACGGCGGCCGTTGCCTCGCTGTCGCTAACGGTAGGTGATGATATCGGGCAGGGGCAAATTTCGGTGTTTGCGTTGAACGATTTCCAGTGGGCCGAGTCCGACGGTGTGCTGGTATTGCCCACCGCGCTCAACTCGACCAACCTTGTCGGTGCGACGTCTGCAAGCCAGGTCTGGGAAAGCGGACAGCGTTATCAGATCGGTTTATCTGCGGAAAGACTGGGCACTGGAGAGTTGACGCTGGTGGCGCGCATGGACGGCGACGTTGACGATGTTGCATTCTTTTCGTCGGAAACATCGTTCGGACCCGAGCTTGAACTGGGTTACGCGGCTTGTCCGTAGCCTTTTAATAACGGATATACAGGTCTGGCCTTCGGACCTGCCCCGGCGAAGCAGGCTATCACTCCAGGCGCCGACCAGTGCACCATTTGTGGCGCAAACTATTGCAGCAAACAGATTGCAGCCGCGCGTCAATTTTCTACCAGCGAATCGAAGTCCAGTCGCCGGACTCGGTGCGCGAAGTACTCAGCGTAACGCCATTCCAGCGCCCGGCAGAGTAGTAGCTGCCATCTCGCTTTCGGTTGTACATGGCGATATTCAACTTTGCATCGGCGCGATTGTCCCCTTGCTGGACCTGATTGATGGTCACTGAAAGGTGATCGTATCGGCCGAACATCTGACGGACAAACTTCTCACGGTCAGCTGATAGTTTGCTGTTGGCGAGCACCGCATTGATGCTGCGCGACTCGATAGCCTGCCGGAGCTTTTCCAAATGTCGTCCCAATGATCCACTGGCGATCGTTGAGCCCTTCGGGGGCGGAACGATTTTCGGCGCTGTCGCAGGTTCCGGGGTGGTTATTGTCTCGGCTGGTGGCACAGCAGAGGCGGGCAAACTCGCCAGCTGCTCGCTTACCGGGGCGGCGCTAATGTCTGTCAGGTTTTGTTGTACTAAAGCCGGGGCGGGCGGAAGCGTACGCGCCTCGATTTCTGCCCGCAACGAATCGAGCGTTGCGGTGTCGGCAATATAGGGTTCGGTTTGCGCGAACAAGTCTGTGGCGTCCGCTATTCGATTGTTCGCCAGGTGTTCGCGAATGGTGTTGACCCGGTCAGTGACGAAGTCGTTTTCTACCGGTGGTGCAGAATCCGGTTCTGCGGGTGGTTTGGGCTCCAGGGTCGGCGCGCTGCCGGAAACATCAAGGCCGGCACTTTTTGCCCGGGCAAGCAGGCGATTGACTCTGGCCAGTTCGTTAGCTTCCACGCCGGCGTCGATGGCGGATGTCAGGTTGCGTTCAATGCGAGCCAGGCCGTCCATTGCCAGCGGATTATCGGGTTGCTGGTGCAAAATCTGTCGATAGTAGTCGAGTGCGGAGTAGTCGACAGGAAAAACCCCGTAGCCGGTCGCTTCGAGCGTCTTTGCTGTGGCCAGCGCACGGTTGGTATCGAATGGTGCATCAGTGGATGCCGCCGGCGTCGGGGGGACGGCTGGCTGGTTGACGAAATAAAGTGCCCCGGCAATGATTGAAGCCAGCGAGACGGCGGGCAAAATCCAGCGCAGCGCAGCCAGTTTACTCGGTTGTGGCAGATCCCAGTCGCGATCATCGTCTTCGGGCGCGGCAAAGGAGCGCGCGTCGATTGGCGCGGGGGCAACAGGCTCTTTCGGGCGTGCCACGGGCGCACGCTGGTAGCGCTCGGGGCCATCCTCGATATCGGTAAAGTCGGGGTCCGAGGCAAGATTCAACGGTTCTGGTAGCGGCTCGTGATGCGTGCGGCCCATGATGTCGCGACGCACGACATCGCGCACCTCCTGCGTGTCACTGCGGACCAGTTTCGATTCGGGCTGAGTCGACCTGCGCATGACCGGACGTGCCTGCACATTGCGGGTTTTGAGCGTCGTCGGTTGGTCGACCACCAGTTCCTCGAGCACCGGCATATCGTGGCTGTCAACGTTGTGCGTGAGATCCGCAAAATCGATTCGCGGGTCGTTGGTGTCTGGCCGGGCGCTGACGCGAGGCTCCGGGCGCGTGCTCGGCAAGTCGCGTCGCGGCGCCATCGGCCTGCGAACCGGGGCGTTATCGGCAAACATTGCCTCACGCCACTGCGCAACTGTTTGCGGTCTGTCTTCGGCTTTGAACTGCAACCCCCAGTCGATCGCATCGAGAAAACCTGCTGAGTAGTCGCGGGCGGCGGAACGACGACTGGGCGGCAGCGGATCGGTGTCGCGTTTGACTTGCAGCGCGGTTGCCCGGGTGATGGAGTCCACCGGCATTTCTCCGGTTACGGCTTCATACAAGACTGCGGCCATGGCGTAGATATCGGACCACGCTCCCTGATCTTCCTGCGAGATGTTGTACTGCTCGATCGGCGTGTAACCGACTGTGACCACAGCCGTCAATTGTTGCGTCGCCTCGCTCATCGCGAATCTGGCGGCACCAAAATCCAGCAGCACAGGCTGTCCGTGCTCGCGCAGGTAGATGTTTGAAGGCTTGATGTCCCGATGCAGATAGCCGTGCTTGTGGATTTCCTCGAGCCCGTCGAGCACCGGGACGACAATGGCCAGCAGGTCGGATTCGTCGATGGTGTGTCTTTCATCGAGCAATTGCGCCATTTCCACCCCTCGCTCGTAATCCATCACCATATAGGCGGTGTGGTATTTGTGCAGTACGTTGTGTACACGCACAATGTTGGGGTGTTTGAAACGCGCCAGTGTCTTGGCCTCGCGCGCGAAGTTCTTCAGGCCGATGTCGTAGTCGTCGACGAAGTCTTCCGAGGATGGCACTACATTGAGATTGGGATCACGCCGCACGATATCCCGCGGCAGATACTCTTTCAGGGCAACCTGGAGGTCGAGATGCAGATCATGTGCGAGGTAGGTGGCGGCAAATCCGCCGCGGCCCAGTACCTGCTCGATCTGGTAGCACCCGACGTGGTCACCCTGGCGCAGAGTGTCGTTGTAACTTTCCACTTGAATCCAGAAGTTCGTGAGCGTAAGACAATCCGGCAGCGGATAAGCTGATTCAGTTTGTCATGACATGAATTACCATCGTAGTGTACTTCACTACGCTTGCCAAGTTGTCTGCGCTAATCTGGAATTATGTTAATTTTTCAACTTGTTCAACGCGCTGGAGAGGGCATGGCCTGTCAGCTGTGCTCAATGACGGCGCTGGCGATAGCATCACCGAGTGACTGAGTCGTTGCCGAGCCGCCCATGTCGGGCGTGAGTTCGGTATCGCCACTCAGGACGCGGGAAATGCTCGACACAATATGTTCTGCCGCTTCGGCCTGGCCCAGATGATCCAGCATCATTGCCGCAGTCCAGATCTGGCCGATCGGGTTGGCAATGTTGCGCCCGGCGATATCGGGTGCCGAGCCGTGAACCGGCTCGAACATTGACGGATACTCGCGCTCCGGATTGATATTAGCGCCAGGCGCGATTGCGATGGTGCCGGTAATCCCGGGGCCGAGGTCTGAAAGGATGTCGCCGAACAGGTTGCTGGCCACAACCACATCAAAGCGCTCGGGTGACATAACGAAGCGTGCCGCCAGGATGTCAATGTGGTACTGGTCGGTGGTAACTTTCGGGTAGGCGGCTGCCATTTCAGCAAAGCGGGTGTCCCAATAGGGCATAGAGTGGAATATGCCATTGGACTTGGTTGCCGATGTCACGTGATTGCTGCCCAGTCGAGTGGCCAGTTCAAAGGCGTAACGCATAATGCGGTCGGTGCCCTTGCGAGTGAAGCGGTTTTCCTGCAACACGTATTCTTCGTCGGTGCCGGCTTCATAGACACCACCCTCGGCCGAGTACTCGCCTTCAGTGTTTTCGCGCACTACCCAGAAATCGATGTCTCCGGGCGTTTTATCGCGCAGGGGTGGCGTTATACCCGGTAGCAGCCGTACCGGACGCAGATTGACATACTGATCGAACTGCCGGCGGATGGGTATGAGCAAACCCCAGAGCGATATGTGGTCAGGCACTCCTGGATAACCAACGGCTCCCAGAAAGATGCCATCGCTGTCAGAAAGCTGAGAGAGCCCGTCATCCGGCATCATGCTGCCGGTCTGGTGGTAGCGCTCGCAACTCCAGTCGTAGTGGGTGTACTGAAGCTCGAAGCCAAATTTGTCGGCTACTGCGTCGAGCACTTTGATACCTTCGGGTACGACTTCGTTGCCGATGCCGTCGCCGGGTATTACCGCCAGGGTGTATTTGCTCATGTGCCGATCAGTTCTTCAGATACTCTGCCATCGAATCATCCATCGCCTCGGTCCATTTGGAGTGGTGTGTGGGCGACTGTGAGCCTGTCATCAGCGATTTGTAGGCGTTGTCGCGAAACCCCATGATGTCGTCGTGCTTGTGGTGTTCCCAGGTCATGAAGGTCTGGTTGACCGCTTCGATGTCAAAACTTGGATAATCGGTCTGATCGATCAGTTCCTGCACGTAGTCGCCCTGGAACCAGATCATATCTTCGTCGGTTTCCAGTGTTGCCTCGCGATCCAGCCATTTCTTGCTGTGCGCCGCCACATCGGCATCGGATGGCACGGCAATTTTGCCCATGATGACGTCGCGCGCCCACCAGGCTTGCGCGTCGAACATATTGAATGTGTAGAACTGATCCTGCATGCCAAGGTAATGCACGCGTGGGTTTGGCTCGAACGCCACACCCTGGTAGAGATCCGGTGTCCACATGCGATTGGTCGCACGCAGCCGGATGTCATCGGCCATAAACGGGAAATGGTGGAGATAGCCGGTGCAGAGAATGATCGCGTCGATTTCTTTGCTGGTACCGTCCTTGAAATGGCAGGTCTTGCCGGTGATGTGGGTCAGCAGCGGCTTGGTTTCCCAGTTGTCGGGCCAGTGAAATCCCATCGGGCTGGTTCGGTAGCAGGCAGTCATCGATTTCGCTCCGTACTTCCAGCACTGCGAACCAATGTCCTCGGCAGAGTAACTGGCGCCAACAACCATCACGTCCTTGCCTTTGAATTCCAGCGCATCGCGAAAATCGTGAGCGTGCAGCACCCGACCTTCAAATCGATCCATGCCCTCAAAGTAGGGAACATTCGGGGTAGAGAAGTGACCGCTCGCAACAATCACGTGGTCGAATTTCTCAACAACTCGCTTATCGTTGACCAGATCGTGCGCAGTGACAGTGAAGTCGTTGGTGTCGGCATGGAACTGCACATCGCGCACGGGATGACGAAACTTCACCCAGTCGCGCACTCCAGCCTTTTCAACCCGGCCCTTGATGTAGTCGGCCAATACTTCGCGCGGCGGATAACTTGCGATCGGCTTGCCAAAATGTTCATCGAAGGTGTAGTCGGCGAATTCCAGACACTCTTTGGGGCCGTTAGACCACAGGTATCTGTACATCGAACCATGAACGGGCTCGCCGAACTCATCCAGCCCGGTGCGCCACGTGTAGTTCCAAAGGCCGCCCCAGTCATCCTGCTTCTCGAAGCAGACGACCTCGGGGATCTTCTCGCCCTTTTGTTTGGCAGATTGAAAGGCTCTCAGGGCCGCTGTGCCGCAAGGCCCGGCACCGATAATGGCAACTCTATTACTCATGTACTTTACCGTGGTGATCTCCAGTCACCCGCATTATCCCAGATAACGCCGGCGCATAAAACGCCGATAGCAGTCATCCTGTGGCAGTAGAGCGTCAGCAAGCAAGCTTTATGGTAAATCGTTGCTCGCACGCTGATGGTCCGGGATCGGGACACCGCGTCACCTTGTAGATCGACGGTATTGGTTCAAAATTGGCCCAAAAAACGGGTGAATTGGTTATGATTTGGCTCACTGGATTGTCTGTTACGAACAATTATAGTGCGCTTCAATGGTATTTTTTCAGTGCCTGAATGGTAGTATCAAAAGCGCGAAAGCTACTCGCGCTGCGGGTTTGGTGCGAGCCTACTCAATCCTAATCTGGACCAGGGGAAATACATGAAGCTAAGAACGCCGAAAACATTGCGCTCACTTGTGGTGGCAGGCTGCGTATCGTTGATGTCCATAACCGGTGCGGCCAAAGCCGCCGACAGCACCGCGCCAATCGTGATTCCAATCCACAACTGGTCCAGCCAGATCGTGATGGCCTATGTCATCGGCGGCATGTTCGAAAAAATGGGCAGCAATGTCGAATACGTGCCGGCTGATGCCCAGGCCGTATATGAATCCATTCGCAACGGCGATGTGACCATCTCCCACGAAGTCTGGCAGTCCACGTTTGGCAAGTCGTTCTACAACGCAATGGCCAAGGGCGGCGTGATCGATGCCGGCACTCACTCAGCGACAACCCTGGAAGAAATGGGCGTGCCAACCTGGGTGATTGAAAAGAATCTCTGCCCGGGCCTTCCCAACTGGGAAGCACTGAAAGACTGCCATGAAAACTTTACCACTGCTGATTCTGGCGGCAAGGGCCGTTGGCTCGAAGGCCCGCAGAGCTGGCACGGTGATCTGATGCCCGAGCGCCTCGAAGCCCTGGGCCTCGCTGACAAGTGGACCGTGAAATTTGCCGGCGGTGCCGACGCGCTGTGGACTGAACTGGCATCAGCCAAGAAAGAAGGGCGCGGCACTATCGTGTTCAACTGGACGCCCAACTTCACTGATGCAGACGGCTTCACGTTCATCGAATTCCCCGAGTACACCGAGGGCTGTCGTATCGCTGACGGTGGTGACGGCAAATGTGGTTCACCAAAAGGCTGGCTGAAAAAAGCGGCGAACTACAAGTTCCCGAAAACGCACCCGGCTGCCTACACTGCTTTCACCAAACTGGATTTCTCCACCACCCAGATTGGTCAGATGGCGGCTTTGGTCGACACCGACAAAATGGATCACAAAGACGCTGCTGCCAAGTGGCTGGCTGACAATGAAGATGTCTGGATGCCCTGGATCAAGTAGGGCGATCGATTGATGGTCGCTATGGTTTTCCAGGCGACCCACTAGTGAAGACCCTCTGGCTTGCCTGCGAACCAGAGGGTTTTTTTTTGATCACAGCAGATTTCTGCTGTACCAGACACTGATCCGGTAAACAACTCATATGTCTTCAGCAGACTCAAAATCAAACGCACCTGTCATTCGCTGCGAATCCGTCTACAAGGTATTTGGTGACAACGCCGCGCGAATGATGCGCGAGTCGAACGGTGTCGTCGATGCTGAGAAATTTCAGCAAGCCGGTTGCATCGTCGGTGTCGACAACGCGTCTTTTGAAGTCTTTCCGGGTGAGTTGCTCATCATCATGGGGTTGTCAGGGTCCGGTAAGTCGACCTTGTTGCGATGTATCTCAAGGCTTACGCAGGCGACGGCTGGAAAGATCTATATTGAGGGCGCGGACATTCTCTCAATGAGCAACAAGCAGTTAATCGAGTTGCGGCGAAGCAAGATGGGCATGGTGTTTCAGAGTTTCGCGCTGTTGCCGCACAAGACAGTGCTCGAGAATATCGCCTTTCCGTTGCAGGTCAAAGGCGTTAGCCTGAATGACAGTATTCTGCGCGCCTCCGAGATGATCGATCTGGTGGGGCTGTCCGGCCGGCAGAATTATTTTCCTCGGCAATTGTCTGGTGGCCAGCAACAGCGGGTCGGGATTGCACGCTCGCTCGCGATCGAGCCGGACATCTGGTTTCTCGACGAGCCGTTTTCCGCGCTGGACCCGCTGATCAGAAAAGAAATGCAGGATGAGTTCCTGCGATTGCAGAGTGTTTTAAGCAAAACCATTCTGTTTGTCACCCACGATTTCGACGAGGCGCTGCGTCTGGCTGATCGAATCGCAATTATGAAAGACGGGGTGATTGAACAGCTCGATACGCCTGCCAACATTGTGTTAAATCCGGCGACCGAATACGTTCGGAAATTTACCGGAGAGGTACCGCGTGAAAAGGTGCTGAAAATTGAATCGGTGATGGATGATGACATACCAGTCTCAGTCGATGGATCGTTGACTGTGCCGAAAGATGCCATCGTGGAGACGGTTGCCGAAGCAGTGTTGAATTCTACAGCCCCCGTTCCGGTTACTGACTCTGGCGGCAACATTGTTGGTTCGGTGCGTGCCTCGCGAGTAGTGAGTATGTTGTTTGGAGGTCGCGCCGCGCAATCGTCGGCACAGTCGTCATGATCGAGGCGCTACAGAATCGCAAGTACCTGCAGTTTTTTCTGCTTGTAGCGGTATTTCTGCTGCTGTGCCTGCTGGTGCCGCAATCTGAAGGTAACTGGTTGTGGCGCCTGCCGCCCTTGCTGAGCCAGTTGCCCATCATTATCAACAATTCGGTTGACTACATGATGTTCGAGTGGTGGCCAATTGAAGTTTATGACCCGGATATAGAAGAGTACGAACAGAAGCCGCTGCTGCGCGAAATCACCCGTGGTATTTCCGGTGTTGTACTTTTCCTGATCGAGCTTGTGCGCGAGATATTACTGGGTGGTGTGAAGACAATAGTGACGTTCAGCGGTTGGGATTGGGCGACGGAGAATCAGTGGGCCAGGTGGCCGGCATTGCCGTGGACGGTTGTCGCCGGCGGTGCCGCTATCCTCGGTTATGCGCTCAGTGGCATTGGCCTGGCCGTGTTCGTTGGTGCGGCGTGTGTCTATATTGCTATATTCGGGCAGTGGGAGCCCTCGATGCAAACCTTGTCATTTGTATTGATCGCTGCACCGGTTGCCATTCTACTTGGCCTTGCACTTGGTGTATGGGGTTATAAGAGTAAGCGCGTGGAGGCTGTGCTGAACCCGTTGCTTAACGTGGCGCAGATTGTGCCGCACTTTTCCTACCTCATTCCAGTGATGGTGTTTTTCGGTATTGGCGATCACGCCGGTGCGATCGCCACCATTATTTTTGCCACGCCGCCGATGGTCAGGCTCACGATACTCGGGCTAAAAAAAGTGCCGCCGGAAGTGGCCGAAGCCGGGTTGATGAGCGGTTGTAGTGACTGGCAGTTGCTGCGTCAGGTACTCATTCCCACCGCACGGCGCGACATCCTGATCGGCGTCAATCAGGTCATTATGCAATGTCTGGCAATGGTGGTGATCGCCTCGCTAATCGGTGCCAAGGGACTGGGCAATGATTTATTGATCGCACTGAATCGTTTGCGCATTGGTCTGGCGCTGGAAATCGGTATCTGTATCGTGCTGATCGCGATTGTGCTCGACAGGCTTTCGCTTGCCTGGGCAAACAAACAGACTGACTACTTTGCCGATCAGTCTTTCAGGGAACGGCACAAATACTCGCTCTGGTTTCTGATCGTGTTTGTGGCGGGCGTAGTGCTTGCCTGGCTGGGTTCGTTTATTTTTCGTGAAGGATTTAATTATCTATACCTGATTCCACACAACAAGGGCATCACTACGGCAGCGTTCTGGCAGGCTGGCGTCGACTGGATATGGGATACTTTTTTCTACTCTCTCAAGGGATTCAATGAGTGGTTGATTGTTGAGGTGTTGATACCGGTCAAGAACGCCTATCTTGCCATGCCGGTGGTGGCGACGTTCACGCTTGCGATGGGCGCCGGTTTTATTGTCGGTGGAATCCGCTCGGCGCTGATCGTCGGCTTTTTCCTGTTGTTTATCGCTTTAACCGAATGGTGGGATCGTGCATTGATTACGTCTTATCTGGTGACGATGGCAGTGCTGATATCGGGGTTTATTGGCATCGTCGTTGGAACGCTGTGCGCCCAGCATGCGGCCTCTTCGCGGTTTATTCTAACGGTTTGCGATACGTTTCAGACCTTTCCCTCTTTCATCTACCTGATTCCGGTGATGATGTTGTTCGGCGTCACCGATACATCCGTGTTGATCGCCATTGTTGTTTATTCCACGATACCGGCCACGCGTTACACCGTAGAAGGGCTTCGCAGCGTACCGGAGGCTTTGCACGATGCAGCCTCGATGTCGGGTGTGAACAGGCTACAGCGCTGGTTGTCGGTTGAGTTGCCACTCTCTTTTCCGCATATGGCGCTGGGTATTAATCAGACTGTGGTGTTTGCGCTATCGATGGTGATCATCGGTGCAATGATAGGCACCGATGATCTGGGTCAGCTGATCCTGAAATCGCTGTCGGACAAGGCCGGTGTAGGCAATGGCCTGGTGCTCGGATTTTGCGTTGCGTTTATTGGTCTGGCGATCGATCAGATATTGCGAACCTGGGCTAATCAGCGCAAGCAGGCGCTCGGCATGGAATAGCGCTAGGTATTACGGTATTACCAGCAGTGAAATCGGGTACTGTGAATACTGCAGCCCGGCGCAAAGGCCGGGCGTTTTTTGCTTAAGCCCGTACCCGTGATTTGTCCGGGTCGTAGAACGGGTAGCTGCAAACAGTAGCTGCGAGTCGTTTCTGGTGGCCGTCCAGTTTGCCCACCTCGACCCTGGTGCCCGGAGTGGCGTGCTCTGTAGTCACGCGACAAAGCGCAATGTTTTTAGATAGTTTTGGTGATCTCGCGCCGCTGGTGATGACGCCGATCTGTTGTCGGCCAATGTGCACACAATCGCCATGCTCGGCGACTTCATCACCATCCAGCTCCAGGCCAATCAGCTTGCGTTGTGGGTTGTCGCGACGCTTCAGCAACGCCTCGCGGCCAATGAAATCGTCTTGTTTGGATTTAAGTGGCACGGTAAACGAGATGCCGGCCTCGTAGGGATCGGTCTCGTCGGTAAATTCGTAACCGGCAAAGATCAGTCCGGCTTCGATGCGAAGCGTGTCGAGTGCTTCAAGGCCCATTGGTATTATGCCGTGGGGTTCGCCTGCTTCAAATACAGCATCCCAGACCGCTGCGCCATCTTTCGGGTGACACCAGACTTCATAGCCCAGCTCACCGGTGTAGCCCGTGCGTGACACCAGTATTGGAATGCCGTGTTCGTGGCCGATGCGGGCGACCGAAAAACGAAACCACGCGAGATCCTGTAGCGGTGTCTGGTCAGGTCGGGTCCAGACAATCTTTTTCAGCACTTCGCGGCTCAGTGGCCCCTGCACCTGCAGGTTGTGCAGTTGATCGGTGGATGATTTAACCCAACAGTTCAGGCCGCGCTTCTGCGCTTGCTCGCGCAGCCAGATGCCGCTGTAGTCATCGCCACCGACCCAGCGAAAGTTGGTCTCGCACATGCGAAACACAGTGCCGTCGTCAACCATGCCGCCGTTTTCGTAACACATGGCGGTGTACACGACCTGGCCGGGCGAGAGCTTTCGAACATCGCGAGTGACGCAGCTTTGCATTAATTCTTCGGCGTCAGGGCCGAGAATTTCGTATTTGCGCAACGGTGACAGATCTATTGCCACCACGCCTTCGCGACAGGCCCAGTACTCCGAAACAGGGCCATGATTGTTATAGCGATTGGCCAGCCAGTAGCCATTATATTCAGTGAAATTGCCAGTGAGCCGGGAGGTGCGCTCATGAAAGGCGGTTTCTTTGGTCAGTTGGGGGTCTGCGTCTGGGGTCATGCGATAGGCCACGGCAGTGGAGAATTCGTGATTGCCCGGATAGACACGCACGTGAATATCGGTGGGATTCCAGCCATTGGCGGGATCGATGTCATCGGGACAGGCGGAGGATACGCAGACCAGGTCGGTCAGCGCCTTGAGCAGTACATAATCGCCGGGTCGCGACCACGGCTCGTCGGTAAGCAGCTGGTTGTGATCGTCGATGGCGGTGTTGAAAAACAGGTTCATGGCCATCCAGCCCGCTCGCGGTGCAATCGAGAAAGGAGCCAGTGCAGCGTTGAAATTGTCGCTGCAGTTGACGTGGCCGGGATAGCCGGCATCGTCGTAGTATTTTGCAGTGCAGGCCAGACCGAAGGAATCGTGACGGCCGCAGGTATCGCGAACAACCTGTACCAGTGGTGTCATCTCCTGATCGTAGAACTTGCTGTGCAGGCCCGGCATCGGGTAGGCGCTGGCCATCAGTGTGCGGGTGGTGGTGGCATCCAGGCAGCGTTCAATGCCGTTCTGGAGCTGGCGTGCATCGAAGCACTGGAAGTCACTGCACTCACGTCCCTCCACGTCGATGATCTGGATGTAATCGCCTTTTTTCACCTCGAATGCGCGTGCTGTCATGCGCGGCACGCGAATGTCCTGATCCATATTGGCCAATGGTTCGGGTAGTGCGGGTTCTGTGCTGTCACTGATGTTGGCACGCTTGACCCAGGCCACCAGGCTGGTTGGCGGCAATTGCTCATCGACGCGCATGGGTGCTGCAGGTGCCGCGATCAGGCAGGTTAACTTTTCGCTGGCCTGTGCGCTGTGGCTGCTGCCCGCTTGTGTGTCACCGCTTAACCACTGCAGCACTGCATAGTCGTTGCCCGGGCTGATCGAGCGGCGTCGAAGTCCGGCTTCGATCTTGCGGCTCGACTCGGTATTCTCGGCCAGCAAAGACGTGATCCAGCTGCTGCGTGCGCTGCCGAGTGTTTTGTCGAGCGCGGCATTACAGGGTTTTCCATGTTCATCGAAAACCGCCACCTCGCAGTTTTGCAGGCCCTCGGGATCGACAATCTGCAGGGTGTCACCCGGAAGCAGATCGAGCGTCAGTGAGCCGCCACCTGCAATAAGATAGCGCTCGGTGCCGCGCGGCAGAATCGGTGTGCCCGGCGAGAGGATGCCGGATCTGGGCAGGACCAGGTCGGATAGCTGCGTCGGTAGTGCGCTCATCTGCTGGCTCCAAGCAAGTCGCGGCGAGCCATGTCCAGGTGTGCGTAGGTCACGTCGGTAGCGGCGTCGGCATCGCGGTGGGCAATAGCCTCGTACAGTTCCCGGTGCTGCTGGTTGTACTTGCGTACCCGGGCCGGTTTGAGAATCTTGTCTTTCATGGCGCTCCACTGGCGATGTGATCGAACATCGTTGATGTGCTTGTACACCCACAACATCAAAGCGTTGCCGGTGCACTCTGCCAGCGTCAGGTGGAAAATCTCGTCGGCCTGCGTGAAAGATTCCGGATCACTGTTTTCGCTGCATTGCTCTGCAACGAGCAGCGACTTTTCGAGCCGGGCGATATCGCGTGCGCTGGCATGGGCGACAGCCAGCCGGGCGATTTGCGGTTCTATTCCCAGTCGCACATCGATCAACTCGAGCGGGCTTGTGATATTGGCGATCTCGATATCATCTGCCTGCATGCGGTAGCTGACAAAGGTGCCACTGCCAATCCGGCGTTCAATCAGCTGTTGTTCTTCAAGGCGTTCCATCGCCGCTCTGACCGTACCTCTCGAGCAACTGAACTGGTCTGCGAGTGCGCGTTCGGCCGGCAATTTTTCGTCGTGCAGGAAGTCGCCATTGAGAATCTGCCTGCGCAGCGCGGCCGACACGGAGTTCGCATCACCGGAGCGGGGTGCGGGGGCCGTGCCTGGGGTGTGGTTGGACGAATTCATAAACCAATTCTGTACCGTTTCCTCGATTTTGGAGGAAGCCATCATGAGCCCGGAGGCCGATTCCTCGGGCAGGCAGTGTACCGGCAAGCCGGCCGCTGTTCAATAAATCGTTGCGTAAACATTGCCATAGTGGCGAAATCTGCAGTACATAGGTTACAGGTGCAGCTTATGTCGCGTGGAGGTCTGGCAATTTGGGCTCGGGTCAGTTTATAGTATCGGTACTGAAAGGTACAGAATTGGTCTGCTGCCGGAAGGCGTGGCAAAGTTTGTCGTCAGCACAGTGCTGCAGGCAATCCTCAAATCAATCCGCAACACCAACCAAGAGTCGAGGGGGAGATATACACAATGACTGAACTTGAACAATATGTGAACGAGCCTGGTCGCGACCAGATGATCAAAGATGTTCGCAAGAAGATCGATGAGCTCGGAATCACTTACATCTACTACCAGTTCATCTCAGTTACCGGGCGAATAGTCGGTAAGGGCATCCCGTCAAATCACTGGGAGCGCACTGCCAACAAGGGATTCCAGCTGGTGTATGGATCTACGGCCAATCTGTTTGTCGATCGCCACGGCGACTACATCGGTTATGGACCCGAGGCGGCTGAGCTGGTCGGTATTGCGGATCCCGACACCTTTGTACAGCTGCCCTGGGACAAAAGGATTGCGCGCGTGTTCTGCGTGTGTTTTCGAAATCGCGAAGAGAAGGTTAACCCTGGCGGGCATTTGACATCAGATTGTCGTGGCAATCTGAAATTTCAGCACAGAGATTTCCAGGCCAAGCACGGCTTGCAATTGCGTTGCGGTACGGAACCAGAAATGATGTGGTTGAAAAAGACCGAAGATGGCAAGCCAAACGGAGGCTACTCAAACCCCTATTGCTACCACATAGATCAGTTCGAATCACTGCGCCCGGTCAGTATGAAAGTAATTGAGTACGCGCAGGCGATGGGGCTGGACATGATTCAGGGCGATCACGAGGACGCGCCAGGCCAACTCGAGCTCAACTGGCAATACGACGATGTGTTGCGAAATGCTGATCGCCTTTCAACTTATCGCCAGATCTGTGCACAGGTCGCGCGGGAATTCGATCTTATCGCCTGTTTCATGACCAAGCCCTTCATGGGGGTTTCGGCCTCTGGCTGTCACCACAATGTCTCGCTGTGGCGTGGGGGTGAAGATGTGGTGAACAAAATCATGCTCAAGAGCGAGGCGGACATACCCGGAATGCCTGGCTCTTTCACCTATGTAGAAGGTGGCGAAAACACCTTCATGCCAGATGATAACGATCCGCAAAAGCCGGGCAAAATCGGTCTGCAGGCGATCGGTGGATTTATGGAGCACATCGGCGCTTTGACTGCAATCGGCTGCTCGACAGTGAATTCTTACCGACGCTTGTGGGACACCGGTTTCTGGGCACCTGTCTTTGCTGACTGGGGCTATCAAAACCGAACTACCGGCATGCGTGTATCCGCACCCGGACGCTTCGAGTATCGCTCGGTCGATTCAATGGTCAATCCCTATTTAATGGGCTCGGGAATCTTGAGCGCCTTCGACGATGGCATTGATAACGACAGAGATCCCGGTGAGCCGGAAGAGCGCAATATCTACGAAGCGATGGAGGCCGGCAAAGTGGTCAAGAAGCTTCCAATGTCGCTGGGCGAGGCTCTCGATCGACTCGAGGCCGATGAGGTAATCAAGGCTTCGATGCCCGATGAAATGTACAAGGTCTTCCACTGGTACAAGAACGACGAGTGGGAAAAATTCATGGCAACTGTAACTGATTGGGACGCGGATCAGTATATGGATTGCCTGCCCTAGCAATCTTCGCTAACAGACAACAAACCCGTCTCACCATCGGCAACTGATCGGTGGGGCGGGCGTCTACCTTTAAGATAAGGAGTTTATCTATGTGCGGCATAGCCGGACTTATCCATCGCGGCTCAAGTGCCAACATCGGGGGGCAGATGACCTCGATGTTGCAGGCGCTCAAGCACCGCGGCCCTGATTCGACAGGATTCGCCTTGTACGGCGATGAGGCAACCAGTGATCTCGTGATGCGATTTAAAGTCGCCGAGCAGGAAGATCTCGCCACTGGCTTTGATATCCATGCGACCGTTATCGAGCGCAGGGCCACTGTTGACGAGCGGCTGAAAGAGATGGGAGCGAAGGTGGGCTCTCAGGAGCAGGCGACCGAATACGCCTATCGTTACAGCTTCGCATTCGACGGGGATCTGAAAAGACTAATCGACTTCATTGAGGACATTGAAGGCGTCGAGATTCTTTCTATTGGTCACGCACTGGAGCTGATCAAGGATCTGGGCGACGCCACTGTCGTATCCAATCAGTACAGTCTGGGTGGCTTTGACGGTACTCACGCTATTGGCCATACCAGAATGGCGACCGAATCGGACGTCGATATTCGATCTGCCCATCCGTATTGGGCGTATCCGTTCAACGACGTGTCAGTGGTACACAATGGCCAGCTGACCAACTACTGGACAAACCGACGCGATCTCGAACGACGCGGTCATCGGTTCATGTCCGATTGCGACTCCGAATTGATTGCCGTCTACATCGCCCATCGCATTGATGAGGGTGATGATCTGGAAGCTGCCATGCGCCGTTCAGTTGATGAACTCGATGGTGTTTTCACCTATCTGGTTGCCACTGGTGATTCTTTAGGTATGGCTAAAGATGTGATGGCAGCCAAACCCATGGTGCTTTATGAAAGTGACGATCTGATAGCGATGGCTTCAGAAGAAGTTGCGATCAGAAGTATTTTTCCGCACGAGATAGACACATTTGATCCCTACGAGGGGGAGGTCCGCGTATGGCAGAGCTAAATCAGGAGCACGAGTCTCATAAACTCGGCATGCACACGGAGCAACTCTCCGGTCGCACGCAGCAGGTTTTCTTTTCACCTTCGGCTGAAGAGAATTTCACTTACCCCGATGGCATCGAGGTGGATTTTGGCAAGTCAGCCGAATTCGATGCGGGGCCAATGGAAATCAGTGATATCAACCTGAAGATTCGTGAGCTGATGAAGTCAGGTCACGGCACTATTACCATCAAAAACCCTGGCGCGAAGCATTCGCTGGGTGTCGGTATCCTGAATCGACTGAACCTCAATTTCGAAGGCAGTCTTGGCTACTTCGGCTGCGGACTGGTAGACGGTCCTAACATTCGCATCAGCGGGCGCGTCGGTTGGTCCTGTGCGGAAAACATGATGGCGGGCACGGTAGTTATCGAGAAAAATGCCGGTTCCACATTCGGTGCCGCGATGCGTGGTGGCGATCTTGTCTGCAAGGGCGACGTCGGTTCGCGAACCGGTATCGACCAAAAGGGTGGCACCATCATCATTGGCGGCAGAGCAGGCGCTTTTACCGGCTTCATGATGCAGCGTGGTCGAATCATCATTCTCGGTGATGCAGGTAAAAACCTGGGTGATTCCATGTACGACGGTACGATTTTCGTCGGTGGCAAAATTGAAGATCTGGGCGTCGATGCGGTCGAAGGTGAAATCACCGATGGCGAGGCCTCATGGCTCGAAGCCAAACTGGCGCTCTACGGTATGAAAGCACCCAACGGTGTGAAAAATCTCACCAAAATCGTGGCCGGCAAGCAACTCTGGAACTACGACAACCTCGAGCCAGCTGAAAAGAAGCTGGTGCTCTAGAGCGGCTAACGTAAAGGATAATCTATGACTAACCAACGCAACAAAGATGTCATTGGGCAGAGCTTTATGTTTCCGCCCAATGTTATTGATGACATCCACATCAAAGCCGAGCTCGGTCGTTACCGCATGCGTGGCTTTTCACTGTTCAAGAAAATTCCTTCGTGGGATGATCTAACCTTTTTGCCTGGCACTCTGACCCGTTTTGTTATTGAGGGCTATCGTGAAAAGTGTGAGACCAAAACAGTACTGGGGCCGCGTGCCAAGCGCCCG
Source organism: uncultured Granulosicoccaceae bacterium (assembly GCA_937920585.1). Taxonomy (GTDB): domain Bacteria; phylum Pseudomonadota; class Gammaproteobacteria; order Granulosicoccales; family Granulosicoccaceae; genus CAKZSB01. Next base: position 19,691 of record CAKZSB010000144.1, on the reverse strand, counting down.
CTGGAACTGGACATTCCGGTCTACATCACCGGCATGAGTTTTGGTGCGCTGAGCTATGAAGCGAAAACCGCTCTGGCACGGGGCGCGACCATGGCTGGCACGGCAACGTGCTCCGGCGAAGGCGGCATGATTCCGGATGAACGCCGGTTCTCCGAAAAGTGGTACTACCAGTGTATTCAGTCACGCTACGGTTTCAACCCACACCACCTGCGCCTGGCCGATGCCTGTGAGTTTTTCATCGGGCAGGGCTGTAAAGTAGGCCTTGGTGGCCACCTGATGGGGCAGAAGGTAACGGACCAGGTCGCTGAAATGCGTTCTCTGCCTGCCGGTATTGATCAGCGATCGCCGGCGCGCCATCCGGACTGGCTCGGACCCGATGATCTCGCCCTGAAGATTCAGGAGATACGCGAAGCCACCAATGGCGAAATTCCGATTCAGCTAAAACTGGGCGCGGCGCGGGTTTACGATGATGTTCGCATGGCGGCTAAAACTGATCCCGACGTCATCTACATCGACGGTATGGAAGGTGGTACAGGGGCAGGACCACACCTGGCAACAGAAGAAACCGGCGTGCCGGGGATTGCTGCCATTCGTCAGGCGCGCAAGGCGCTGGACGATGTCGGCAAGTCCGGCGATGTTTCGCTGGTCTACGCCGGCGGTATCAGAAACGGTGGTGATCTGGCCAAGGCGATCGCGCTGGGCGCAGATGCGGTGGCTATTGGCCATTCATCGCTGATGGCGCTCAACTGCAACAAGGATATTCCAGAGGCAGATTTCCCCAACGAGATCGGTGTCGAAGCAGGCTACTGCTATCACTGTCACACCGGTCGCTGTCCGGTGGGTGTTGCCACGCAGGATCCCAAACTGCGCGCGCGCCTCGACCCCGATGCCGCCGCCGAGCGCGTGTACAACTTTCTGCACACGCTGACAATCGAAGCGCAGTTGCTGGCGCGCGCCTGTGGCAAAACCTACATGCACTCGCTGGAGCCGGAAGATCTGGCTGCACTGACCATGGAGGCCTCGGCCCTTGCACAAGTGCCGCTTGCCGGCTCACAACACACCGTCGGTCGCCCCGACATGACTCGCTACTGAGGAGGGTTCAATGGCTAATGATATCGATCATTTCATCAACACTGACGGGCTCGACTCCGAACGTGAAAAGACCATCGGGCAGCACATTGGCTATCGCTACGATGTCAATCTGGTACCCGACTACGACCGCATCACCCCGTTTCTTAAGAAGTATATGGAGACCATGGGCTGGGCAGATCTGAACTGGCTTGAAGACGTTCATATGGGTTACGAGGAAAGTCGCGCGGCGGTGTTTGATCGCAACATCAACGGTTGGGTTACGGTACCGCCCGAAATGGAACTCCCCGACAACCAGCAGGATCGCGATATGATTGCGCGCGAACTGCTGATCAAGTTCCAGATGTCTGCTGACCACCCGATGGTCGAGCTGAACAAGGCCTACGCCAAGTTCTAACGCGTCCACCAGTTCTTGTGCCGATGAGTCATCGGCACAAGAACATCTTGATATATTTAGACAATCAAACAATACTAGCGCCCTGTGATCAGGGAGTGGTCCGTGGCGCTTGTGCAGGTCATCCAACAGTAACCTTTCCGTGGTGAATACATAACGCAGAAGCAGCAAGGCACCAGCGGCGAGCCATTCAAATATTGTAAGGGGGCTTTATATGAACGAAGAAGCGGTCCAGGCGGCTATTGATGCTGCGCTGGCAGGTCATACGACGATCAACCTGGAGATTTATTACTGGTGGTGTACGGCGTTGATGATCTGTATTCACGCCGGATTTCTCGCCTATGAGATGGGTGCGTCGCGCTCCAAGAACAGTCTGGCGTCGGGCACTAAAAACATCCTTGCCTTCGCGTTCATGATACCGACCTTCTTCGCCTTTGGCTGGTGGATTTACCTGGCCGGATACAGCTGGCCCTTTGGTGCTGACGGCATTGATCTGAAAGGCGCCTGGGACTACGAAGGCGCAGCCGGTGGTGTGCCCTGGGGCGAATCCATGGGTCCCAATCTGCAGGATCAGGCCACTGGCGTGTTCTGGGCTGCATTCACGCTGTTTGCTGCAACAACCGCCTCCGTCTACTCCGGTGCCGTGATCGAGCGCATACGTCTCAGCGCGTTCATCATCACGGCAGTTCTGCTTGGCTCGGTCGTCTGGATTCTGGGTGCGTCCTGGGGATGGCACCCAACCGGCTGGATGGTCGTCGAATGGGGTTATCGCGATGTCGCTGCGGCCGGTGTGGTGCACACAATTGCCGGCTTCTTCGCGCTTGGCGTATTGATTCCGCTGGGCCCTCGTATCGGCAAATACAACGTCGATGGCAGCGCCAACGATCTGCGCGGTCACAACATGCCGCTGACGCTTACCGGGCTGATGCTCATCATCGTCGGTTTCTTTGGCTTTCTGGGGGCCTGCCTGATCTACGATCCGGCTGGCAACTGGGTCAACATCTACGGCATTCCATCGAACCTTTCGGCATTCGTCTTCAACACCCTGATGGGATTTGCCGGCGGAATTATCGGTGCCTACTTCCTCACCCGCGACCCTTTCTGGATGATGTCAGGTGGTCTGGGCGGTATCTTCTCGGTCGCGGCCGGTATCGATCTTTTCTACCCGCCACTGGCATTTTTGCTGGGCTTTATCGGCGGTATCATCATTCCTGTCGGCGCTAAAATGCTCGAAAAGATGGGTATAGACGACGCGGTCGGCGCGGTTGCCGTGCACGGGTTCTGTGGTGTCTGGGGCTTGCTGGCAGTCGGTATCTTTTGCGCCGGTTACCCGGGTGCCGAGGGCATACCTGCGATTAGCTTTATGGGCCAGCTGAAAGGTGCTGGTGTGATGATTCTGCTGGGCTTTGTCCCGGGTCTTGTGATGGCACTGATACTGCGCATTCTGGGTATTCTCAGAGTCCGCAATGAAGTGGAGCTGCTTGGCCTGGATGTAGCGGAGATTCCGTCGATTGCATACCCCGAGTTCGGTGGTGAAGGCGAGATGATTCCAGAATACGACGAGCCTCGTCGACGCGAGCCGCCTCGACGTCCGCCTCCGCGCAGGGATGATCGACGTCCGCCACCGCCACGTCGCGACGATCGGCGTCCGCCGCCACGTCCACGCAATGCCGGGGATCGTCCGCAAGGCGGACCGGGTCGTCGTCCTGCGCCACCGCCGGCTCAGAGTGATGACTCGGTGACGCGTGTGCGACCTCCGAGCAATGACTCGACGCGTGTACGGCCACCCAGCACTGACCCGAAAAATCGCCGTCCCTGAAACTGAGGATTAAAAAATGAATACAAGTCCTGTAGAGAGCTTTGACGGTGCCGGCGTTATCTATACCTTCGGCGGCAATCCGGAAATGCTGCAAGCAATATTCTGGCTGATGTGTGCCGTCATGGTGCTGGTAGTTTTGGGCAGCATCGTGCACGAAATTTCAGTGGGTCGGAAACACAAGAAGCGCTAGTCGCGCAACGCTGTAGTCAGGCCCCGCTCAGGCGGGGCCTTTTTTGTTCTGACAGTTACAAATCGCTCGGGGCGGAGAGGGAAATGGTGAAAGATCTGGAAAAATGGGCCACCACCAACAAGGTGGAGTATTTCCTGGTTAGTTTTGTCGATTTGTTCGGCATGCTGCGCGCCAAACTGGTGCCGACGCGGGCGATCAAGGGTATGCAGAAGGATGGGGCTGGTTTTGCAGGCTTTGCCGCCTGGCTGGATATGACACCGGCACATCCCGATATGTTTGCCATCCCCGATCCATCCAGCGTGATTCAGCTGCCCTGGAAGCGCGAAGTAGCCTGGGTGGCTGCCGATTTGTGGATGGATGGAAAAGAGGTTGAAGCCTCGCCTCGAGTTGCGCTTAAGCGTCAGTTGGAGCGCGCGACAAAAATGGGCTATCGAATGAAGACCGGTGTTGAGTGTGAGTACTTTCTCACCAACCCCGAGGGTACGGCGCTAGCGGATTCGGCGGATGTGCACGCCAAACCCTGTTACGACCAACAGGCGCTGATGCGCCAGTTTCCAGTGGTTAGTGAGATATGTGACGCGATGATCGAGCTCGATTGGGGGCCTTATCAGAATGATCACGAGGACGCCAACGGCCAGTTCGAAATGAACTGGGACTACGACGACGCAATGAAGACTGCCGATCGCCACGTTTTTTTCAAATATATGGTCAAAACCATTGCCGAGAACCACGGCATCCGCGCCACTTTCATGCCCAAGCCATTTGCCAACCTGACTGGCAATGGCTGTCATGCACATGTGTCAGTGTGGGATAAAACCGGCAAGAAAAATCTTTTCCTGAACAAAACAGACGGGCTGGGTTTGTCGGCAGTCGCCTATCATTTTCTGGGTGGCATCATGGCCAGTGCCGCCGATTTGTGCGCGATTTTCAATCCCACCGTCAACAGTTACAAGCGCATCAATGCGCCGGCAACCAGTTCCGGCGCGACCTGGTCACCCAATGCAGTGACCTACAGCGGCAACAATCGAACCCACATGATTCGCGTGCCGGACCCGGGACGTTTTGAACTGCGATTGATGGATGGTGCAGCCAATCCTTACCTGATGCAGGCGGGCGTGCTGGCGGCCGGGCTCGACGGCATAGAAAACAAACGCGATCCGGGCAAGCCTGTCCATTTGAATATGTATGAGGAAGGTCACAAGGTCAAAGGCGCCAAACGCCTACCGGCGACATTGCACGACGCACTCAGGCTGTTTGAGAAGAGCAAGATCCTGCGCGAAGGGCTGGGTGATGAGTTAATGGATGGCTACATTAAGCTGAAGATGCAGGAATGGGCTGACTACACCTCGCACCTGAGTGAGTGGGAACGCCGCCATACGATGGACTGCTGACCGGAATCGAGACTGCACTTATGGTTGCCGCCGACAAACAGACTGATAGCGCCGCCAAATTGCGCGATTTTTTCCTTGGCTGGCAATGTCGACTTCGTCAGCATGCCGTTCGGAAAATGGACGGCAGGCCAAGTGAGGGGATGCGTGCCGGGGTAAGGGTTGCGATTAGCGACAATGACCTTGGGCCGCTGAATGTATTGCTTGTCCGTCGCGAGCCTGAAGTCTGGACGGATGAGTTTCGCCATCTGGTGAAAAAAACCCACGATCCGAACGAGCGCACCAAAGCAGCATTAAAGATCCTCGCCTCAAGCTATTACCAGCATCCGCGCGAGTTCGACGATCGGCTTATCGGTACTTTTCTGCTCGATTCTGAGTTGGCTGCTGTTTTGCTGGAGCAGGGTGAGTGCGAGTTGAATTTTGAGCAATACCAGCAGACGTTCAAGCTGCAGTGTCGTGTGGTCGAATTGAGCGCGAGGCAGGAGCAATATCAGGCTGCCTACTGGCATAACAGCTTGTTCAATTCCACCATGCCTGGCACGGTAAAAATGCTGCAATTTCAGCCAGATTGGAACGTCAGTCAGTCCAGCGAATGACTTGCCCTTCAACCAAATGCCGAAAGCCGAACCTGGTTCAGCGCAAGCGGCATCTGCTTTGCATAACGTCCTGGATCGCTATGAAAACCAGAATTCCTGTGGCTAACTGCCAACGATAATCTGGCGTCCGGCAACCCGAGTGGTTACACAGTCGCCTGTCTACTCAATGGATACCGCGTTGAAGCCCTATTTGATATTGACATCTGTGTGCCTGCTGATCGCAGGATGCGGCTCCGGTGGTGACGGATCTGTCTCAGGTTCGAACGTGATCCCCAACGACGGACAGGGCTCAGTTGCCGAGCAATTGCTCAACAGTGAGGGGTTGCATTGGAGTTGCGCCGGAATGTTTGATGGCAGTCCCTGGGCAGCCCGGATCCAGCTCGAGGAAAACAACACCGCGGTTTACACGTTCGATTCGGGCGAGGCGCTGATGGCTATCTGGACTCTGGACACCGAATCCAGGGAAATTGCCTGGGACCTTGATCGCGATGGTGAAACTGATCGAACGGCCACGCTGCAGGCGCCGATTCTGAATCTCGCGACGGACAGTTTTCACAATATTCGTGAAACATTCACTAACGTGGCGGTTTCGGCAGCGCGCGAACTCTCGCTCACACGAATCCGCGAGCGCGACAGTGCATTGCTCGAGGGCGAGTTAAACTGTGTCGAGCAACTTTGATCTGAAATTGCCCGCTGCTGTGATGTAAAGAAGTAGTTTTCGCTAACGCCCGGATCATTTCTCATGCCCAAACTGCCAGAGCATTTTCAACAGCATTGCGTTGAAACTCATCGGCAACTCGATGAGCACTATCCGCAACCTGCTGTCAGTGCGTCACTGGTCAAGGAGATTGACCACCTCTCTGAACACTATCAGGCCTTTGTGGAACGCTCGCCATTTGCTGTGCTCGCAACAGTGGGGCCAGGTGGTCTCGATTGCTCACCACGAGGCGACCCGCCCGGTTTTGTCAGCGTACTGGACTCCACCACACTTGCTCTTCCTGACCGTCGCGGCAATAACAGGCTCGACTCACTGCGCAACCTGGTTGACGATAGCCGTGCCTCTTTGCTGTTTCTGATCCCCGGGATTGGCGAGACGCTGCGCATCAACGGCGATGCCTACATCGTCACGGATCCTGAATTGCGGCAACGCTTCGAGATGCAGGGAAAGCTGCCTGCCAGTGTGATCGTGTTCACAGTGGGTCGAGTGTATTTTCAATGCCAGAAAGCATTGGTCAGGTCCGGTTTGTGGCGCCAGGACACGCAAGTGCCACGAAGTGATCTACCCAGCACCGGCGAGATCCTGCAAGCCCTGGCGAAAGACTTCGACGGCGAGCAGTACGATCGAGACTATCCCGATCGGCTGCGCAAAACGATTTACTAAACGCCTCTCCAAAACCACTTCATGTCGTCATGCGCGTATCGCGCAACCCCTTCTTTGAGTCTTGCCAGTCTGGAAAAGTGCGCGTTTTCAACAGGCGGCAGCTTTTTCCAACAGCCTAAAGTGTGACGCCCAGTGGGTTAGCACGCTCAAATTTCTGCCTCCGCTGCCGATACAGTGGCGCTTTGCGCTTGCGCGCTGACCGACGGCAACGCTGCTCAGTCTATTGAAATTGACACGGGTAAATTCATTTGTGAAATTCACACAGTGTAATTTTATTTGTGAAATTATAATTTTTTCTGCCGTAAAATGCCGGCCTGCTCAAAGCCAACAGGCGTGACCTTCGGGTTTATCGAGTACAGATTTTATTCAGCCAGCACTGGGAGAACCAAAATAAATGAGCGACTATAAACAAGCGATTGCCGACAATGCCGACGCCATTGCCCGCCAGGGCGATAACTGGCAGGCAATCAATCCAGAGTACGTTGCCAGAATGCAGATGCAAAACCGCTTCAAAACGGGCTTGGACATTGCCAGGCACACGGCTGCGATCATGCGCCGCGACATGGCTGCCTATGACGCGGACCCGTCGCAGTACACACAGTCTCTCGGTTGCTGGCATGGATTCGTCGGTCAGCAGAAGCTGATTTCAGTGAAGAAGCACTTTGGCACCACGAAGGGAAGCTATCTGTATTTGTCTGGCTGGATGGTTGCGGCGATGCGCTCCGAGTTTGGTCCGTTGCCGGACCAGTCAATGCACGAGAAGACCACCGTTCCCGAGCTGATCGATGAGTTGTATACCTTTCTAAAACAGGCTGATGCCCGTGAAATGCGCCATCTCTTTACAGATCTCGATGCGGCTCGTGAGGCAGGCAACCAGGTCCTGGAACAGGCAGTCTTAAGCAAAATTGACAACTTCGAGAGCCACGTCGTGCCGGTTATCGCTGATATTGATGCGGGCTTTGGCAACGAGGAGGCAACTTATTTACTGGCCAAGAAAATGATCGAAGCCGGAGCATGCTGCTTGCAGATTGAGAATCAGGTCTCGGACGCCAAGCAGTGCGGGCACCAGGACGGTAAAGTGACTGTGCCGCATGAAGATTTCATCGCCAAGATCAACGCGCTGCGATACGCTTTCCTCGAGCTCGGCGTAGAAGACGGCGTAATCGTTGCCCGTACAGATTCACTGGGCGCCGGGTTAACCCAGAAGATTCCGGTATCCGCTTCGCCGGGTGATCTGGCCGATCAGTACAACGCTTTTATCGAAGGCGAAGCCATTTCTTCGATGGACGATGTTGCACCGGGAGATCTGGTCATCAGCCAGGCAGGCAAATTGGTCAAGACAAAGCGGTTGCCCAATGGCCTGGTACGATTCAAGCCCGATACCGGCGTTGACCGGGTAGTGCTGGATTGCGTTACGGCATTGCGCAACGGCGCTGATCTCCTGTGGATCGAAACCGAAAAGCCACATGTTGGCCAGATCGCGTCAATGGTTGATCGTGTGCGTGAAGAAATCCCCAACGCCAAACTGATCTATAACAACAGTCCATCTTTCAACTGGACCCTGAATTTCCGCCAGCAGATTTTTGATGCCTGGTCGGAAGAGGGTCGCGATATGTCTGCTTATGATCGCGACAAGCTGATGAGTGTCGACTACGACGAAACAGAGCTTGCCAGCGAAGCGGATGAAAAAGTGCGGATGTTCCAGGCCGACGCTGCGAAGCGAGCAGGTGTGTTCCATCACCTGATCACATTGCCCACTTATCACACGGCGGCATTGTCAACCGATACGCTGGCACGTGACTACTTCGGCGATCAGGGCATGTTGGCGTATGTCAAAGATGTGCAGCGCCGCGAGATTCGCGAAGGACTCGATTGCGTCAAGCATCAGGACATGGCCGGCTCGAACATTGGCGATGATCACAAGGAATACTTCTCCGGTGGTCAGGCGCTCAAGGCTTCAGGTAAAGACAACACCATGAATCAGTTCGGCTAGTTGCAGTGATGCTGTCGGCGCCGTGCGCCGACAGTTCTTTGTCTGCTATCGCGAAGCAAGAATTACTTCAGCTTCGCGGTTGCAGTGCACCGGTTTGTCAGTGGTCCGCGATACCGTCGCGGGCCATCTCTCCCCATACCGTTTCCACGCGTTTGTCTCGTCCGCAGGATTTTCGATACAGCTTGTAGCGCAGCGGATTCTTCAGATAGTAGTCCTGGTGGTAATCTTCAGCAGGCCAGAATTGTGCGGCCGCCTCAATTTGTGTGACGATTTCAGCGCCGGGCAATCCCTGCTCTGTTAGCTCCTTTTTCGATGCCAGCGCCAGTTCTTGCTGTTGCTCGTCGTTGGTATAGATTGCTGTTGTATAGCTATGCCCCCGATCGCAAAACTGACCGCCCGCGTCCGTCGGATCGACGCTGCGCCAAAAGACATGCAGCAGCTGTTGATAGGAAACTTTTTCCGGATCGTAGGTGATTTGAACCACTTCGCGGTGTCCGTCGCGCATATGGTTTTTATAGGTGGGGTTGTCACTGCTGCCCCCGGTGTAGCCCGAAATGGTGGTCAGCACGCCAGGGACATTGTCGAAATCTGACTCGACACACCAGAAGCAGCCGCCGGCAAAGGTGGCGATTGCGGTGTTTTGTGCAAAACTTTTTAATGGCGCCAAAGCAATAATGCTTGCGATCAAAAGCGTGCGTGATATTTTCATAGTCCGGTATCCATCGGTGTTGCGTTGGCTGTTATGACCGTAGCGGTGCAGCGCGGTTCACGCCGATCGCAGGGTAGATTCTACTCTGTCGCAGTATTGGTGAACTGACAGAAAAGGTATTGCAATGGTAAGTCGAAGAACGTTGCTGGGCGCAGGTGCTGTGGCGGGGCTTGCCCCGATGAGCGGGTTGCGTGCCCAGGTACCACCAAAGATTGAGCGCCACGTGACATTGGGCAAAACTGGCTTGCGCGTGTCGGAAATCGGCTTTGGATCGTCTAGTTTGCAGGATGCGAAGTTGGTGCGCCACGCGCTTGATCGCGGTGTGACTTTTTTCGATTGTGCGGAAAGTTATCGGTTTGGCTGGGCAGAAGAGGCGATGGGTGAGGGGCTCAAGGGTGTCAGAGACAAAGTGATTCTGACATCGAAAACCAAGGCTTCTGCAAGTGACACGGCCAAAGATATGATGGCGGCGCTGGAAGGCAGCCTGCGTCGCATGCAAACCGATTACCTCGATATCTACTACAACCATGCCGTCAATCACATCGATCGAATGCGCAACGATGCCTGGGCTGAATTTACTGAAACAGCGGTGCGGCAAGGCAAGATTCGATTTCGTGGCATGTCCGGGCATGGCAGCAGGCTCGCGGCGTGTCTGGACTATGCGATCGATAATGACCTGGTTGACGTGATTCTCTGTGCCTACAACTTCGGCAAGGATCCGGACCTCTACGACAAGCTCAAACACACTTTTCATTTTGTGGCTATTCAGTCCGATTTGCCGCCGGTACTTGATAAGGCACGGCGCAAGAACATCGGTGTTATTGCCATGAAAACATTGATGGGAGCACGCCTGAACGATATGCGGGCGTTTGAACAGCCCGACCGAACCTATGCGCAATCCGCACTGCGCTGGGTGCTTTCCAGTCCGCGAGTGGATGCCGCACTGATTTCCATGACGAGCTTCGACAGAATAGATGAGTATGTCGCGGCGTCGGGTCAGGTTGATCAGGTAGGGGCCGACACGCAGTTGCTGGGGCGCTATCTGGCGCTGCAGTCCGGCAAGTATTGTCAGCCAGGTTGCAATCACTGCGAAGCGGCCTGTCCGCAGCAAGTCGATATTGCTGAGGTTCTGAGAGCCCGAATGTACGATGTGGACTATCGCAATAAGGCACTGGCAATCGAAGACTACGCGAAGCTATCGAACCCGGCTCAGGCGTGCCTGACCTGCACCCATCAAGCCTGCCGGAATGCTTGTCCGATGGGTGTGCCGATTCCGGATTTCACGCTCGATGCACAGCGACGGCTCGGCTAATGGTCAGGTTTCTCGCCCATAGCCTTATTCTGCTGGCTTGTTGGACGCTGGTGATCAAATTTTTGTTTCCACTGATCTACGATGCCTGTTACGGAGAGCCGACAGGCACGCATATTTATTGGGATTTCTGGTGGGTAGCTCATTTGATACTGGCGTGGGCACTACTCACCGGCCATCGCTATCGCGTGTTGGCCGGTATTGTCATTTCAGTCATTGAAATTGTCATCATTACGGTGAAGTTCGCGTGGTTTCTCAGCGCACCCGAGTGGACAATCTGGCAAACCAACTGGTTCATCAACAAGATTTTCGTACTCTGCTGCTTTATCGCATTGCTGATTGTTCTGATGCAGCTTCGGCTCAAGTCAGCCGGCGAGCCGGCTGACGATTGAGCGTGTTGTGGCCGTTATGAAAGCAGCCATCCACCATCGACATCGACGGTAGTACCGGTAACAAAATCGTTTTCAACAACGAACATAATCCCCTTTGCCACTTCATCGGCGGTGCCGGCGCGCGGAATGAGGTTTTCGGCAGTCATTTTTTCGTAGAGGTCATCGCGTTCCTTGCCCTCGAGCGGAACCATTGGTGTATCGATGGTGCCGGGAGACACCACGTTGATTCTGCGTGGCGCCAGTTCGGCGGCCAATGCGCGTGTGAGCGCCTCGACGGCACCACCGACCGACGATAGCGAGACCTGGCCCGGTTTGCAGTGTCGGGCGGGGGCTCCACTGACCAATACAATGCTGCCATTGGCGCTCAGGTGTTCTGCACCGTATCGAACGACATTGGCATAGCCCCAGAGTTTATCGAAAGAGGCTTTGTAGCCATCCATGTCCATCTCGAGGAACGGGCCAATCGCGCGGCCGCCGCCGGTCGCAGCACTGATGAGAATGTCGTACGGCGCGCATTCTGCCAACAGCGCGGTCACCGCATCGCGATCCAGCACATCGCACTTTTTCAGTGTGACGCCAGCCGGGACGTCACCGGCTCGGGACGGATCGCGGCTGATTGCGATAACCTCGACACCTGCCTCTGCTAATTGTTTGGCCGCGGACAGGCCGATGCCGGAGGTTCCGCCGAAAACCACTGCTTTTTTGCCCGATAGTTCCACTGTTTTTCCTTGGTGATCAAACTGAGAATGATGCACTGATCCGATCACGAGCGCAAAGCGTTAAGTTTGCCTTGAGGCCAGCGCGATGGATTCTGCGGGCTCAGGCTGTCGAGAGCGCTTCGCTGAGTACCCGAGCGGCGGCACTGCGTGCACGGGCGCCGCAGGCGACGGGCATAGTGAAAAAACCGTGAATGGTATCGGGGACATGCAGGCTGCTGACCCGGTTGCCAGCCTTGCAAAGGGCGCGTGCATAGTCCTGACCTTCATCGCAAAGTGGATCGAAGCCTGCGGTCAGTAGCCAGGCGGGTGGCAGGTTTTCAAGATTTGCCTGAATCGGGCTAACCCGGCTATCGGCACGATCTTTGGCATTCGGCACATAGTGGTCCCAGAACCATTTCATCAAGTCTTTGGTTAGAAAATACCCCTCGGCGTTGTCGGTGTAGCTGGCGTTGTCGAAATCGTCGTTGACAACAGGGTAGATGAGCAGCTGAAAGGCCGGAGCAAATTCCGTATCGCGCGCTGCAAGTGCGACGCAGGCTGCCAGATTGCCGCCTGCGCTGTCACCGCCTACCGCGATTCGGGATGGATCGATGCCGAGTGATCGGGCGTTGTTGAAAGTCCATTGCGTGGCGGCTAGGCAATCGTCGTATGCCGCCGGGAACTGTGCTTCAGGGGCAAGCCGGTAATCGACCGAGATCACGACGCAGCCCGCCTGGGCGGCGAGCTCCTGACAAGGCAGATTGGCGTTGTCCAGATCCCCCAGTACCCAGCCACCGCCATGAAACCAGACCAGTGCCGGCAGTTCTTTCGCATCGGTCGGGTGGTAGATTCTTACCGGAATACTGTGCTGGCCGGATTCGACTAAGCGATCCTCGATTCGGTGCATTTGAGGCAGGTCGTCGACAGGCCGACGCAGCGACTGGAAGATTTCACGTGCCTGCACCGCATCGAGCGTGTGTATGGGCGTGGTGATCGCCATGTCGAGCAGCTGGAGAACATCCTGAATCTCGGGATCTAGCTGTGCCACTGCATTTCCTTAAAAACCTGAGGGCAGTCAAAGTTAGCACATCGATGCCTGGCTTGAGCGTTGAATCGATCGCCAGGTGGTCGCGTCCTGGAGTTCCGGTGAGTCTGAGTAAAGATCCCGTGTGCGGCTCTGTCAGCCAGCACTATATCCGGTGCTAAATGGTCAGTTTGGCTTGTTTCTTAGTTTCCCGCGCCGGAGCTTCTTGAGATGGTCGGCAACTCTATGTAGAGTGATGAGGTAGGTTTTGTATTAGTAGCCCGAGGCTTGTGCAATCCGTGTAATTGCGGTTTCAACAGCCTATTCTATTAGCTTGAGGAGACTATCGGAATTATGAAATTGAACTGGAACTCGCGTCATCTGACGCGTTCGTTGCTCGCAACAGCGGTTGCAGCGACTGTGACGGTCGTCGCACCGGCAGCGATTGCTGACGGGCACGGCAAGGGTGTCACTGATGACATGATCCTCAATGATCAGGCCAGTGAAGAAGACGTAGTTTCCTATGGATTGGGTCCTCGCGGACAACGATTCAGTACGCTGACCACCATCAACAGTGAAAACGTTGGTGGCATGGTACCGGCCTGGGCTTTCTCAATGGGCGGCGAAAAACAGCGTGGCCAGGAATCTCAGCCGCTGATACACGACGGCGTGATGTATGTCACCGGCTCCTACTCACGGATGTGGGCGATTGACGTCCGGACCGGCGAGGAACTCTGGCAATACGACCACCGTCTGCCGGATGGCATTCTGCCTTGCTGCGATGTGGTGAATCGCGGTGCCGGTTTGTACGCCGATCTGGTTATTTTCGGTACTCTGGACGCTGGCATCGTAGCGCTGGATCAAAAGACCGGTAAGGTCCGCTGGAAAACCAAGATCGATGATTTCAAGGCGGGTTACTCCATGACAGCCGCGCCGCTGATTGTCAATGGCAAGGTCATCACGGGTGTATCCGGTGGCGAATTCGGTGTCGTCGGGCGAGTCGAAGCGCGCGATGCAATGACAGGCGATATGGTCTGGCAACGCCCGGTTCTCGAAGGCCACATGGGACACGTCTGGAAAGACGGGGCCCAACAGGAAAATGGCATAACAGGTACAACTAACGAAACCTGGCCTGGCGACATGTGGAAAACCGGTGGCGCTGCTACCTGGCTGGGTGGAACCTACGATCCCGAGACCAATCTGGTGTTTTTCGGCACCGGCAACCCGGCACCATGGAATGCCTACCTTCGCCCTGGCGACAACCTGCACTCAACCTCAACCGTTGCGATCAACCCGGATACCGGCAAGATTGTCTGGGGCTATCAATACACGCCCAACGATCACTGGGATTACGATGGTGTCAACGAGCTCATCTCGTTCAACGCCAAGATTGGCGGGGAAGATGTCAAAGCGGGCGGGCACGCCGACCGGAATGGCTTCTTCTACGTACTGAATCGCGAAAACGGCAAGCTGCTGAATGCGTTCCCGTTCGTCGACAAAATCACCTGGGCCTCAGGTATCGATCTGAAAACCGGGCGGCCGATCGAGGCGGATAATCGCCCCGGCGATCCAACTGCCAGTGATGACGGCAAGAAAGGTGAATCTATATTTGCTGCGCCGAGCTTTTTGGGTGGCAAGAACTGGATGCCGATGGCCTACAGCCAGGATACAGGCCTGTTCTATGTGCCGTCGAACGAGTGGGGTATGGATTTGTGGAATGAACCCATCACCTACAAGAAAGGTGCTGCCTATCTCGGTGCCGGCTTTACCATTTCACCGTTGAACGACGACTACATCGGCGCGCTGCGTGCATTTGATCCAGCGACAGGTGAAAAGGTTTGGGAATACCGCAACCCTGCACCACTGTGGGGCGGTGTACTGACAACCGCGGGCAACCTGGTTTTCACCGGAACGCCCGAGGGCTACCTGAAGGCGTTTGACGCCAAGACAGGCGAGGAGCTGTGGAAATTCCAGACTGGCTCCGGCATCGTCAGCAGCCCGGTCACCTGGACAATGGATGGCGAGCAGTACATCGCCGTTGCGTCTGGATGGGGTGGTGCGGTGCCGCTTTGGGGCGGCGAGGTAGCCAAGCGAGTCAAGTACCTGAATCAGGGTGGCTCGGTTTGGGTCTTCAAACTGCCTTCGTCCTGATCGGGCCAGGCTGAAGTTGCCGCCGGTGCACTGCGCCGGCGGTTTTCACAACTATTATTGATTGGATACAAGATTGAAGAAATATGCCCTTCTTGCCAGCGCGACTCTGGTATTGGCGTTCCTGATCGGCCGTGTGCATGGCCACGGCGATGTGCAGCCGCAACCGGTCGATATTGGAAACCTCGAATTGTTGGGTGACGAATGGCGCGTAACTAACCCCTACGTCGGCAATGAAGAGGCCATCGAGATTGGAGCGTCGGCCTACAATCAGAATTGCGCCAGATGCCACGGGCTGCAGGCCATTTCAGGCGGTATCGCGCCCGATTTGCGCGAGTTGCCGAGCGACGCAGATGGCGACGAGTGGTACGCCATGCGGGTGCAGAACGGCGTCGTGCGAAATGGAATTACTTACATGCCGGCCTTTGGTGAACTACTCGGGCAGGAAGCACTTTGGGCGATCAGAGCCTGGCTGCTGACCGTCGCAGAAGACGCGTGAAATGAAGGCAGTTAGAATAACGTCGTGGCTGGCGGGCCTGTTTTTGCTCGCCTCACTGGCAATCGTCGCCAGAGCCGATCAGCTCGAGACAATAAGCGAGCGCGGCAGTATTGAGGGTGCCGTCTATCGTGATTTTCCGCCGTTCTCCTACCGAAACGAGAAGGGCAAGCGCGCGGGCATTGATGTCGAGATAGCAGAGCTGGTAGCCGAAAAACTCGGCGTCAATCTGTCTGCCAGATTTATTGGTGTTGACGAGACAATGGAAGACGATCTGCGCAACAACATCTGGAAAGGGCATTACATTGGTGGCGGTGTCGCCGACTTCATGATGCACGTGCCCTACGATCTGGCGTTTGCCGCCGACAACGATCTGGTGGCCTTTCTGGCACCCTATTACCGCGACAACCTGGCGCTGGCAGTCAACACTGATTCTGCCGACTCAGTGCGCAGTGCTGAGGACATCGATCAGCACCGCGTCGGCGTGGAACTCGACACACTCGCAGACTTCTACCTGCTGAGCCCCCGGCACGGCAACCGCCGCGAGAACGTGGTGCATTTTGGCAATATCAGCGAAGCTGCCGCTGCATTCGGCCGCGGCGAGATCGACGCTATAGCAGGCCCGTCGGCCGAGATTCAGGGCATCATGAAGGCTGCCGACCGGCAGTTCGATCTCCGCCCGCTACCCACACCGGGTTTACAAAATACCGGCTGGGATGTCGGCCTCGGGATTCGCTTTAATCACAAGGGGTTGATCAATGCTGTGATCGCCGCGATGCGCGAGTTGCGTGAGGAAGGGGCTATCGCTGCGGTTTTTGACCGCTACGGGGTGGATTATCGCGAACCTTCTGCGGCGGCGCTCGAGACGGGATACATCCAGCAATGAGGCGTGCTCGTGCAGCGGGACTTGCGTTGGTGCTGGCTGCGCCAGTTGCCTTTGCCGGCGAACTGGACGGTAAATACGACATTGTGCTCAGTGGCGCCGATGGAACCGATCTGGCACTTGGTCAATTGACGATCGCAGACGATCGCATTGCAGTCGCGATGAGCGAAAAGCCGTTTAGTAATCACTTCCTGTCTATGCGGCCATTTCGTTGCATGGATCTGGAACGTCAGATGTGGTGTCACCTTCCGTATCCTTATGAGAAACCGGCCAGCGTCACTGCTGATGATCTGCGCAGTCTTGAGTATGAGTTCCTGTTTATCCATCGTAGTGCGACAGACTATGGGATCGACGCCTGGAACGGTTTGTATTTTTCGCTGTCCACCGAGAACGAGAACATCTCGGGTATGGTCCGCGAAGTCGATTTGAATATTCTGGCATCGCCGCCGGAGGATGGCGTGATCTGGCCGATAACCAAAGACGAGCTGCACGACAGCGAGCCGGATCGCCATCAATTCAACCAGTTGCGGTTTGTTCGGCAATAACAATCAAAAGAGGCACTAATCGCCATGAAACTGATCAGGACTATCGCAGCCGCGGCGCTGCTTACGGCAGCATCATCGAACGCGTATGCCGTTTTGTCTGTCAAGGATCCTCTCAACTCGCCGGCCTGGAGTTATATGGCACGCGAGTACTTCGCCGACGATACAGTGAGTTTTTCCGATCTGGTAAAGGTGGCGGCAGCGCCCCACGCGGAAGATTCCATGAACGTGCCGGTTATGGTTGACGCGACGGCGCTCGACGACGTTCAGGAAATCCTGGTCTTTGCAGACCTCAACCCCATCCCCACCGTGCTGCGTTTTTATCCTCACTCCATGGAGCCGAAAATCGGGTTTGGTTTGAAGTTGCAGCAGGGCAGCCCGATTCGTGCCGCAGTGAAAACCGCAGACGGCCAATGGCATGTTGGTGGTACCTGGGTGAATGCGGCAGGCGGTGGTTGTACCGCGCCCAGCGTCGGCAGTGGTCATTCCGACTGGGCCAGTCGACTCGGCGAAACCAGCGGTCGATTCTTTGCCGGTAACAATGACGAAGGGCGCATGAAATTCAAAGTGATGCACCCGATGGATACCGGCCTTGCAGATGGCATTCCGGCTTTTTTCATCGAGCGTATCGAGGTCAAGGATGCGTCCGGTGATGAGGTTGGTGTAATCATGCCGTTTGAGCCGGTTGCCGAAAATCCGGTGTTTACGGTCAATACACCGGGCGATGGCCCTGTGTCGGTTTCCGGTCGCGATAACAATGGCAATCGTTTCAAGGCTGAGTTTGCGCGTTGATTCGTCTGGCTTTTGCAACGATCCTTCTGGCCTGCAGCGCGCTGGGCCATACGGCCGGATTCGATTACAAGCTTGCTGCCAACGAAGTGCGCCCCGGCGTGTTTGTCGTCAGCGGGGTGAACGACGATCTAACGTTCGAAAACGGCGGTAACATTCTAAACACCGGATTTATCGTAACCGGTGACGGCGTGGTGGTGATAGATGCCGGGCCGTCCCGGCTCTACGGCGAGCAACTGGTCGCGTTGATCGGCCAGACCACTGACGAGCCGATCGTGCGGGTCTATATTACCCACCATCACCCCGATCACTTTTTTGGATTGCAGGCATTCGATGGTGTCGAACACGCCGCGCTGCCGCAAACGATTAACGATTTACGTCTGTTGGCAGAGGGTTACTCTGACAACATGTACCGGTTAATCGGTAACGCCATGCTTGGCACCGAGATTGTGCTGCCAACGTTGGCAGCAAGCGCAGGTACGCTTGAAATCGGATCGAGAAAACTGGAACTGCTTGCGCTCAGTGGGCACACCGAATCTGATCTCGCGATCTTCGATACGACCAGCGGCGTGCTTTTCGCCGGTGATCTGGTGTTTCATGCACGTGCAGCGACGACGCCGCACGCTGACATTGAAGGCTGGCAGGCATCGCTTAAGACACTGGACTCACTGGGCTTCGAAGTACTGGTGCCGGGTCACGGGCCGGTCAGTGAAAACAACGCGCCGATAGTTGAAACAGCATCTTATCTGGATTGGCTCAGTGGCACACTTGCCTCGGCCGCTGATGCGGGGCTCAGTCCGGCTGAGGTAATGTTCATTCCAGTCGATGCGCGATTCCGGAATCTCGCTGTGGTAACGAACGAGTTTCAACGTTCTGTCGTGCATCTTTATCAGGCGCTCGAAGCGGCGCTGTTGCCTGCTACCGAAACGCAGTAAATGAAAAAGCTGGCAAATCACGGCTGGCTTTGCGGGATGCTGGTTGTAACAGCCTGGCTGGCTGCACCGCTGGCCGCCGAATCCGGCAAGCACTTTAATAGCGATGGTTATCGCGATGGCCATTATCGATCGCCGCTTCCGGAGAATGTTACAGGCGGAACCACACTATCACCACAACAGTTACAAGCGCTTATCGCAGCAAAGTCTCCTGCACTGATCGATGTGCAGGCAGTGACGCTGCGTACAGAGGCGGTAGAATTTGGTCTTAGCTGGCTGCCATCCGAACAGCGTTTTAATATCCCGGGTAGTAGCTGGCTTCCCAACGTCGGCTATGGCGAACTGGAATCGTTCATGGCGGCGTTTTTTCGCGATAACCTTGCAAGGCTAACGGCAAATGACAAAACCCACCCCGTCGTCTTCTACTGCATTGCCGATTGCTGGATGTCGTGGTACTCGGTGAGGCGCGCGCACCAGTGGGGTTACACCAACCTTTACTGGCTGCGTGATGGTACCGACGGTTGGGTGGCAGCGGGCTTCGAAGTGGTCGCCAGCGAACCTGAATCGATAATAGATTATTTGCAGTAACCGTTGTGCTGCCGCGCCAGATGCCTAGTGCTTTGACAATATTAAAAGTTGGGATACAGCGAGTGAAGAAGTGGTCAGCGCAAGGCGCGCGATCGAATAATAGTTGTTCTATTGTGAGTGAGCGCAACGCAGCGATGGCAACTTTTGGCGCTCGCCCGCAGGGGATGGCTTTTGATGTGCCGCACTCCAGGTGTGATAGCTGAACTGGGCCCTAACCGGCACATCAAAGGCCATACTGTATTCCAATTTTTAGTGTTGTCAGAGCACTAGCTAGCGCTTCTCAATAGAGATTAATTCCATGGTAAATTTCCCGTCGACAAACAAGTCGTTG
>CAKZSB010000143.1 GCA_937920585.1 uncultured Granulosicoccaceae bacterium | reverse complement strand
GTGGCCCGTGATAGTGCGCGCAACGTGGTATTGGCCGAGTTGTACGTAGAAATGATTCGCGAACAGTTGAATGAATACTCTTACCCGGCAACCCTGGCGGGGCTCGACTACAGTATTTATCGGCACCAGCGTGGCCTTGGTATTCGCATATCCGGCTACAACGACAAGCAGGCCGTATTGCTTGAGGCGGTTACACAAGCACTGAAAACGCCCACTTTCGATGAATCAACATTCAACAGGCTGAAAAAGCGATACCTGCGCAGCCTGAATAACCAACGTAAAAGTGATCCGGCCCGGCTGGCCAGTAACCGGGTGGTGAACTTGCTAGGGCTAGCCAGCTGGACCAACGATCAGTTAGAGGCGGCCTCAGCCACCGTATACTATCGCGATATTGAACGTTACGGTAAGACGCTTTTCAATGAAGGCGAAGTGGTTTCGCTGGTTCACGGCAACGTGAATAAAACAGTTGCCACCGAGATTTTTGCTCTGTTAGAAAAGTTTTTGAGCGATACAAAACCGACACCCGTACCACATCGATCCATTGTTGCCATAGAAAGCGGCAAGCGTTATGTGTCGCCGGTAGAATCCGACCACAGTGACGCTGCCGCTTTTTACTACGTACAGCTGGGTGATCGCGATATCAATCTGCGCGCGCAGTCCTTCCTGCTGTCACGGATAATCGAATCACCTTTCTTCCATGAGTTGCGTACCGAAAAACAACTGGGATACTCGGTTCAGTCTTTCGCCTTTCCACTAAACGACGTACCCGGCATGGCATTCTCGATTCAATCACCCACTGTTGGGCCAGCAGAAATAGTGTCGGCGATTGATGAATTTTTGTCAGCCTTCAGCGAACGGGTAGACTCAGTTGATGCGGAAGAGTTTGCAACGATAAAGTCCGGACTGCTGAATCAGATCAACAGAAACGATCAACGCCTTGCCGATCGCAGCAATCGCTACTGGAAAGAAATCGACGACCAGCGGTTTGATTTCGATTCAAGAGACAAAATCAGCGCTGCGATCGAAGACACTACACTTGAAAGCGTGCAACTGATGATGAACCAGCTTATCTCAGACTCACGTGCTGGCCGCCTCATTGCCTATGTAAACGGTAAAGCACAAAAACCAGATGCACCGGCACCAGCTGGCGTGGTTATAGATGATGTAGCAGCATTCAAGAAACAGCAGAAACCGATCCCGCCGCGCTAAAGACGAAGTAACAACACAACGGTGATTAGTTACAGCTACTGCTCAGTTGACCTGGGTAAGTCACCAAGATGCCCGATCCAGCTCTGGGCTGATTGGCTCCAGATCGATCGCGTGGGATCGAGCTGATCCCGTTGCGCGACTGTGCCAAGGCGAATCGCATAGACTTTTGGCTCGTCGCCGGCGGCTACTGAGTAAATCGGTGATCCGCAATTACCGCAAAACGCTTGCTCGCGCAGATTCCCGCTTTCCGCTGTTTTCACATAGATTTTTGGAGTACCGGCTGTCATAACGAGCGCATCGGGCAAAGAAAGCACCAGTGAACGGAATGCCGATCCAGACAGCACCTGGCAATCGTTACAGTGGCACACCATTGAATGAGCGGGATCAACATCCGCCTGATAACGTAACTCACCACAGTGGCAACTGCCGTCGATTTTCATAACAGATTCTCCGCGTCCCGGTTTGTTTACTGAGTGTACCGGACCGCAGGAATAATGCAGCGCGTTAGCTCAGGCTACGCGCGAATCGCCTGATGTCCTCTATCAACAGATCGGGCGCTTCCATTGCAGCAAAGTGTCCACCGCGTGACATGGTTGTCCACTGCTTTATGTTATAGATTCGCTCGGCATAGCTGCGTGGTGGCCACGCCAACATTTCTCTGGGGAATAACGCGCAGGCGGTGGGAACTTCTACTCGCCTCCCCTCCGGGGACAGTACCCTCCCCCCCTCCAGCCGTCGCCCGTAGTAGATCCAGGATGCGGTATTGAAGGTGCGTGTAACGATATAAACCATGATATTGGTGAGTAGCTGATCCCTGGTGTAGACACTCTCCACGTCATCACCGGCGATGTCCGACCATCCATGCATTTTCTCCAGTATCCAGGCGGCTATGCCAACCGGACTATCCATCATCGCGTAGCTTAGCGTCTGCGGCTTGGTCGCCTGCTGCGTGCGGTAGCCATCCTGCAAAATCTGGTCTTTATCGAATTGTTCCGCCCAGGCAATTTCCTGCGCACCCTGCGGGGCATCTTTATGTCGCATAGTCAGGATATTGATATGAATAGCTGTGCAGGCCGGATGTTCGTAACCCAGCCAACTGGAGATGGCACCACCCCAGTCTCCACCCTGGGCAATATAGTTGTCATAGCCCAGAACGTCTGTCATCAGCGTATTGAATATGTCTGCCATTTTTCGCGGGCCGTAGGGCCTGGGAGGACGACCGGAGAAGCCAAAGCCCGGCAATGAAGGCGCTACTACATCAAAGGCATCTTCCACTGAACCACCGTGATTTTCGGGATGCGCCAGCAGATCGATAAAATCGAGAAACTCAACGATGGTACCCGGCCAGCCGTGACTGATAATCAGCGGCCGTGGATTGGGGCCACTGCCTTTTTCATGAATGAAGTGCAGATCAATGCCATCGACCGGCGCCTTGAAGTG
>CAKZSB010000142.1 GCA_937920585.1 uncultured Granulosicoccaceae bacterium | reverse complement strand
CCTGTATGTCCTTACTTGTGGCGCCGATCTTGTAGCCTCTTCTCTTGTAGAGTCGGGGCATATAAGGTGGCAGGCCCTCATAGGTTTGTGCAAATTCAATACAGGCATTTTGCACTGCGTACGCATCAGCCACCGATAGGGATTCTGATAAGGGCGGAGTTAACTCGCCGTTTACATTCGCCAATACTATTCGTTTTGCTATTTCTTGTATATCCGGCATGAGGTTACTGCCTTTGGTTGCTTAACAACAGCAAATCATAACTCATTTTACTAGTGTAGAGCCACGAAAACGGTTCCTTTGCCATCCCCCTCGTCACAGGGTTTTGACAGATTTGGTTATCGATGGGTGGTCCGAATTTAGTGTGGTCATTGAGCTGCATTCTAGATCTGCGGCAGGAAAAATGCGGCAAAGTCTTAAGAATGTTGTGCTTGGCCCGTCTCTGTTGATATTCACAACAGGCGTGAACTGAATACTGCCATTCTGTAGGCTAGTCAGTCTGCAAGGCTACAGCCAGCGGGCAGTTCTGCGGCGTTTCATTCCCGTTGCGATAGTCATTCAATAGCTGCCTGGACCGTTTTGCCAATTGTGACCGTACCTCGCGGCGCTGTCCTTTGACTCGCGGAATTTTCAT
This sequence comes from uncultured Granulosicoccaceae bacterium, assembly GCA_937920585.1. GTDB lineage: Bacteria > Pseudomonadota > Gammaproteobacteria > Granulosicoccales > Granulosicoccaceae > CAKZSB01. The sequence continues at coordinate 6,036 of CAKZSB010000142.1, read as the reverse complement.
ATCGTCATAGGCAGTGGTCTGATGCCGCATCCATGCGATTGTCGCTGCTTCTGCGCGTTGCTCAATCGAAATTCGTTGCGTGCGTGCGACTGTTCCACTGCCAACCGGGGTTGCATGCTCGGCAATTTGTCTGGCCATATCTGATGCGAGCGTGGTGAAGGCGGGTGCGAATGCCAGATAGTCACGCACGGCGTTTTCAAAATCAGCTGCGTAGGCAAGCTGTTGCTTTTCTCGCCGCTTTCGACCTGCGTCAAGTTTCTTTTGATATGACGGATCAAGGCGTTCTTGATTAAGTTCGGCGCGAAGTGCTGCTATTCGATCGGCTGGTGCCCAGATGCCTCTGGAGAAGACGCGCCTACCTTTCTTTTCTTTCACCGTCCAGGTTGGGCCGTCGTTCTTGATTCGTCGGCTCAGCGCTGCGTCGCCGGGTTGCAGCAGCGCCCATGACTCGGGTATTTTTATCGTTTCGCCCGTGGCGTTGACAACGTGTCCTGGTTTGGAAGAAGGGCTGACATCCAGCGTTTCAATGGTCATCGATCTCTGTATTATGGTTTGTATCGCTTATGTTCGCGCCTGGCTATTTTTGTGCGCAATCATCCGCCCATTTTAAAGCATCAGGTGGCACTCGGCAACGCTGACCGGAATGGATTGTCACTGAACAGGTGATGACTCCTTTGCCGGTTGCAACGGGCCTGCGTTGTTCTAGCTACGCCCGGGATGGTATGTGATTTTCAGTCATTGGTGGCCGAGTGTTAGGGCCGCGTAAATTGGTACGGTCAAAAAATAGTTGCCAGTTACAATCGAGGAAACAAATGTCATACGTAATGGTAGACATCGAATCCGATGGTCCCATCCCCGGTGACTACTCCATGGTTTGCTTTGGTGCCGTAATTGTTGAGCCTGAACTGAATCGTACGTACTACGGCCAACTTAAGCCTGTATCCGATAATTTTTTGCCTGAGGCCCTTGTAGTTAGTAGATTCAGCCGTGATCAATGCCTTGAATTTGGTGAACCTGAGTCTGTTATGGCCGACTTTGGCAGGTGGCTGAGATCAAACTGCAAGGGGAGGATAATGTTCATATCGGATAACAACGGTTTCGACTGGCAGTTTATCAATTGGTACTTTCACCATTTCACCGGGAGCAATCCATTTGGATATAGTTCGACGAACCTGGGTTCGTTATACAAGGGTATGAAACAGGATACATTTGCGAATTTCAAACACTTGCGAAAAACCAAACATACGCATGATCCGGTTGACGATGCGGTCGGCAATGCAGAGGCTTTGTTGCAGATGAAGGAGATGGGCCTGAAAATCAGTTTTGATTGAAATCAGCAGCTTGGTCGCATCAACTTGTGAGTAGTCGTTCCCCGGGCTCAGCTGCTTTTAACCCGTGTTTTGCTTTTTGCTCTGGCTTTGAATTCTCCGGCAGCGTTCCACAATCCACCGTGTGATCCGTCGATATAGTGGATGTGGTCGCCGCTGGTAACATCTGGGGTTATGCAGGTCATTAGCGCCTGTTTCGCGCGATACATGCCGTAGACTAATTTGTCGCTTTGGTATCGTTGTTCAAGGAGCTGCTCGATTTGACTGGCTTGTGCTTTCGTGCAATCAAGTACCATCCTGACCGAGCCCGCTACTTTGACATAATCGCTGTTGTTGGCGATTTCTGCTTTGTATTTAGTTGGGTCGAATTCGCCCGCCTTTAGACCAAATTTGAAAAGTATCCAGGCGAATAGTTGAAAAGCGAGTATGGACAGGTATTTTCTGTAGCCAGTGTATGGCTGCGTGCTTAATTCCTTTTTGATTGCGGCGTTGCGGACTTTAAATTTCAGTTTGCTTGCTGCGGCCGGGTTGGTGATGTCGCTGTTCAGACCAACGATTTTGTTAATCTGTGTGATTACCTCGATCATTGTTTCATCGCTCGGCCTGTCGTTGCTTTTACCTGCTGAGGTGTGTTGCTCGCGCGCGCCGATGATCAGGCAGAGCATGCAATCGCGTGATGGTTCGATAGGCGACCACCGGCAGGATAGTTCGCCGAGATCGGGTTGGGGCTGAGGTTCTGTGTCCAGCCGATAGCGTTGCTCGACGTCGTCGAGAATCATCGTCTCTGCCATGGACAAGCCGTTGCCGTGAAACATGGCGATGTCTACTCCGGTCGCGGATCGCATTTTTCCCGCCGACAAGCTGCCACCGTTCGCGATAATGTCAGCGACCGGCACAATGCCGATAATCAGATTCAGCTGGTAGGCGCTGGCTGCCCAGTGTGCCAGTTGCTGTAGTGTTTTTGTCGCTGTACGACGATATTCGGGTGGTATCACGGCTTGAGCACCGTCACCACCAAAGACCTTTGGATACTCAAGCTCAGGCAGCGCGCGGTTGAGCGCGGCGATACAGGCAGCGCCGACGAAATTCACAGCTTCGTACTGGCCGTTGGCGACTGCGCGAGTGCTGTTCTCGATGTCGGCGCTAAGTATTAACCAGTCGGCTGGAAGATCAATGTAGTGGCTTCGATCAAAAGCTCCATCAGAAAAACTGGTGAACGGCTCTAGTCTGCTGAAAGCGTGATCGGGGTTCACCTGGTTCTTCTGTGGGCTCAATTGGGCTATCAGTGTATCAGACGAGAATCAGCGGAACTTACGGCACCATCATGGCCGGAACGGGTAAGCTGTGTGATCTGGTTTCGGCGAGGTGCTTTGCTGCGTGCCGGGCGCGGCGCATAGCCAGGTGTTGTGTTGTCTGCTGTGCTGCCATTAGACTGCGGCACTGTAGACTCGTCATTGACGGGCCTGAACACTGGAGGACTCATGTCATTTTTCACTCGATGTGCCCGTATTGTCGGGTTGCTTGCATTGGGCAGCGCCTGGTTAAGTGGCCCGGTTTTCGCCGCGCCGTGTCTAACGGTAACCCTGACCGGTACTCAGGGCGGGCCACCGGTGTTTAACGGACAGGCGGGGGCGGGTACGCTGGTCCAGTACGGCGATGACAGTGACAATTGTCGGGCAACCCAACTGCAGTTTGATACCGGGCGAGGAACCACCCAACAACTATCCAAGCTGCGTGTTCCGGTGGGTAAGCTGAACGCTATTTTCTACTCGCACATGCACAGCGACCACACAGAGGGTTTGAGCGATTTACTGCAGTTGCGCTGGCATTTCAATTCTGGCGGACCAAAAGTCGACGTCGTATGCGCGGCTGATACGCCATCTTTCGCAGGTCATGTAATAAGCTGCGAAAAGTTCACTCAGCACATCGGTGATGCGTTGATCCAGTCGGGCGAGATTGCACAGCGACTGTCAGAGAATCCCAAGCGTTTGCCAGAGGGGCCTGCGGGACTGGTGAATCTAACCCGGTTTGAGGCGAGTGCCGAGCCGGTCACCGTTTGGCAACAAGGTGATGTGAAGGTCAGTGCAATCACATCGCGCCACATCGCGGGCCACGCGTCTTATCGGGTAGATACTCCCGCCGGTAGTGTGGTGATTGGTGGCGATGCAGGTAACGACAAGCCCAAACCGCCGCGTGATTCCTCTACTTCAAAGCAGGTGGAGACGCTTGCTGCCGGTGCCGATATTATTGTGCATTCGACTATTCACCCGGTTATGGGGCCAGATTTCGATAGTGGCTTTCCACCGCCTATCTTCTTTCGCCAGAGTACTGCGGCCGATCTGGGAGCAATGGCAGAACGCTCAGGTGCCAGCCATCTTATGCTCACCCACCTGATTCCACCGCTGGGTGCAAAAAAGCAGGGGCCGTACCCGATACCGAATGGCCCTTTGACGAAAGCAAGTTACATTGAGGCGACAACCGGTGCCGGATACAGTGGCAAGACAATTGTCGGAACTGATCTGGAGTCGATCACGCTCAAAGCGGCGCCCTGAGCAATTTTTATTCCCCCCGTTCCACAACCAGTCGCCTGGGCGGGGTACTATGAATGCGATGGATTTTTGCAGCATTAGAAGGAAAAGTTATGTGGCGCCAATACGTTGTGTTGCTCGCAGTGACGCTCCCGGGTCTGTCTGCTTCTGTGAGCGCAGCGACGCTATCCTGTGTTGATCTGTTCAGCTCGCTTGGCAGGGGGTACGTGGCGTCTGCGCCGGCTGTGCCGATGGAGGGTGAATATAATCCGCTCGACATCGATTGCCCCAGCGAGCACTACTATCAGCTGCAATTCGATCTCGAGACGGTGAGGTCTGCCAAACCGGTGGTTGATGTTCAGTCAATGACCGGAGTCTGGCTTGGCGATGACGTTAAAGATGTGTTTCTTGGTTTGTACACAGCCTCGTATGAAGTGCTGGAAATCGAGCCGGCCGACGCTGCTGACACGGTTCTGGTTGCTCAGCGCATCGTGCGGATGGCTGATCCTGCCGATTTTTTTAATGTTGAAGACAATCCAGAGATGTCTACCGATGTGGTGCGCGCGGGACTGACGCCTGCTTATGGCTTCAGCAAGGCGCAGCTTGTCGAAGCCGGACGATTGAGCAGCAGGAAAGTACGCTATTTTGATTTTCCGATCGCTTTTGATCGTGGCGCGGACCTGCACCGAAAAGCGAGTTTTCTGTCGATGTACTCAAGCCCTCCAATAACAGTTAAGCAATCGCGAGATCGACTGTCTTTTTCGTATTTTGATCGCGCGTTTAAAGATAATCAGCGGCTGTTGACGTTCCGCCGGCGATCAGCGGCATCGTTGAAGGCGGCGCAGCAAATGTTGGTGCTTGGGGAGATGTCAGGCCTTTACTTCCCGTGTTTTGTCGGTGCACTGGACGCTGAAGATCGCACGCTCATCTCTGCGCTGGAAGGGATAGGCGTACAACAATTTATGGAGGCGCTGGATGAGGGCGAACGCCTGTCAGCGGATATTGAGGCACTGCGTGGCCGGCAAATGCCTAAGGAGTCGGAGTCGAGGGACGAGATGATAGCGAAGTTGCTGAAGCTTCGAACGCAAATAACTGATCTCTTCGAGGCCGGGCCATTGCGACCACTGATCACGCAGGCTGAATCCGATACCCCGTTTGGATGCGTAAGGGCTGGCTAAGCGGGTATTGCATGTCTGTTTGCCGGCCCCGGGGCATGCGCCCGGGTGTCGTGTCTGTGACTGAAAAGAGGAAGGGGCGACAACGATCGCCCCCTCTGCATTACCGCACTGCGCATCTATGCGTCAGCAGGGCAGTGTTAGCCGCCGATGTTCGACAGCAGGGCCGGATTGACGACCAGGTTTCTCACGCCGTGTGCGTGGTCTTCGTTGAAAATGTTGCTTTCGAACCACTTGCCTACCGAGCGAATGTTTACCTTGGCAACTTTGGGGCGAACGCTCCAGCTGACCTGAAACGGTGAACCTTTTTCATTGTAGGAGGGGCCTGTGGTGGAGCCGTCGTATTGAACGGGCTCGCCAGTATCAGTGGGTATGTTGATCGCCTGCGCGTAGCCATCGACCTCGCCCACTTCAGTCAGCTTGACGAAATCGTGTGCGCTATCGTCGTTGACCAGCACATAGACCTGAGTCTCCACGCGCAGTTGCGGGTTGGCGATGGCATCGCTCAGGCAGGCACCCAGCGTGGGCCCCGGGGTGACCTGGGCTGTTGAGTGTACGTAGTGCACTTCGATGGTGTCGCCCGGTTGCAGGCCACCGTGTTCTCCGGCACCGATGGTAGTGTCGATGGGGGCGAGTTCGGCGTCACTCAGTGTGCCGGAATATTCGAAACCGGTGCCGTAACCCTTGCCGTCTCCATTACCTGCATATTTGGTGAATTCACCGCCCTTGTGTTCCGCCCCTTCGTGAAAGTGAATATTGCACAGGTTCATCTGGGTGTAGGCCGGTGCTGCTTCGAAATGGCGTGTGTTTTCGCCGGTGGCTGAGTCGATGTCGCGGGGGGCCTGCGGGCCAAAACCAGCGCCATTGGTGGATTTCGCCAATGCGTCGCGTTGCTCGGCGATCACATCATCTGATACGGCCTTGTCGGCGGCGACGGCGGCTGTCGCTCCTGTTACCGCCAGTGCAAGAGCGGATACCAGCAAGTAGTTTCGTTTTGTTTCCATT
>CAKZSB010000141.1 GCA_937920585.1 uncultured Granulosicoccaceae bacterium | reverse complement strand
GGGCTTGTTGAACGCCTGGACTGATCTGCGCCCGGACATCCCGGTCTATTTTTCAATCGCCGGAACCGGTGACGAAGAGGCGATACGCATGTTGAAGGAAACCCTCGACATGGAGCCATTGCCCGATATGAGCGCTGCCTGCAAAGCAGCGGTAGATGCTGCCAACGGAGCTACGGCATGATTATCCCGCGCAAAGAAACCCGCATTCTGGTGCAGGGAATTACCGGCAAGCAGGGCACCTTCTGGACTGAGCGCATGCAGGAATACGGCGCCACCGTGGTGGGCGGCGTCAATCCGAAGAAGGCGGGTACCGAACACTGTGGGGTGCCGGTTTATGGCAGCGCGGTCGATGCAGCCAGCGATGGCTTTGACGCCTCGTTGCTGTTCATTCCGCCACTGGGTGTTAAAGCCGCGGCGCTCGATGCCATTGAAGCGGGTGCGAAGATGATACTGTGCCTGACCGAGCATGTGCCGGTGCAGGACGTGATGTATTTCATGGCCGCTGCCAAAGAGGCTGGCACCCGGGTGCTGGGGCCAAACACCGCCGGTGGCGTGACCGTGGGTGAGACCTTCATGGGTTTCATGCCGGCTTTCAATCAGCGGATCTTCAAGCAGGGCACAGTGGGCGTACTGTCGCGGTCGGGTAGTCTTGGCACGCTGATGTGCCAGAACATCGTATCGGCGGGTTACGGCCAGACAGCCTTCGTCGGTATCGGTGGCGATCCGGTCATCGGCACTACCACGCGCGATGCGTTGCAGGCGCTGGACGAATTCCCCGGTACCGAGGCGGTGGTGATGGTGGGCGAAATTGGCGGTGTTATGGAAGAAGAGGCGGCTGAATACGCGCAAGCCATGAGCAAGCCCGTGTTCGCGTTTATCGCCGGTGGATCGGCGCCCAAGGGCAAAAAGATGGGCCATGCCGGTGCGATTGTCATGGGGGACAAGGGTACCTGGGATTCCAAGGCAAAGGCGCTGCGAGCAGCCGGCGTTAACGTGCTTGCCACCCCGGTTCATATTGGCGATGCGTTGCGCGAGCGGATGGGATAGGGCAGGCCGCTGGCTATTCAGGAGGGCCTGAAAAGCGCCAGATCGCGGCGCGTGCGCTGAATTTACCGTTTTTGACAAACTTAAAGTCGCAATCGGGGTCTTAAGCACTGGCTTACAGGCAGTCTGTAGAATACACGACACATTTTTCCCTCAGACGGCCCGAACGCTGGGCGCCGATTCAGGCTGAGACTGCGCTAAGTCATTGAATTTGGCGCAGGCAAGCACCAGCTGGTTTGAATTGCCCCGGCAAAAACAGTAGGCTGCGCCGGCATGCGAAGAAGTTTTGTCAGTCGTTTGATGCCGGGACAAAACCGAATCGTTGACTAACGCTCATCAATACGGCCCAGGGCCGGAGGATATGCATGACAGACAACAAGAACGACCTGAAAAAGCTGATTGGCGCCGATCGCGATGTCGCTTCAGCGCTACGTAACGGCAAACTAAACCGCCGGGAATTCATGGCCTGGTCCGGTGCGCTGGGCATGTCTGCCGCACTCGGCAGCTCGCTGTGGTCGAACCGTGCGATGGCGAACACGCCGCAGCGTGGTGGCCACTTGCGTGCCGGCCTGAACGATGCCAACACCGTTGATTCACTCGATTCAACACAGTACAACGCCACCACCATGATCGTTATCAGTCGCGCCTTCCGCGACAGCCTGGTGGAAGTCGGTCAGGACAACACCGCCCAGCCAGGGCTTGCCGAGAGCTGGGAAGCCTCTGCAGATGCCAAAGAATGGCGTTTCAATATTCGCCAGGGCGTCGAGTTCTCCAACGGCAAATCACTGACCGTGGAAGATGTGATCAACTCAATCAACGTTCACCGTGGCGAAGATTCCAAATCGGCAGCCAAAGGCGTGTTTGCCGGTATTTCGGATGTGAAAGCCGACGGTAACACCGTGGTTGTGTCGCTGGCAGATGCCAACGCCGACTTCCCGTTCCTGTTCACCGACTACCACATGACTGTCGTGCCCAGTGTCGATGGCAAGGCTGATCTCATGTCGCCTCACGGCACTGGCACCTACCTGCTCAAGGAATATGATCCGGGCGTCAAGACTATTCTCGAGCGCAACCCGAATGCCTGGCAGGGTGACGAATTCGGCTTTTTCGATTCCGCTGAAATCCTTGCGATTCTCGATGATACCGCGCGCCAGAGTGCTTTGATCTCCGGCTCGGTTGACGTGATAAACCGTCCTGCCCTGAAGACCATTTCACGCCTCAAGCGCGTGCGCGGTATCAACATCGTCGATGTGGCCAGTAACCTTGCTTTCACGCATCCCATGCGCACCAATGTCGCACCTTTCGACAATCTGGACTTCCGCAAGGCGCTGAAACTTGCCACACCGCGTCAGGAATTCATTGACAAAATCCTGTTTGGCTATGGCTCAATCGGTAATGACCAGCCACTCGGCCCGGGCTTTGCCAACTACGACGCCAGTATCGAGCCTGAGTACGACCTCGACAAGGCAAAGAGCCTGATCAAGAACGCCGGTCTGGAAGGTACAACCTTCGAGCTGAGTTCTTCCAACACAGCTTATGGCGGTGCGGTCGATGCTGCGCAGTTGTTCGCTTCCGAATGGGAGAAGATCGGTGTCAAGTGCAACGTGGTTCGCGAGCCGCAGGATGGTTACTGGAGCAACGTCTGGAACAAGAAGCCGTTCTGCTGCTGCTACTGGGGTGCGCGTCCGGTCGAAGACATGATTCTGTCAATCGCCTATCTGTCAGATTCTCCCTGGAACGATACGGTCATCAACATGCCTCGCGTCGATGAGCTCGTGGTTGCTGCTCGCGGTGAGCTCGACCAGGCCAAGCGCAAGGAAATGTACAGTGAAGTTCAGTCGCTGCTCAGCTCCGACGGTGGCACCATTATTCCGGCATTTGGCAGCGATGTGGCTGCTGCGAATGACAAGATCGGCATCGGTGAAAACATCGGTGGCGGCTGGGAAATGGACGGTGGTCACTTCGTCAAGCGCTGGTGGATGAAGAGCTAGTCTTTTGTGACCTTTGGTCACTGGCAGTAACGAAAGGGCGCCACTCGGCGCCCTTTTTTTGGCCAGAGTTTCGCTTTATTCGCAGCTGAACTCAGGTTCGCCCAGCACGCTAAAGTCTGGTGTGACACCGAGGCCGGGTGTGTCGTCTACCGACATGAAACCATCTTTTAGCACCGGCCCGCCTGCGGCAATACAGACGCTGTTGTATTCAGTGAATGCTGACGACTGAAAGTGCAATCCTGCGGCGGCCGAGTGTGACAGATGCGCGATCGCGGCTGTGGCGATCTCGCCGCCCCAGGCGTCTTCGATGGTCAGCGCGATACCGAGCCGGGTGCACAGATCGCGCGCTTGTCTCGCCGGGGTCAGGCCACCGAGACGGGAGATTTTCAGATTGATGACATCGGCGGCGCCGTCGCCGGCGGCGCGAATGATGGCATTCAAATCGACCATACATTCATCGAGAATCATCGGCAAACTGCAGTTGCGCCTGATCGCCAGGCACTCTTCGTAACTCAGGCACGGCTGTTCCAGGTAGATACCCGTGTCGTTGACCGCGTTAGCCACGCGCATCGCCTCGTGTTGTCGCCAGCCAGTATTCGCATCGGCCGCCAATGCCTCGCCCGCTTGCAGGCCAGCGGCGACGGCCTGAATTCGCTGGATATCTACAGCCGCTTCGCCGCCGACTTTCATCTGATACTGATCGAAACCCAGGTCCCGATACTCGCCTAACTTATCGCTCATTTGCGCAGGTGTTGCTTTGCTGATGACCTTGAAGAGCTTTACCTCGTCGCGGATGCGTCCGCCCAGTAAGGTATAAACCGGCAGCCCGGCAACTTTGCCCAGTAGATCCCAACAGGCCATATCCAGTGCTGATTTCACGTACGGATGGCCATTCAACAATCCATCCATGCGTGCGTAGATGGCGTCGATATCGCGCGGATCG
>CAKZSB010000140.1 GCA_937920585.1 uncultured Granulosicoccaceae bacterium | reverse complement strand
TGGGGTGAACGACGGGATTCGAACCCGCGACCACAGGAATCACAATCCTGCGCTCTACCAACTGAGCTACGCTCACCACTGGACAAGCATTTTATCACTGCTGTAGGTGGCGCGCCTGGCAGGATTCGAACCTGCTACCCTCGGCTTAGAAGGCCGATGCTCTATCCAAATGAGCTACAGGCGCCCATATTGGTGGTCGGGGCAGCAGGATTCGAACCTACGACCCTCTGCTCCCAAAGCAGATGCGCTACCAGGCTGCGCTATGCCCCGAACGTTTTGTACATCTTCCGCGAGGCCGCGAGTCTACGCGGCCTGCGCTACTGCGTCAACGACTGTCATCGTAGAAAATGACGCTCGCCGTCGAGTTTCAATCCTGTTCCTCTATCCAGGTCATCTGAATTGCTTCCAGAATCTTCTCGTTTGATCGCTCCGGATCATCAGAAAACCCATCCAATTCAACTACCCAGCGGTGCAGATCGGTGAATCTGACATATTGCGGATCAACATCAGAATGTTTCTCTGATAGTTCTATAGCTATATCCTGTACATCTGTCCACATTAGCTGCATCTATTTCTACCCTCGCCGAAGCTTCTAATGATTTTCCGACACCATATTGATGGTGTAACGCGGTATCTCGATCACCAGATCTTCGTCTTCGACGATAGCCTGGCAACTCAGCCGCGAATCGGGATCCACACCCCACGCCTTGTCGAGAAAATCTTCTTCCAGGTCGGTGGCCTCATCCAGCGACTCGATGCCTTCGCGTATGTGCACGTGACAGGTCGTACAAGCGCAAGATTTTTCACACGCATGTTCGATATGAAGATGTACGGACAACAGCGCATCACAAATGGAAGTGCCACTGTTCGCCTCAAATACCAGCCCTTCCGGGCAAAGTTCTTCGTGCGGTTTAACGGTTACTTTTGGCATTTAGGGCGCCTGATCCTGGAGTGTTTTGTATTCATCGAGTGTCTTGCCGCGCATAGCCTCGGTAACAGAGGCATTCATGCGCCGCGCAACATAACTTTCGCTGGCGCGTTCGAGCGCCTTGATGGCCTGCTTGATCGACTCCGTGTCGCCATCTGTCCTGGCTGTGAGCACAGCCTCACGGGCCGCATCAATATTCTTCCGTTCGTCGGCCTGCAGATATTGGTCTGCGTCTCGGGCCAGTGCTGAATCCAGTGCTTCGAGCGCACGATCTGCCTCGACACGCTGCTCGCTCAGCATTCTTGCAGCCACGTCGACTTCCGCGTTTTCCAGCGAATCGACCAGCATTTGTTCTATTTCGGGCTCGGAGAGCCCATAGGACGGCTTGATGTGCACCTCGGCAGCCACACCGCTGGTTTGCTCGACCGCAGAGACCGTGAGCAGTCCGTCTGCATCAATCTGAAATTTGACAACGATCCGAGCCTGCCCCGCGACCATCGGCGGAATTCCGCGCAATTCGAATCGCCCGAGCGATCGACAATCGGCAACCAGATCCCGCTCGCCCTGCACAACATGCAGCGACATAGCCGACTGGCCGTCTTTGTAAGTGGTAAATTCCTGGGCGCGAGTGACAGGAATGGTCGTGTTTCGCGGCACGATCTGCTCTGCCAGCCCGCCCATGGTCTCAAGCCCGAGTGACAGCGGCACCACATCCAGCAGCAGCATATCGCTGTCAGGCTTGTTACCCGCCAGCACATCGGCCTGTAGTGCGGCGCCAATGGCAACGACCTCATCCGGATCGATATCGGTCATCACTTCGCGTTTGAAAAAGCCGGCAACCGCGTCACGTACCGCGGGTACCCGGGTTGATCCACCGACCATGACAACGGCGTCAATGCCTTCGGCTCTCAATCCGGCATCGCGGAGTGCTTTGCGACAAGCTTTCAATGTTCGATCGAGCAGCGGTGCAATCAGTTCATCGAACTGTGCGCGGGTAATCTCACCTTGCCAGGACTGGCCCGATTCAGAAAGATCACAGGCCACCTTCTGCGCGGTGGTCAGTTCATGTTTTATTTGTCTCGCCTGCTGCATCAATCCACGCTGGCCGCTGGCGTCGAGCGATTCCAGACCGGCGCCCTGCATCAGCCAGGCTACCAGCGCGTGATCCATATCATCGCCGCCAAGTGAAGTATCGCCAGCGGTTGAAAGTACTTCGAACACGCCTTTGCTCAATTTGAGAATCGAGATGTCGAACGTACCACCACCAAGATCGTATACCGCAATGGTCGATTCGCCCTCGCCCTGATCAAGCCCGTAGGCGATTGCCGCAGCGGTTGGTTCATTCACGAGCCGGTAGACGTTTAATCCGGCAAACCGGGCGGCATCGCGCGTCGCCTGGCGCTGTGTGTCGTCGAAATAGGCCGGCACCGTGATTACCACACCAGCCAGATCACCGCCCAGACTGCGTTCGGCGCGCTCACGCAGCGCACCGAGTATCTCGGCAGACACTTCAATCGCTGTCTTTGCTCCGGCTGCCGTGCTGATGCGCGGGACGGTATCGGCAGCTGGCTCCAGCCGTAACTGACTGGCATGCAGCGATTCCGCGATCTCCTCGGCACTGCGTCCGATTAGTCGCTTAACCGAGGCGAGCGTATTGAACGGGTCTTCCACGGCAATGGCCGCTGCCTCATGGCCGATCGCGCTGACACCGTCAGCGGAGTAATGCACTACCGAGGGCAGGATCACACGTCCCTGATCATCCGGCAGCACACTGGCCTGCCCGCTGCGCACCGTCGCGACCAGAGAATTCGTCGTCCCCAGGTCGATACCGGCAGCGAAGCGGTGCTGGTGCGGAGCAGTCGACTGCCCCGGTTCGGAGATTTGCAATAGCGCCATCTTGAAGCTTGCTACCTAGTGCTCTGAAAACACTAAAAATTGGAATACAGATTGGCCTTTGATGTGCCGGTTACGCCTAGGTGCAGGTGTCACACCTGGCGTGCGGCACATCAAAAGCCATCCCCTTCGGGCGAGCGCCAAAGCTGCCATCGCGGCGTTGCGCTCACTCACAATAGAACAACTTTTCTTCAATCGCGCGCCTTGCACTGACAAACTATCCACTCGCTGTATCCCAACTTTTAATATTGTCAAAGCACTAGTGGTTGTCATCGAGGCGCGCCTCGATAGATTGTGCTTCGCGATCGAGCTTGTGCATGAACTGCCACTTGCGCACTGCTGCGCGAGCACCATCCAGGTCATCGCTGGCCAGGCAGTCGCGCGTTTCGCTTTGAAACTCGTTTTGGCGTTCCTGCAGCTGGTCGCGGACTGTCTCGAGTTGCTCGTAAGGTTCGCTTGCGTCCTCGATTTCCTCAAGCTCCTCTCGCAACTCGATCTGCTCCATCAGAAAGTCAGCCGGCATCGAAGAGTCAGTTTCGTTGTCGGTGTCCACGCCTCGAAGCTTCAGGCAATAGGCCGCCCGCATGAGAGGATCGTTCAGAACCTGCTGCGCTTCGTTCACGTAGGAAGTTATCTGGACCGCCAGTCGCTTCTCGGTAGCCGACCCGGCGGCGAAGCGATCAGGATGATACTGGCGTTGCAGTTGCATGAAAGCATCGCGCAACGCCTGCACATCGATATCGATCGCCGGTTGAAGCCCGAACAGCTCGAAGTAGTCGGTAGAAAAACTAAAACCGTCAGAAGTCACTGATCGCTCACCGGAAGCCCCACCGCCGCAGCGGATTGTCAGACGTTAAAACTCTCGCCGCAACCGCACTCATCTTTGACATTAGGATTGTTGAATTTGAACCCCTCATTCAACCCCTCTTTGCCAAAGTCGAGTTCTGTGCCGTCGAGGTACACGAGGCTCTTTCGATCAATGACCACTTTGACGTCGTTGTCTTCAAACACGACGTCGCCGTCGTCAACTTCGTCAGCAAACTCCAGCACGTAAGCCATGCCGGAGCAGCCAGTGGTTCGCACAGCCAGGCGCAAGCCTATGCCCTTGCCACGATTGTCGATAAAATTTCTAACGTGGCTGGCAGCCGCGTCAGTGAGTGTTATCGCCATAGTGCGCTCAGGCGGCAGATTCCGTTTTCTCACCGCGCTTTTCGCGCAGATCTTCGATTGCCGCTGCAATCGCATCTTCCGCCAAAACAGAGCAGTGAATTTTCACTGGCGGCAGCGCCAGTTCCTCGGCAATTTCCATGTTCTTGATGGCCGCGGCCTCTTCAAGAGTCTTGCCTTTCACCCACTCGGTTACCAGTGAAGACGAGGCGATCGCTGAACCGCAGCCGTAAGTCTTGAACTTGGCGTCTTCGATGACACCGGCATCGTCAACTTTGATTTGCAGCCGCATAACATCGCCACACGCAGGTGCGCCCACCATACCGGTGCCAACGTTCTTGTCTTTGGCGTCCATCTTGCCAACGTTGCGCGGGTTTTCGTAGTGATCAATTACTTTGTCGCTGTAAGCCATTTCAGTTTCCTGTTGTAATTTTCGGTTTGACTAGTGTGCCGCCCACTGAACGCTGTCGAGATCGACACCGTCCTTAAACATATCCCAAAGTGGCGAGAGTTCGCGCAGTTTCTCTACTGCCTTGCGAACCTCCGCGATGGTGAAATCCACTTCCTCTTCGGTGCTGAAGCGACCGAGTGTAAATCGAAGCGAGCTGTGCGCAAGCTCGTCGTTGCGCCCCAGCGCGCGCAATACGTAAGAAGGCTCCAGACTCGCGCTCGTGCAGGCCGAGCCACTGGAGACGGCGATGTCTTTCAGCGACATCATCAGGCTCTCACCCTCTACAAAATTAAAGCTGATGTTCAGGTTGCCGGGGATGCGCTGCTCGAGATCACCGTTGAGGTAGACCTCTTCCATATCGTTTAGCCCGTTCCAGAGTCGATCGCGCAACCCTTCAACCATGCTGTTCTCGGTTTCCATCTCTTCGTGTGCGATGCGAAATGCCTCGCCCATGCCAACGATCTGGTGTGTTGCGAGCGTACCTGAACGCATGCCGCGCTCGTGTCCGCCACCGTGGATCTGCGCCTCGATTCGCACTCGCGGCTTGCGTCGCACGTAAAGCGCGCCAATACCCTTGGGGCCGTATACCTTGTGGGCGCACAGTGACATCATGTCGACGTTCATCGCATCGACATCGATGGCCACTTTGCCCGGGCTCTGCGCTGCATCGACATGAAAAAGGATTTTCTTCGATCGCGTTAGCGCACCAATCGCAGCTATGTCCTGGATCACGCCGATTTCGTTGTTCACGTGCATTACCGACACCAGAATTGTGTCGTCGCGCATTTCCGCTTCGAGTTTGGCCAGATCCAGCAAGCCGTTCGGCTCGGGATCCATATAAGTCACTTCAAAACCTTCACGCTCGAGTTGCCGACAGGTATCCAGTACCGCCTTGTGCTCGGTTTTCACCGTGATGATGTGATTGCCCTTGCGCTTGTTGAACTGCGCAGCGCCTTTGATCGCGAGGTTGTCTGACTCGGTGGCGCCTGACGTCCAAACGATCTCCCGGGAGTCTGCGCCGATCAGCGCCGCCACGTTCTTGCGCGCGGTTTCCACAGCGTCTTCAGCCTTCCAGCCGAACACGTGCGAGCGAGACGCCGGGTTGCCGAAATTCCCCTGCAATGTCAGGCAATCGTGCATGGCTTTTGCCACACGCTCATCCACCGGTGTGGTGGCCGAGTAGTCGAGATAAACCGGGATATTTAGATTTGCCACGTTAAATTCTCATCAAAAAATTAGTCAGCATGCGGAGCGCTGCGGTTTGGTTTGACAGTGCGACGACTGTCCTGCAGCGTTATAGCGGTATCACGTCTTGCAGAGATCTCCCGTACCGGCGCGCGATTGATTAAATCGTGCAGTGAAATCCCCTTAAGAAAGGACTCGATTTGCATACTCAAGCCCTCCCATAAATCATGTGTGAGGCAGCGTCCGTGCTGGTGACAGTTTTTTTGCCCCCCGCACTGGGTAGCGTCAACGGATTCGTTCACCGCTGCAACGATATCGGCTACGGCCACCTCGCCGAGCGGACGGGCAATGTGATAGCCGCCACCCGGGCCGCGGGTGCTGCCGACGAGTTCGTGCTTGCGCAACCTCGAGAACAATTGCTCCAGGTAGGAGAGCGAGATCTCTTGCCGGCGGCTTATATCAGCCAGCGAAACCGGCCCGCTCTCCGTGTGCAAAGCCAGATCCAGCATCGCGGTTACCGCGTACCTTCCGCGGGTAGTCAGCTTCATCAGTTACTCCGAATCATCTGCCGCAAGTCTACATAACCTACGAAATCAGTCAAGTATTTAGTTTGCCGCTCTGCAATCATTCAATTGCCATCCAGACCAGCGGCCTCACGCGGCTTCTCAGTGCTCACAGAGCCCGTCTCACGGCAGTCCTCGAGCCAGTCAATTTCCAGCGGCTTAACACCATCTACGTGCTCGCCAAGGCGGCGCAGAATGCAGGTCATCTCATCCAGCCGCTTGTCCGTCGTATGGATGTGATCCAGCATCGAGTTGATCGCATCAACGACGGGATCGGGCATGTCGCCGGTGACACCGTAGGCATCAAAGCCGATTTTCGCGGCCGTCTCGCGTCGGACAGCGCTTTGCGCCGACTCCCTGCGTTCCACCTGCCGGGCGGGAATACCCACTACAGTGGCGTTCGCGACAACATCCTTCAATACCACCGCATTCGAACCCACTCGCGCGCCGTCGCCAACTGTAAGCGGCCCCAGGATCTTCGCACCGGCGCCAACAACAACGTTGTTGCCAAGCGTCGGGTGGCGCTTGCCCTTGTTCCAGCTCGTGCCACCCAGCGTGACCCCGTGATATAGCGTCACGTCGTCTCCAACCTCGGCAGTCTCGCCGATCACAACACCGGTGCCGTGATCAATGAAAAAACGTCGGCCGATGGTCGCACCCGGGTGAATCTCTATCCCGGTGAACCATCGACTCATATATGACGTAAGCCGCGCCAGCCATTTCAGCCGACGTTGCCAGAGCCAGTGACTCATACGATGCGCCAGCAGCGCATGCGTGCCCGGGTAGGTCGTGAGTATTTCAAATACGTTTCGCGACGCCGGATCCCGATCGAAAACACAGGTTACGTCTTCTTTCAGGCGATCAAACATAATTAATCCCGACTAGTTTACTTGGGTATTGTGGGGCTGGCTCGCAAAATTAAAACAGTCCAGCAAAAATTATTTATCCGATGACTCACGCCGCGCGCGCTCGATCGATGACAAAAAACCCCGCAGCAGCTGCACTTCACTCACCTTCAGCTCCGCGCGAGCGAACAATCGCCTGACTCTGGGGACCAAAAGTCTTGGCTGATCGGGATCGAGAAAGCCGGTCTGCTCCATCACAGCCTGCAAGTGTGCGTGAAATCGCTCCAGATCCTGGTGATTAGCGGGTTCGTCGCGATCCGGCTCGCTGTCACCGTGACTGCTGACATTGGCCAGGCTTGCGCAACGCAGTTCATAGGCGACCACCTGCACCGCTGCCGCCAGGTTCAGTGAACTGAAAGAATCTGAACTGGGAATCGTCAGTTGCGCGCCACACAGCCCGAGCTCTTCGTTGGTCAGGCCGGAGCGCTCACGCCCGAACACAATCGCAATCTGCTGCGAATCCGGCAACGCCCGGCAGCGCTCGGCAGTCTCGCGCAACGGCTCGACCGGCCAGCTCAGAGTGCGCTCGCGCGCCGATGTGCCGAGCACCATCGAACAGTCGGCGATGGCTTCATGCAGAAACTCGTGACTGGTTGCACCGTCGAGCACATCATTGGCGCCGGACGCGCGCGCGTAGCATTCATAAGAGTTGTACCGACACGGCTTCACCAGTGCCAGGCGGCTAAAGCCCATGGTTTTCATCGCCCTCGCCGCTGCACCAATATTGCCCGCGTGAGAAGGCTCTACCAGAACAAATCTCACCCTGTCTTCAAAAGCGTGATGCAAGCAATCTCCCCGACCCGACAAGATCGGGTGACGTGATGGATAATGGAGACAGCACTGAATTCAGTCCGTGCCGTTCTGCTATTCTACCCGCCCCGTTTACTCTTGGCAGCATTCACTTACATGCACCCGATGCTCAACATCGCGATCCGCGCCGCTCGCGCCGGCGGACGCGTCCTCACTCAGTACATGGATCGGGTCGATTCTCTGCAAACTACCGAAAAGGCCAAAAACGACTTTGTCTCTGAAGTCGATCGCCGATCCGAAGCAGAGATTGTGGCAGTGCTGCGCCGCTCGTACCCGGACCATGCCATTCTCGGTGAAGAGGGCGGAGCGTCAGGCGCCGCCGACGCGGAGTTCAAATGGTTTATCGATCCGCTCGACGGCACGACCAACTACCTGCATGGCTTTCCCGCCTATTGCGTATCCATCGCCGTCGCGCAAAACCGACGACTTGAGCAGGCGGTTATCTACAACCCGTTCACTCAGGAATTGTTCACAGCGACCCGTGGCGCCGGTGCAACACTGGATGAAAAGCGTATTCGAGTCAGCAAGTGCAATTCAATTGACAGCGCGCTGCTCGGCACCGGTTTCAACAACAATGGCTCGCAGAGCCAGTCGGGCTATCTGCGCACATTTCGAGAGTACAACAGCAGCGCCGGCAATCTGCGCCGTCAGGGTTCGGCTGCACTGGATCTGGCTTATGTCGCTGCCGGCAGACTGGATGGTTTCTGGGAGTTTGGCCTCCAGCCGTGGGACAGCGCGGCCGGTGCATTGATGGTGCGCGAGGCTGGCGGCCTGGTAGGCACAATGACCGGCAAGGATGACTGGCTGGACAGCGGCAATATTGTCGCTGCAACACCGCGCGTCTATGACTCAATGCTGCGCACGTTCGCGCGCCTGAAAGTCACCGGCGAGACCCCGGGCCCGGACAAAGCGTCCGGACACCAGGTTCAGGACAAAAGCAGCTAGGGAATATCTTCGAGTTCGTCGCCCTCTTTCACCACCGGCATCAAATCTTCACGCGTGATGCCGAGTGCGAGAATCGAAGAGCTTGCGACATAAATCGACGAATAAGTACCCACGATAACGCCGACGATCAGGGCGGTAGAAAAGCCGCGGATGGTCTCACCTCCAAGCAAAAACAACGCAATCAGCACCAGCAGGGTTGTCAGTGACGTGATCATCGTGCGCGATAGTGTTTGATTGATCGACACGTTCATCACTTGCTCGGGTGTGGCCTTGCGGATCTTGCGAAAGTTCTCCCGAATTCGATCGAAAACAACAATCGTATCGTTCAGTGAATAGCCGATCACCGCGAGAATGGCTGCCAGCACCGTGAGGTCAAATTCAAGCTGCGTGAGCGCAAACACCCCCAGCGTAATCACCACGTCGTGTACCAGTGCCGCCACGGCGCCGACAGAGAATTTCTTCTCAAAGCGCAGCCAGATGTACACCACAATGAACGCCAGCGCGATCAACACCGACAAGCCACCCTGCTCGCGCAGCTCTTCACCCACCGCCGGCCCGACAAAATCAACCCGTCGCATTTCCACTGCACCCTGCCCGGCATCTTCAAGCAAACGCAGAATGTTGCTGCTGATCGAGGCGCTGGTGAGATCTTCACGCGGTGCAATCCGAACCATGACTTCGCTGGCACTGCCAAAGTGCTGAACGATCGCATCGGTGAATCCTCCCTCGGCGAGGCTCGAACGGATAGACGACAGCTCCGCTGATGATTCAAATCCGGCCTCGACCACATAGCCGCCGGTAAAGTCGATGCCAAAGTTCAGACCACGCACGGCCAGAGCGGCAATGGAGATCAGAATCAGTGCAAGCGATAACAGCATCGCCGGCTTTCTGAGACCGACGATATTGAAGCGATTGTCGATGCCCTGCTGCTTTTTCGAAACAGTCTCTTCGCTGTCTTTTTTCTTCTTGGCCATTGTCAGCCCCTAGATCGGCAGTGACTGCCGGCGCCGACCGCCGTACAGAAGGTTAACCACAGCCCGCGTACCGACAATTGCTGTGAACATGGAAGTCAGGATGCCGATCGACAACGTGATGGCGAAACCCTTGATCGGACCGGTGCCAAAAACAAACAGCACAACCGCCGCAATCAACGTGGTGATGTTGGCATCGGCGATCGTCACAAAGGCCTTTTCGTAGCCCGAGTCAATTGCCGCCTGCACACTGTTGCCATTGCGCAGCTCCTCTTTTATTCGTTCAAATATGAGCACGTTGGCATCCACAGCCATCCCCACCGTCAAAACGATACCGGCAATGCCTGGCAACGTTAGCGTTGCCTGAAGGGAGGACAGAACCGCCACGATCAGCGCGAGGTTAACAACCAGCGCGACGTCGGCGATCAGGCCAAAAACCTTGTAGTAGATCGCCATGAATATCAGCACCAGCGCCATCCCGATCAACACTGACTTAACACCGCTCTCAATGTTATCCCGGCCGAGGCTCGGGCCAATGGTGCGTTCCTCAACAATTTCGATCGGCGCTTTCAGCGCACCGGCACGTAACAACAACGCGAGCGTGCGCGCCTCGTCGGTATCCAGCCCTGTGGTTTGAAAGCGATGGCTGAGCACGTCGCGAATGGTCGCCATGTTGATGACCTCTTCAACGCGTTCCTTGTTGCGCACCAGCTCGCCATCCACCCGGGTGGTGGTGACCCGGTTTTCGATGAAAACAACGGCCATCAGATTGCCGATATTCTCCGAACTCACATCCTGCATTCGCTTGGCGCCAGCGCCATCGAGATTGATAAACACCGCTGGCGAGCCACTCTGGGTATCAATGCCGGATGAGGCGTCTTTGATCTGATCGCCCGTCACAATAACTCTGCGCTGCAAAAGTACCGGGCCACCGTCCTCGCGATTGCGATACATCTTGGCATTGGGCGGGATTCTGCCCGTCTCCTCAGCGGTAAACCAGTCTGCCGCCGTGCCGTGCACCATGCGATATTCCAGCGTCGCTGTGGCACCGAGAATTTCCTTTGCCGCGGTAGTATCCTGCACGCCCGGCAACTGCACCACGATGCGCTCGCGCCCCTGCTGCTGAATGATGGGTTCGGACACACCGAGTTCGTTGACACGATTACGCAGCGTCACCAGGTTTTGCTGCAGCGCCGAGCGGCGTTCGGCTTCAAGCGCCTCTTCCGACATCGCTGCCAGAATGAAAAACGATTCGTCTTCCTCGTACGGGCTCAGCTCCAGATCCGGGAACTCGACCGTGAGCGCGGTAATGGCCCGGTCGCGCAATTCAACTTCTGAAAAGCGAACGGAGACACCGCCCTCCACCTGTTTGGCACCGCGATAGCGGATATCTTCACCGCGCAAGAAGGTCCGAAAAGTCTCGATGTATTTCTCTTCGGATTGCTGCATTGCAGTTTCCATATCGATTTCCATCAGAAAATGGACACCGCCGCGCAGATCCAGCCCGAGGTACATTGGCTTGGCGATATCGCGCAGCCACTCCGGGGTTGCCGGCACCAGGTTGAGTGCAATGGTGTGGATATCGCCGAAGGCATCGACCATCAGATCGCGCCCGATCAGCTGCTGCTCCTCATCAGAAAAGCGCACCGTCAGGCGATTCTCGTCCATATCCGCAGAAATGGCCTTGATGTCGTTTTGTTCAAGCAGCTTCAGCGCTTCATCGCGAAGACCGATCGAAATGTCCCCCCGACGCGGCGACAACTGCACAGCCGGGTCATTGCCGTATAGATTCGGTAGCGCGAAAAGCGCGCCGGCGCCAATCACCACTATCAGCAGTGCGTACTTCCAAAGAGGGTATTTGTTGATCATCCAACCGAATCGCTACGGAACGTGAGGAGTGTAGACAGAATTACTCAATTGGCCAGCCGGTACCACGGCTGGCCGGCGCAAAGGAAACCGCCCCGCGGCCTTGTTTGAACATGGGACCAATGGGCGGGTTTCAAAGCGCAGGGGCGCAGACTAGATTTTTTTCAGCGTGCCCTTGGGCAAAAGTGCCGCTACAGCATGCTGTTGCACATTAACTTCCACGTTTTCTGCGATCTTCACATGCACAAAACCGTCTGCAACCTTGGTGATGGTGCCGCCCAATCCGCCATTGGTGACAATCTCATCGCCCTTCTTCAGCGCCTCGACCATCATTTTGTGTTCCTTGACCCGCTTTTGCTGAGGGCGAATCATAAGAAAGTAGAACACTGCCAACAGAATGAACGGCAACGC
Organism: uncultured Granulosicoccaceae bacterium; assembly: GCA_937920585.1. GTDB lineage: Bacteria > Pseudomonadota > Gammaproteobacteria > Granulosicoccales > Granulosicoccaceae > CAKZSB01. The sequence continues at coordinate 1,194 of CAKZSB010000140.1, read as the reverse complement.
CAGACTGAAAATAGATCCCTGGCCACCGCCCTGGGCATGTGCAGGGGAAATGAAAAAATCCAGCATGATTGAACACTCCTGATCTGAAAGAGGATAACCGCGGGATTATGCCACAAACCCGGGAACCTGTCCGGGAACGATGATTTGCAGCGGGCGCGATCTGTCGGCCAGAGATTCCGATCAATTTAGTTAAATACGAATAACTATTCGCCTCAATCGATCAAAACAGCTTGCTCGAAATCTCACACCCTCGCTACGATCCTCGTTCCCTCCCTAGCTCGATATACCCGCATTCATACCGTCGAGAAACTCTTTGGCGAACGATTCAAATCGCTGCTCGTCGATTGCAAGACGCACATCTTCCATCATTCGCAGATAAAACCGTACGTTATGGATGGTGCACAGCCGCGCACCGAGGATTTCGCCACACTTGCTAAGATGATGCAGATAGGCGCGTGAGTAGTGCTGACAGGTATAGCAATCACAGCGTTCATAGAGCGGGCGCGTGTCGCTGCGATAGCGAGCGTTGCGAAGCTTCAGCACGCCTTCGCGAGTGAATAGCGAATCGTTGCGGGCATTGCGGGTCGGCATCACGCAATCGAACATGTCCACCCCGGCCCGCACCGCCTCGATGATATCGACAGGCTTGCCCACGCCCATAAGATAACGTGCAGAGTGCTCGGGCATTGCAGGTGTTACGCAATTGAGCATCGCCTCGCGCTCCTCGCGTGGCTCACCCACCGCCAGGCCACCAATCGCATAACCCTCAAAGCCAATCTCGGCAAGCGCCTGAGTTGACTCGGCGCGCAGATGCTCATACATGCCACCCTGCACAATGCCGAACAACATATTCGGATTCTCCAGCCGATCGTGCTCCGCCCGGCAACGCTTGGCCCAGCGCATCGACAACTGCATCGAGTCACGCGCCTCGCGCTCGGTCGCCGGCCACGCCGTGCATTCATCGAAACACATCACGATGTCGCTGCCGAGTACATGCTGCATATGCATTGACGCCTCGGGATCAAGCCAGACTTCGCTGCCGTCAATCGGACTTCTAAACGACACACCCTCTTCGCTGATTCGTCGCATCTTCGCCAGACTGAACACCTGAAACCCGCCGGAGTCGGTCAGGATGGGTTTATCCCAATGCATGAAATCGTGCAGATCACCGTGCACACCAATGACCTCGGGCCC